>JABDGR010000057.1 GCA_013285985.1 Verrucomicrobiota bacterium
GTTCACGGCCGGGATAGCAGGTCAGCGTGGAATAGCTGCCGCGGTCGATGAAGCCGAGGACGGGGTCCTTCACAATCTCGTCGCAAAAACGCACGCAGCGCGAGCAGAGGATGCAGCGCTCGTCGTCGAGCATGACGCGTGGACCCAGCTTCGTGCGCTTGGGCTTGACGTTCTTTTCCTCGACAAAGCGACTGTAACCGCGGCCGTAATCGGTGGCAAATTCCTGGAGCTTGCACTCGCCGGCCTGGTCGCAAATCGGGCAGTCGAGCGGATGATTCACCAGCAGAAATTCCATGACGCCCTCGCGGCAGTCTTTGACGACGGGGGTATTCGTGCGCACATGCAGACCGGCGGAGCAATTGGTGGTGCAGGCGACGGCGGGTTTGGGGCCCCAGCCGATTTTCATGCGGCCATCCGGCTCGATGATGATTTGGTTGGTGGCCCGGTCGCGCATGGGCATGCCAGTTTCGACGAGGCACATGCGGCAGTTACCGGCGACGGTGAGCTTCGGGTGGTAGCAATAGTGCGGAATTTCGAGCCCGAAGAGTTCGAGGGCGTCAATCAGGTTCAACCCGGCCGGGACCTGGTAGTCACGGCCATCGACATTGATGGTGACGAGATTGGTGGCGGGAGCAGACATGAAAGAAAGATTTTTGAATTAAACGAGACGCAGGCCGGTGCGGGCGGTGGTGGCGGCGCCCTCGGGATGTTCGCGGGCGTGGATTTGCGCGCGGATTTTGGCCTCCCACTCGTCGCGGAACTTGGGAACATTGCTCTGGCAGGGCCAGGCGACGGCTTCGCCGTGCGCGCAGATGGTGCGACCGGCGACCTGGTCGGCAATGGTCTTGACGAGGTCGATGTCCTCCATCCGCCCGCCGCCGTCGCAAACACGAGTGGTGATTTTCTTGAGCCAGAGGGAGCCTTCGCGGCATGGGGTGCACTGGCCGCAGCTTTCGTGGGCGTAAAAGGCGTTGAGGTTGGCGAGGGCCTCGACCATGTCGGTCGTGTCGTCCATGAAAATCATGCCGCTGGTGCCGAGGGAAGTGCCGCACTGGGCAAAGCTGCCCGAGTCGAGCGGGATGTCGAGCACGCCCCATTCGCCGGGAGAACCGTCGGGCAGCTTGACCTTGAATTTTTCGCCCATGCGTAAAATCTTCATCGAGACGCCGCCGGGGATGATGGCCTTGATGGTGCGCCCGGCGGGCGGGCCGCCGCCGAAGTCGTAAAGCAAATCGCGCACGGTAGCCTTGCCGGACTCGATTTCGTAATAACCCGGCTTGGCGACGTGGCCGCTCAAGCCCCAGATGTGCGTGCCGCTGTCGCCGGGAACACCGATTTTGGCGAATTCCTTGCCGCCCATGTCGAGCACGTGCTTCACCTGGCAGAGGGTCTCGACGTTGTTGACGATGGTCGGGCAGTTGTAGAGGCCGAGGACGGCGGGGAAATACGGCGGCTTGATGCGCGGGTAAGCGCGCTTGCCCTCGAGCGATTCGATGAGGCCGGTTTCCTCGCCACAGATATAACAACCCGCGCCGCGATGCACGATGATGTCCACCGAATAGCCGGAGCCCAAAATATTATTGCCGACGAAATTCGCCGCGCGGGCCTCCTCGATGGCACGCTCGAGAATGGTAAAACCGCCGAACATTTCGCCGCGAATGTAAATGAAGGCGAGCCTGGCCTGGATGGCAAAGGCGGACAAAACGGTGCCCTCGATCAACTGGTGCGGGTCTTTATATATAATCTGGCGGTCTTTGTAAGTGCCCGGCTCGGATTCGTCGGCGTTGCAGATGAGATAAACCGGCTTGCCGGACTTGCGGTCGAGGAAGCCCCACTTTACACCGGTCGGGAAGCCCGCGCCGCCACGGCCTTTCAAACCGGAGTCCTTGACTTCCTGAACCAATTCCTCGGGCTGGCGCTGGATGGCCTTGCGCAAAATCTCATAACCGCCGTGCCGTTGGTAACACACGAGGTCAGTCGTGTATCCCGGCTCGTCGATGTGACGGTAGATGATGCGGCGTTCGGTGGCGGGCATGGAAAGAAAAGGTTAGTAGCGCGAAGGAGGCAGCGAGACAGTGGTTTCCTTTTTGATTTTCGCGGCGAAATCGGGGGCTTTTTCCGGCGTGATGTTTTCGTGCAATTTGTCATCCACGATAACGACCGGGGCGGAACCGCAAGCGGCGACGCACTCGACGAACTCGACAGTGTAATTGCCGTCGGCGGAAGTCTGGCCGAGGCCGCAGCCCAGCTCGTGCTGAAGAGAATCGCAAACCTTGTAAGCGCCGCGGAGCGCGCAAGAGAGCGTGCGGCAGACCTTGACGTGGCGGCGGCCGATGGGTGCCTGGCGAAACATCGGGTAGAACGTGACCACTTCGTACACCGCCATCGGGACGACTTCCAATTTCTGCGCGGTCCACTCAATCGCGTCCTTGGACAAGAAACCCTGCTCCTCCTGAATAGCGTGGAGAACCATGAGCATCGCGCTCCGCTTCTGCGGGTAGCGCGGAATCAAGCCGTCAATGTATTTGAGGGTTTTTTCGGAAAGGTTCATGGCTAGCGGTCGCATTCGCCAAGGACAAAGTCCAGGCTGCCGAGGATGCAGGTGATGTCGGTGAGCAAGTGGCCCGGCATGATTTTGGGCAGGATGCCGAGGGAAACGAAGCTCGGCCCTTTGATGTGCAGGCGGTACGGCACGCCGCCGCCCTTGGAGAAGATATAGAAGCCCAGCGCGCCCTTGGGATTTTCGGCCTCGAAATAGACCTCGCCCGGCGGCATCTGCGGGCCTTCGGTGACAATCATGAAGTTTTGAATCAACTCCTCCATGCTGGTGAGCACCTTGCCTTTGGGCGGGGCAAAGATTTTCTTGGCGTCCTCGGCATACCACGGGCCGTCGGGCATTTTCTCGATGGCCTGGCGGACGATACGCACGCTCTGGCGAATTTCCTCCACGCGCACGATGTAACGGTCAAAGCAATCGCCGCGGGTGCCGATGGGGACTTCGAAGTCGTAATTTTCGTAACCGCAGTACGGATTGTCCTTGCGCAAGTCGGCTTCGATACCCGCAGCGCGGAGGTTGGCGCCGGTAATCCCGTAAGCCAGGGCGTCCTCCTTGGTGATGACGCCAATGCCTTCGGTGCGTTGGAGGAAAATTTTGTTGCGGGAAAGCAGCTTGTCCACTTCGTCAAGGACCGGGAGGACCTCCTGGCAGAATTTGTTGACGCGCCCGAGCCAGCCGTCGGGCATGTCGCGCATGACGCCGCCGATGCGCGTGTAGCTGGTGGTGAAACGCGCGCCGGTCAATTCCTCAAACAGCGTGTAGAGCTTTTCGCGCTGGGTGAAGGTGTACATGAAAATCGTCCACGCGCCGGCGTCCATGCCGAAGACGCCGATGCCAAGGAGGTGGGACGAGATGCGGGCGAGTTCGCAGCAAATGACGCGGATGGCCTGGCAGCGCGGGGGAATGTTCAGGTTGGCGAGTTTTTCGACCGCGATGGCGTAGGCGACGTTGTTGGCGAGGGGCGCGAGGTAGTCCAGCCGGTCCGTATAGGGCACGAACTGGTTGTAGGTCATGTTCTCGGCGATTTTTTCGTCGCCGCGGTGCAGGTAGCCGATGACCGGCTCGCATTTGATGACGCGGTCGCCATCCAACTCGATGAGCAAGCGCAGAACACCGTGGGTCGTCGGATGCGACGGGCCGACGTTGAGCGTCATGTGCTCGCCCTGCAGCTCTTCGGCATAGGCGGCGCCACGCGCGCCGGTGTCGCCCAGGGAAATTTCAGTGGTGGCCATGAAAAGAAAAAATAAAGCGTTAACCCTTTTGGCCGGGCTTGGGTTTGGATTCCGTCCAACTTTGGTCGCCGGCGCGGGGCTCGGCATCGGACATGTGGTGGTGTTCCTGCGTGCCGGCCTGGAACGGGCCGCCCATCATCGGCGCGGCAATGACCTTGGCGCCGGTGGCAGCGGCGGTGTCGGCGGCGGGAAGTTCGGTTTCAATGCCGGCGAGGGGAAATTCTTTGCGGAGCGGATGATAAGGATAGCCCTCCCACATCAGGATGCGGGTGAGGTTCGGGTGGCCTTCAAAGTGGATGCCGAACATGTCGTAGGCTTCGCGTTCATGCCAGTCCCCTGCCGGCCACAAATCAGCGAGCGAAGGAACGGCAGGGGCGGCGCTATCGGGCGCGAGGGTGGCGACGCGCAGGTAGGTTTTTTTGCCGCTGTGGTAAAAATGATAGATGACGCCGAAGCGCGGGCGGGCCTGGTCCCAATCCACGCCGCAGAGGTCGAGCAGCATGTCGTAACCCAGGTCATCGCGCAGAACTTGGGCGACTTCGCGCAGATGGTCGGCAGGGACATTCACCGCCGGCTGGTCATGGGAGGGCCGGGGCGTCACGAAGGGGAACTTCGACTTGAGCGTATCGACAATGGTGTCCATTGCTAGGGCCTGCCGGTGACGAGGGAGGGTTCACGCGGGCGCGGGGTGAGCAAGCCATACGCCGATTGTTCTTTGCGAATTTTATCCTGGAGGAGCATCATGCCGTCCAGCAGGGCCTCCGGGCGCGGGGGGCAGCCACTGATATAGATGTCCACGGGGACGATGCGGTCCACACCTTGCAAAACGGCGTAAGAGCGGTACATCCCGCCCGTCGAGGCGCAGGCACCCATGGCGACAACCCATTTGGGCGCGGCCATTTGCTCGTAGATGCGGCGGACGACCTCGGCCATCTTATAAGTGACGGTGCCGGCGACGATCATGCAGTCGCTCTGGCGCGGAGAAAAGCGCATGACCTCCATGCCGAAGCGGGAAATATCGAACCGGGCGCCACCGGCGGCCATGAGTTCGATGGCGCAGCAAGCGAGACCCATGGGCATGGGCCAGACGGAGTGACTCCGAACCCAGTTGATGACCGCATCCGCCTGGGAGACAACGACTTCACCCTCCACTTTACTGTTGTAGGCAAACTCGGTGCGAGATGTTGGCATGGTTGAAGCCCGGGACTGGCGCCGGGACGCGGACATTTGCCATTTAACGGTAGAGAAAACAGTGCCAGCGACAAGAACCAATTTATTAAAACTGGCGGGACGGCTTGCGTTCCATTTCCGAGGCTTCGTTTCATTTCAGTGACAGTCGAATATTGAACAAGTTGAGTTTCAGTGGATTAGGCTGGTGGACAGCTTTAATTTGTCGCGAAGGAAATAATAGAGGGTGCAATCGGGCGGATTTTCTGCCACCTCAATACGCCTTGCGAAAACCCCCCAATAACAAACGTCCTTCCACCCGGATTCGACTGGGCCGCCTGCTACGCCTGCTGACGGTGGACGGCTTTGCGATGGCCTCGCTGCCGGTGCAACTGGTGCTGATCTTCATCGTCAGCGCGATTTTGATTTTCATTTTCACGCCGCTGACCGGCTCGCTCTCCTACTGCTACACGCTGTTTGCCGACCCGGGGACGTATGGCGCGGCCGATGGGTTCCAGCAAATATTCTTTGGGTTCTTTGTCCTGATTCTCGGGTTGATTCTCGTTTCGCTGATTATTTCCGTGCTGACGACGGCACTGGAGGAATTAATCGAACATATTCGCGGAGGGACCCGGCCCTTCCATAAAAAGGGGCACATCCTCATCATCCACCGCAACCGCCAGCTGCCGATCATGCTGGACGAGATGAATGTGAAGTATGCCGGACTGGGGCAAACCCTGGATGTGGTCATTTTACTGGGTGACGAAAAACAGATGGAGGAGTTTTGGAATGATTTGGAAATCTCCAACTGGCCCTTTCTCAACATTTACCTGCGCTTGGGCGATTTGTTCACCTTTGAAACGTACGAAAGGATTTCCATTCTCGCCGCGCTGGGGATTCTCCTGCTTTTGGATGAAACGAAGACCGACCCCTACCTCGCGGACAGCCAGAATATAAAAATACTGGCCATGCTGACCAACGAAGAGGCCTTCCGCACGCATTTGGGACAACGGCACGCGGAAAAGCGACCGGTAAAATGCACGGTGGAATTGTTCCACACCATCAAAAGCCACGAGATCGCGCGGTTGCTCACCTCCGTGGGCGGGGAACCGTTGTTTTCCGTGACGGCGCCGGGCGACATCGTGTCCACCATCCTGTCGCGGGCCATTCTCGACATTGCTTACTATGAAATCTACCTGGAGCTGTTTTCCTTCGGGCACAATTCGATTTATTTTGTGAACCCACAGCGTTTTGCGGCGCAGGGCCTGCGGATCGGGCTGACGTTTGAGGAGCTTTCGGCGCGCTTTACGACGGGCGTTTTGATTGGCTACTCGCACGCCTCCGCCGTAGGCTTGGATATTGCGCTGGCGCCGCTGGGGCGGATGCTACAGGCCGGAGAATGGCTGTTGCTGATTGCATCCAACGAACTCGCCATTACTTATGAAACCGACCTGCCGACCCGCGCGCCCACGACCCACGTGATCAATGCCCCGGCGGCCATTGCCCAATGCCGGTTGTGCGTGATTGGCGACGAGCGCCGGTTCGAGAATCTCGGCGATTTCCTAAACGAGGACAGCCTGGAATGCTACCGCAACAACCAGATCGTGCTACCCCGGCCCGAAGAATATTTCGACCCGGAATTCATGATCCGGCTGTGCGAGGGAGAATTTGACAAAATCATCATCAACCTGGAGGACGACCTGGCGTTCCGCCTCTCGCTTTTTATCCGCGGCAAGTTTGGCGAAGACGATCCCTTCAGCCGGAAAATCATCACGGTGGTGGACGACCCCGACACCGAAAAGCTGCTCAACCGCCGCGGGCCGTACCACAACATCATCCTTTCAGAAAAGCTGGCCGCCAAATACGTCACCCAGCTGACCTTCCAGAAAAACCTGGAAAAAGTCTACGCGGATTTGACCGCGCGCGACGCCACGCAGATCAAGCTGCTCGAGGTGGATGGGCATATCCCACGCGCGGCCCTGACCAACAAGCGGGACGTCAAGCATTTGCTGCTGACGAATGGCCTGATTTACCTCGGCACGGTCAACGCGCAAAAGGAAAGCTGGTTTGATGCCGAAGACTTTGCGGACGCCCGCCAAATCATGGTGATCAGCCCGCGGGTAGTGGCGTGAATTTTCAAAATGGCGGAGAGGGAGGGATTCGAACCGCCGCCGGGCCAACAACAGAAACGCTTCGCTGAGCGTGGTTTATGTTGTGGATGAGTGAGTTAGAACAAGAAACATAATGCAGAAAATTTCACCGAAGTGAAGCGAAAAACAGCTCTACTGGCAAATTTGTGGCAAATTTTTCGGGCACACTTGTGCCGTGCCGCAAGGATGCGATATTCCGTGGATGAGCTTGCGCCTATGGCTTATCCGCCGTTTCCACTTCTGAACGCCCCAGCCAATAACACGCCAGTGGCGCAGGAATTTTCACCACCGAAGCGCCACCACCCGCCGCGCCGAGTGATAGCACGCCGAAGTCTGTGATTTCCTTTGTGATTACATACCCGCGTGCGACCTTCCGTTCGGCGCAAAACTGTTGCATCCCCTTCAACTCGCCCAAGCCGGTGGCCTGTGAGCGATATTTCACCTCGAACGGCACGAGCCGCCCTTCCACTGAGGCGATAATGTCCACTTCATGATCCTTCTTTCCGCGCCAATAGGTGAACCCCACGCTCCGGTCGTAGTAACGCGTGAAAACATGCTTAAAAAATGCCGTTTCCACCGCTACGCCAAGCGCGGCACTATCTTCCAATAAAGATTTTCCCTTTAGCATAACGCTGGGCGCAATGGCCGCGTCAGCCAGATAAACCTTATAACGCGCCCGTAAGATTTCCTTTCCGTAACCGAAGGGCGGCAGCCGATGAATCAAATGTGTATTCTCCAGCAGTGCGATAAAATTGTTCGCCGTAGCCTTCTTAACTTCCAAGTTTTTGCACAGGGTTGTCATGTCGAGCAGTCCACCATCGTGCAGGCACAGGTAAAGAAACGTCTGCTCCAATTCCAAGACCCGACGCACGCCGAACAAAGCCGTCATGTCCCGCTTGAGCACCTTGTCCACGATGTCTTCGCGCAGGAGCTTTTGCGCCTGAGTAATGCTCTCGACTAGCGCACTCTGCGGGAAGCCGCCCCGCAATAGATACTCATGGAAGTCTCCCACCAACGCCCGCGCCTCCTCTGCTATCTGCGCAAATCGCACCGGCGACCAATCAAACAACTGGTTTAAGGAACCCACCGCTGGCAATTGCGGTGCGGCGATTTTCTTGATTTGCAGATATTCGTAAAACGACAATGTCGCCAATCGCTGTGTATGCCACCGCCCGACACCTGATTCCTGACCTTCTGCCGCCAGCGGTGTCGCTGAACCCGTCACCGCAATACGCCGGTGCTTTTGGAAATCCACCTGGTGTTTTAGCCATGTCTGCCAGTCCTTTGTGTATTGAATCTCGTCGAGAAACAAATACTCCGTTCCATCCCGCGCCGGTTCGATCTCATGCCACAAGTTCAACAACCCATCCAGCCCCGCCAGCTTGAGCAATGGATGGTCAAACGTCGCATATAGAATCTTCGTGGGCGGCACG
>JABDGR010000058.1 GCA_013285985.1 Verrucomicrobiota bacterium
TTCGCGCTGGGCCGCCGGGGCGGCATCCACCTCGTCTTTGAATTTCTGGTAGAGTTCGTTGCTAAAATGTCCGTCCGGATCGCGGAAGGCCCGGGCGTTACGCAGGTAGTCCTCCAGTTGTTTCGCGGTCGGCTGTGGGATGTTCCATTCGTCCGCGAGGTGCATCAGGACGATGCGTTGCTCCACGAGCAGCACCAGCTCCTGGTCGGTCGTGATTTGGTATTTGTACAGGTTCCCGTACGCAAACCGGACGTCGTCCGCCAGGTTCTGCATGACCTGCGGATCGTTCACGTCCACGCCCAGGAACGATTGCGACTTGGTCCGCGCGCCCACCGGGTTCAGGCGCGGCATGGCGCCGATGCCGACAATAAAGGAGAACAGCAGGACGACCAAAAAGGCCAGCAGGACCCACTTAAAGTGCTTGCCGAAAACACGTTGGAACCAGGTGATCATGGATGGTGAGGGTAAAGGGCCGTGTCCGGCGGGCGGTTGCGCCTGGGGACAAAGGTTTCACGCTGCCAGCCTCGGGCGGAGGAGTCAACGCCGTTCCGAAAGCGAAAAAGTTTGCCCGTTTGGCACCGAAAATGAGCTTGCCAAAACCGGTAAAATCAACGAAAATTACGCCCTCAAGCATGAGTTGGATCGCCCGTGGTCTAAAGGGGGTCTTTATCTGCGGTTTCTGGTTCATGTAAGAACAACTTTATTCCAGTTTGCCGCGGTCGCACCACCGCTTCGTTCTCGTCCTCCAACCATGAAAATTCGCCGTTCGTTCCTCGCTCTGCTTGGCGGCCTCGCGGCTTCCGTGGCTTTGACGACGGCGCTGCGCGCGCAGACGGTGACGACCGATCCCGTCGGCGCGGTTACGCTCACCCTCAAGGGCGGTTCGGACACGCACGTTTCCCTGCCCTTCCACCGCCCGGTCGCGCTTGAGACGCAGGTGTCCAGCAACGCCAGTATTTCCAGCAACATCATCGGCGTCTCCGCTTCGGCCAACCTCACGGCGAATCAGTTTATTTATTCCAGCCCCAGCCAGACGAATACCTATTACCTGCAATTCACTTCCGGCAACCGCGCGGGCATGTATTATACCGTCACCGCCAACGACGCCTCCACCATCACCATTAATCCTAATGGCGACGCCGGCCTCAGCGGCAACGTGGCCAATGGCGACACTTTCCGCGTCATCCCTTTCTGGACGCTGAAT
This sequence comes from Verrucomicrobiota bacterium, assembly GCA_013285985.1. Lineage (GTDB taxonomy): Bacteria > Verrucomicrobiota > Verrucomicrobiia > Opitutales > JABDGR01 > JABDGR01. The sequence continues at coordinate 1,205 of JABDGR010000058.1, forward strand.
ACCCTCTTCCCCAGCGGCCAGGGTCTGCACACTGGTCAGAACTTTAATCTCAACACTCAGTCGGTCATCATTACCATTCCCGGCAATGTGTCGGGCATCAATCTCTCGGCTGCGGCGGAATACTTCTATTATGCCGGTTCAAATTTCAATGGCCCGGGCTGGCGGCAGCAAACCAATCCGTCCACGCCGCCCACCACCATTGTGCCGGACGTCATCTTCCCGCCCGACACTTTGTTCATCGTCCGCCATCCGTTAAGCTCGGCGGACACCCAGTTGGTGCTCGTGGGCAACGTCCCCATGTCGGCGCAGTCGGTCATTATCAATGCCTTGGCCGCCAATACGCCGCAGGACAACGCGGTTTCGCTGCCGGTGCCGGTGTCGGTTACCTTGGCCCAATCCGGCTTGTCCAATGTTTTGACTCAATCCACGACCTTCAATCCCTCTGATCTCATTCTGCAGTTCGACCCCAACACGATCGCTCAAAACAAGTCCGCCACCGCCGAATACTTTTACTACACTGACCCCGCAAACCATTTTAATGGGCCGGGTTGGCGGTTGGTGGGCGATCCCAATGGCCCTGGAACTATTCACGACACCGATGTCCTGGCCAGTCCGGGTCAGGCTTTTGTCATCCGGCTTGGCAGTCGCGCCAATCCCGGATCTCTGGTTTGGACTTTTACGCCGTCCTACCTTCCTGTGCCCTGAGTGCGTTTGGTCCTCCCTTTCATGAAAAGCTCCTTTAAATTCTGGGCTGTTTTTGCGGCTCTCCTTTGTCTCCCGGTCATCACTCGGGCAAACGTCACTATCCCTGTCGGCGCCGACGAGATTTTCGCGGATAACACTGGCACCACCGCGGCTCCGGCCGGCTCATTGGTCCTGCTCGTGGCGGATACCACTGGCGCAGGCTTTAAAAACTTGCTGACCGGCAACATCGCGGTTGGCGCCACGGTGGATTTTGGCAGCAACGATTTGGTCGTGGCTCGATTTACGTTAACTTCACCGGGCCTTTTGGATTCTACCACCGGGAGCATTTCGCTTTCTGGCGCGTGGGATGCTGGCGACCCTCTGGCTATCTACTGGCTCCCCTCGCTTACATCGGCGGATAACAATGTCGGTCTCGGCGTGGCCTATGGCAGATATACCGATCAGGTCGGTATCGGTGGCAGCGCACCTTGGATCACACCACCCGATTCAAACACCGCTGGTCTTATGTTTTTTCAATCATCGAATGATGACTTTTTTGGTTCGCCGTCCGTGCCTACGAGCACCGGCTTCTCCGCTTTCACCACCATCCCCGAGCCTTCGACGTTTGCCCTGCTCGGTGGCGTGATGGCCTTGGGCATCGCCGTCTGGCGTCGTCGTCGCAAGCTGGCCTAGAGTTAGCCGCTGGCGGCAAGAGGTTTGAGGGGAGACGGAAAGTGTCACTACCCCGCAATCACGCGCTTAAGCCCCGCGCCAAGTGGCCGATAAGCAAGCACTTAGGGGTTATTCCATTGACACCCGGTTGATTTAAGGCATATTCCCACCCAACATGGCCGTTCCCGTCTCCCAAGCCTTCAAAGTAATGACCTATGTCCTCGGGCAAAAGCTCCGGGGCGTCAAGCGCTACCCGCTCGTGCTCATGCTCGAGCCGCTTTTCCGCTGCAATCTCGAGTGCGAGGGCTGTGGCAAAATCCAGTATCCCGAGCACATTCTCAAGAAGCGCGTCTCCGCCGAGCAAGCCCTCGCCGCGGCCGAGGAATGCGGCGCCCCCGTCGTCAGCATCGCCGGCGGCGAGCCCCTCATCCACCCGGAAATCAACGCCATTGTTGACGGCCTCATCAAGCAGGGCCGCTATATTTACCTTTGCACCAACGCGCTTCTCCTCGATCGCAAGCTCGACTCCTTCACGCCCCACAAGCAGCTCACTTTCTCAATTCACATGGACGGCCTCCAGGCCGAGCACGACAAGTCCGTCTGCCGCGAAGGCACCTACGAAGTCGCCGTCGCCGCCATCAAGAAGGCCGTCGCCCGCGGTTTCCGCGTGACGACGAACACCACCGTCTTCAACAACGCCAAGCCCGAGCGCGTCCGCCAGTTCTTTGACGAGATGACCGCCCTCGGCGTCGAGAGCATGATGATCTCCCCCGGCTACCCCTACGCCAAGGCCCCGGAGCAGGAAATTTTCCTCGAGCGCAACCGTACCAAGTCCCTCTTCGAGCAAATCCTCGGCGCGCCTAAAAAATCCTGGCGCTTCAACCACTCGCCCAACTTCCTCGCCTTCCTCCGCGGCAAAATCGATTACGATTGCACCCCCTGGGGCAACCCGACGTACAACGTCTTCGGCTGGCAGAAGCCCTGTTACCTCCTCGGCGACGGCTTTGCCTCGTCCTTCAAGGAACTCATCGACTCGACCGAGTGGTCCCGCTACGGCCAAAAAGGCTGGGACGAACGCTGCAAGGACTGCATGGTTCACTGCGGTTACGAAGCCAGCGCCGTTAACGACATGTTCGGCTCCGTCGGCGGCCTCGCCCGCACGGCCAAGTATTTCTTCAATCCCGACGCCCAGGGCGACCCCATTACGGCCACCGCCCGCGCCACGGCCCCCGCCGCTACACAAACAACCGCGGCCCAGCCAGGCGCAGCCACGTGTGGAGCCGGTCACTCATGCGGTTGCGAATCGGCGGCAAAAGCCGAACAAACGACGCCAGCGGCACGGTCTTAAACGGGTTCCGCGTCAGGTGCCCGGCGAGTTTCCACGGCGTGTACGTCCCCGTCTCCTGGTCGTACGCCTGCCCCAGCGTGTCCGACGGCAAATCCTCCTGCGCCTCGTCACTCACGATGCGGATGCCGATGAACGGCACCCCAAATTTCTTCGCCACCGCCGCCACGTGCGCCTGCTCCATGTCGCATAGCGCCGCGCCCGTGCGCTCACCCAATTCCTTTTTCGCCGCCGCCGTCCCGGCGATTTTTTCCACTGTCGCGAGTTTCGCCTCCTGCGGCCGCTCCGCCTCCGGCAGCAGCGGCAGCAAAAGTTCCGCCCCCGCCGTCACAAAAATATCCCCGCGCTTGAGCCCCGGCTGCAGCGCCCCGGCAAACCCCGCGAGGATCACCCCGCGCACGCGGCCCGCGCCTTTCGCCTCGGTGATTACCGCTTCCGCCCGCAATGGCGCGTGCGGCAGCCCCATGCCAATCATCCCCGCCATCACCGGCACCGTCCCCGTTTTCCCGCGCACGATGTCCGCCCCGCCAATGTGCGCCTCCTTCGGCTCGGCGATGCCGTCCAGGAACGCTTTTGCTTCAAAATGGCTGGGTATCAGGACAACAATCATGGGGTAAGCCCATTTATCGGCAAATTTCCCCCAAAGGCAAAGACAGAAGCATTCAATTTTCTTTTCTCCCGGCGTCCACTCCGCTAAGAATCAAGCCTTTATGGACGTTTCCGCTGCCATCGCCCGCGCGCAAGACTACCTCTTTTCCCGCTTCGACCCCCGCGGCTACTGGGAGTGCGAGCTGATTGTCGACAGCACCGTCGTCTCCGACTTCGTCCTCTACTACCACTGGGCCGGGAAGCCCGAGAAAGCGCAGAACGCCAAGTGCCGCGCCCACATTCTCCGCCGCCAGTTGCCCGACGGCGGCTGGCCCCAATTCCCCGGCGGCCCGTCCGAGCTCGCCGCCACCATCAAGGGCTACCACGCCCTCCGCCTCACCGGCCTCGATAAAAACTGCCCCGAGCTTCTCCGCGCCCGCGAGCGCGCCCTCGCCCTCGGCGGCATTCCCAAGCTCCACACCTTCGGCAAGCTCTACCTCGCCATGTGCGGCCTCTTCCCGTGGCGCTATTGCCCGCTCATCCCGGCCGAGATGATGCTCCTGCCCACCTGGGCCCCCTTCCACATTTACAAAATGAGCTCGTGGACGCGCAACCTCGTCGTCCCCCTCACCGTCATCAACCACTTCAAGCCCGTCCGCGTCCTCCCCGCCTGCCCCTCGCTCGACGAGCTTTACCCCGGCGGCTCGCAGCATGGCGACTGGTCCCTCCCGCGTTCGCCCGACCTTTTCACGTGGAGAAATTTATTTCTCGCCCTCGATAAACTCGGCCGCGTCTTGAACCACCTCCCCGGCGATTTTCTCCGCCGCAAGGGTTTGCTCGCCGCGCAAAATTGGATGCTCGCGCGCATCGGCCCGGGGTCGGACGGCATGGGCGCCATCTTCCCGGGCATGTTGAACACCCTCATCGCCCTCGATCTCCTCGGCCTCAAGGACCACCCGCTGTTTATCAAGGAAGAGCGCGATTTCGACGGCCTCGTCCGCGGCGAGGACGACGACCTCCGCGTCGCCCCGTGCTATTCCCCCGTGTGGGACACCGCCATCATCGCCCAATGCCTCGTCGATTCCGGCGTCCCCGCCGCCGACCCGCGCATGAAAAAAACCGCCGACTGGCTCCTCGACCGCGAAATCAAAATCAAGGGCGACTGGGCCGAGACCGTTTCCTTCCCCGAGGCCGCCGGCTGGGCCTTCGAGTTCAACAACGATTTTTATCCCGACGTGGACGACACCTTTCAGGTCGTCCTCGCCCTGCGTTTGCTTAAAGCGAGTGACGAGCCCCGCCGCGCCGCGTCCCTCACGCGCGCCATGGCCTGGTGCCGCGCCTTCCAGTGTCAGGAAGGCGGCTTCGCCGCGTTCGACCGCGATCTTACGACCCCCTGGCTCGAGCAAGTCCCCTTTGCCGACCACAATGCCATTCTCGACCCCCCGTGCAGCGACATCACCGGCCGCGCCCTCGAGACGTTGGCGAAAATGGGCTACACCCGCGCCGACCCCGTCGTCCAGCGCGCGCTCGCCTTCGTCTGGCGCACGCAGGAGGCCGACGGCTCGTGGTTCGGCCGCTGGGGCGTGAATTATATTTACGGCACTTCGCACGTCCTCCGCGGCCTCGCCTTGATTGGCGAGGACATGTCCCAACCCCGCGTCCTCCGCGCGCGCGCGTGGTTGGAAAGCGTCCAGAACGCCGACGGCGGCTGGGGCGAAACCTGTTGGACCTACCACGACGACAAAACCCGCGGTGGCGGCGCCCCCTTCTTCGCCGTCACCCCCGTTGGCCCCTCCGGCGAACTTCCTAAATATGGAAATCTTGTAGGGGCGCAGCTTGCTGCGCCCGCGTCGGGAGGAACGACACACTTGTCGTTCGGCTCTCCTGCTGTCGTCCCGTCCGCTGGCCGCAGCCCCGCCCCATCAACTGCTTCGCAGACTGCTTGGGCGCTCTTGGGTCTTCTCGCCTGTGCCGTTCCTGACTCCTCACTCCTGTCTCCTGACTCCTCGCTCAAGCGCCCCTCAATTGAAAACGGCATCGCCTACCTCCTGCGCGAGCAACAATCCGACGGCTCCTGGCACTATCCCTGGTTCACCGGCACCGGCTTTCCGCGAATCTTTTATTTGAAATACACGTCCTACCAATGGGCGTGGCCGCTACTGGCGTTGACGTGGTATAAAAATCTCTCCGAAGGCAAATCTCTCCCGGGGTAGGGCGCGCTGCCCTCAGCGCGCCGTAGGGGGCTTGACCTAAACCCCATCCCGTGATACGTTCATTGCATGAAAAAGAAGTTCCAAGTGACCCTGCTGGAACACTCGGAAGGTGTTTCCGTAAGTTGCCCTGCCCTGCCCGGTTGCCATTCGCAAGGTGCGACAGTTGATGAAGCCCTAGCCAATATCGGCGATGCCATCCAGGGTTACCTCGAACTTTACGGCCAGCCGAAGTTGCGCTGCGAAATCCGCGAAATGGAACTTGTAACGGTCTGAGCCATGCCGAAGCTCCCCGGCGTGAACCATCTGCGGGCGGTCCGCGCGCTCGAACGGGCTGGGTTCAAAATTGACCGGCATGGCAAGCACATCTTTCTCTCCAAAGGCCCGCTCAAGGTCGTCGTCCCGCGCAACAACCCGGTGGATGCCTACACCATGGCGGCCATCGTTCGTGACGCCGGCTTTACCGTCGAGCAATTCAAGGAATTGCTGTAAATTACCAGCCAATGCACCCCGCCGACCAATATCTGAAATTTGTCCGCTGGAGCGATGAAGACCAGTGCTACGTCGGCCATTGCCCGGATTTGTTTCCTTGGGGCGGCGTCTGCCACGGCGCAAAAGAAGAAGCCGTTTTTAAGCAGCTCAGCACTCTCGTTCGCGAAGAAATCACCGACCTGAAACGCGAAAAGAAACCCCTCCCGCCCGTCTCCACCCGCCCCATGCGCGAAGCCGTCGTGGCGTAAGGATATGCCCGTTAGGGCGTTAGGCTATCTTTTGAGTCGCTAGAGGTTGGTGTGTTTTCGTTGGGATACTGTTGGGAATTTTTTTCCCACCAAGTTAAATACTCATTATAGGCAATAATGTTTTTTTGAATCTTTGCGTCTCGGTCCATTAAATTACAAGCCATGGCTAGTCCTTTTATGCTAAAGTCTTGCTTAATGACATCATACATAAAACTCAATTTTTCAAATTTCGTAAAGCGGTTAGAATCCCATATAGCGGCGAGCATACTTGGTTGGTCGGACGGTAGTGCCAAATCCAAAAAATGAGCTTCAATAATATTGATAGGGGTCTTGTCTATATCTGCGTTTATTCTGTCGAGCTTAACATCACGGTTTACAAGTCCTGTTATCAGAAACCTGATTTTCAAATTCAGCGACTTTTGAATTCAGATCGTCTTGTACTTTTGTCGCGTTTTCCTTGGCATTTTGCGTCAGAGTAATTGTTATATTGGCCATTTGCGTTTCGAAATCAACAACTTTCAAATTATA
>JABDGR010000059.1 GCA_013285985.1 Verrucomicrobiota bacterium
CGCCGCGCTTGAGCTGCTGCATGGCTTCGTCCACCAATGGGGCGAGTTGTTCCCACGCGGTGTCTGTGGCAACATGGGTTTCGGCGAATTTCATGGCGGTGGTTTCCCGTTGTTGCCGGCGTTGCTCCTTGCGCAAGGCATCCAGCGCAGCGTGTTGCGTGGCCCGGTAAAGCCAGCCGGACAAAGACTGGCCTTGCCGGATGGTCCACGCCTTGCGCGCGAGTTGGATAAATACCGTCTGCGCCACGTCTGCCGCCGCTTGCGGTTCACGCAGCCGCCGCCGCGCCGTGGCGAGGACGATGGGAAGGTGCCGCGCCACCAATTCGGCAAAAGCCTGCTCGGATTGGCGCGCGACGTATTCCTGCAGCAATTCGCGATCATCCATGATGGTTTTATACTAATGACGCCGCCGGGCTGGGAAATACTACAAATTTCCGTTCCGGGCGTCCGTCTCTCGCTGTCACTGGCGTCGGTGCAGGGCAAAAAAACACCCCCGGGGTTCCGGGGGTGTTGAGGGGAAGAGTTCGGTTTATCCGTTGTTGCCGTCGGTGGGCACCGGTTCCGGCGAACCATGGCGCTCGCCACCGTTGGGCCGGTCGCCGCCACGGTCATGGCCGTGTTCGCCGCCGTGATCACGGGGACCGCGATCAAAGTCACGCGGGCCACGGTCGTGTCCACGCTCCGGCCGGTCGCCGCCGCGTCCGCCACCGTAGCGGTCGCCGCCACGGGGTGGGCCAAAACGGTCGCCGCCACGCCCGCCGCGGTCGCGGGATGGCGGTTTCTCGGTCGGGGTGTAGGGGATGCCCTGTTGCTCCATGATGGCGGCCCGGCGCGACAAGCGGCACTTGCCCTTGTCGTCAATGCCGATGCACTTGACGAGCATTTCGTCACCCAGCTTGCAAACGTCCTCCACGCGGTTGACGCGGAAGTCCGCCAGCTCGGAAACGTGGACGAGGCCTTCCTTGCCCGGCAGACATTCGACGAAGGCGCCGAATTCCTTGATCGAGCGCACGATGCCCTTGTACGTCTTGCCCAGTTCGATGTCCGCGGTGATGGCGTCAATCTCCGCCTTGGCGCGCGCCAGCGACTCCTGGTTGTTGGAGAAGATGTTCACGCGGCCTGAGTTGTCCTCGGCGATGTCAATCTGCGCGCCGGAGACTTCCACGATGCGCTTGATGTTCTTGCCGCCGGGGCCGATGAGCATCCCGATTTTTTCCGGGTCAATCATCACCGAGACGATGCGCGGCGCGGTGTCGCGCAGTTCCGGACGCGGGCCGTTTTGCGCGGCCAGCATGATGTCGAGAATTTTGAGGCGCGCCTCCTTGTTCTGGAGCATGGCTTCCTTGGCAATCGCCAGCGGCAGCCCGTGAATCTTCAGGTCGAGCTGGAAGCCCGTGATGCCTTCGCGCGTGCCACAGACCTTGAAGTCCATGTCGCCGAAGTGGTCTTCCGCGCCGATGATGTCGGTGAGGATGCGGTATTCGGCGATTTTGCCGTTGGCTTCCTTCGACACCAGGCCGACGGAAATGCCCGCGACTGGCGCGATAATCGGCACGCCGGCGTCCATGAGGGCAAGGCAGCCGCCGCACACCGAAGCCATCGAGGTCGAACCGTTCGACTCCATGATTTCTGAGACGAGGCGCACAGAGTAGGGGAATTCATCCTCCGCCGGGATGATGGGCAACAGGGAACGCTCTGCGAGCGCGCCGTGGCCGATTTCGCGGCGCCCGGGCGAGCCGGTGCGGCCCGTTTCACCCACCGACGACGGCGGGAAGTTATAATGCAGAATAAACGACTTCGAGCGCGCACCGCCCGTGACGCCGTCCAGTTCCTGGGCATCCTTGCTGGTGCCGAGGGTGGTGATGACCAGCCCCTGGGTCTCGCCGCGCTGGAAGAGCGCCGAGCCATGCACGCGGGGCAGCACGCCCACTTCGCACGAGATGGCCCGCAGGTCATTCGGCCCGCGGCCGTCCACGCGCTTGCCGGACTTGAGGATGTTCTCGCGGTAAACCTTTTCCTGCAGGATTTCAAAGGACAGGCGCACGTCATTTTTGTCGTAAGCGGCCCCCAGCTTGGCTTCAACGGCCTTGGCCGTCTCGTCTTTCAGGGCATCGACCGCTTTTTCACGGTCCTGCTTCTTATCCTGGAAGACGGCTTTGGCCAGTTTTTCGCCGGCCAGTTGCACGCACATTTCCAAAACTTTTGGATCGGGCTGTTGCAGCTTGAACTCGCGCTTGGCCTTGCCGCATTGCGAGTGCAATTGCTTGATCGCCGCGATGATTTTTTGCACCTGGGCATGGGCGAAGTCGAGCGCCTCGAAGAAGCGCGCCTCAGGAATCTGGTCGCCGCTGCCTTCAATCATCATCATGTCGCGCTCGTTGCCGACGTAGATGAGGTCCAGGCGCGATTCAAATTGCTCCTCATTCGTCGGGTTGACGACGAACTGGCCGTTGATTTCGCCGACGCGCACGCAGCCAATCGGCCCATTCCACGGAATGTCGGAGAGGTGGACCGCGGCGGACGCGCCGTTGACCATCAGGATGTCCGGCTCATTCATCAAGTCGGTCGAGAGCAGCGTGCCGAGCACCTGCACCTCGTTGATAAAGCCCGCCGGGAACAGCGGACGCAGCGGGCGGTCGCACAGGCGGCAGGTCAGGATTTCCTTTTCGCTTGGGCGCCCTTCGCGCTTGAAGTAACCGCCGGGAAAGCGGCCGGCCGCGGCAAACTTGTCGCGGTAGTCAACGGTCAGCGGGAAGAAGTCCTGGTCAGGACGGAGGTGGTTGGCGGCGGTGGCCGTGATGAGGACGGTCGTTTCACCCTTTTGGATGGTGACGGCGCCGTTAGCCTGCCGGGCAATGCTGCCCGAGGCGATTGTGATGCCGAGGCCTTCGACCTCGACGGAGTATTGTTGTTTCATGGATAAGTGCGCGCACGATTGCGCGCGGAGTGTATTTTGTTGTTGGAGAAATGGCGCGCCGGCCTGGCCCAAAACCGCGGAATGCGGCGGCGACGGAAAGGGTTCTTTCCGGAACGAATAGGGGCGGGCAGCCGGCTAGCACAGTGGTAAACCAGGCAGGGCCTGGGACGATTTTTTGGCCAGCGCTACTTGCGCAGGTTCAACTTCTGGAGCAGTTCGGTGTACTTCACCAGGTTGTGTTTCTTCAGATAATTCAGCAGTTTGCGGCGCTTGCTCGTCATTTGCAGCAGGCCGCGGCGGCTGTGAAAATCCTTGCGATGGCCCCGCAAGTGCTCAGTTAAGTGCGTGATGCGGGCGGTCAGAAGCGCGATTTGCACTTCGCAGGAACCAGTGTCCTTTTCGTGGATGCGGAAGTTACTGATAACTTCTTCTTTATTAACGACTTCAGACATGATTTTGATGTATCTGTCACAGCCAACTGGGGTTCCGATCTGTCAGAACCGTGGTCTCAGCTCCTCGCCGAAACCGCCGTTGGGCCAGACCAAGCGCTTCAAAATATTGGGTTAAAAGCACCTGGCCCGGGGGCCGTGGAATGGGCGGCATCCTTTGCAGGGTGGGCCGCCGACTCTAACGCAGAGGAGCAATAAAACGGAACCGCCCGCCCGTGGCAAGCCGTTTTTGTGAATAACTCAACTCGCCCGGAAGTTCAGCGCCTTGATGACGCCGCCTATGAATGCGTAGATCCTATTTTTGAACAGCGCCTGACCAGACACTTGCAGGGGGAGTCATTTTTTCAAGTGGTGGTTCAAAATTAAATTGTTTACATGTAATTTCGATAACATCACCGCTTTGCATTTCTATTGCGATCAGGGTATTTCCCTGGCCGATTTTTACCGTGAAAGAATTAACGGACACGCTCTCACCCCAGGGAAATTTTCTAGGGTAAGTAAAATCTGTAAGTCCATTGGCGAAAAGACAAATAGTTGGAGTTGTCGTATAGATCTGTGATGGTCTAAGCCACAGCCGAAGTTCTCCTTGCTCCCATCGAAGATGAACTTCAGTCAATATTGCGTCGTGTAATTTTTTTAAACAGTTCATAAATTCATTATTGACCGGTGGACATTGGCAAATGAGCATCTGGCGAATCTTTTGGAACCTGATTGCCTTGGGGATTAAGCCGGTTGCCCTGTGGATCGTTAACGTGGGCAGTAGGAGGGTCCTCGCCAGGATGGGAAAGAATCCTTTGCTTGCCAGTTACAGGGTCAATATAAGAACCCTTTCCTTGTGCTGGATCAGGGCCTTTTGAGATCAGCCCTTTTTGTTTTGCCAAAGCATCTATTTCAGCCGGTGTTTTCCCTACAACTTCGCTCGGGTGAATAGATGGGGAATTTGTCGCGGGCGCGCTCGGTTTCAACTCGGCTGTCGTGACCTGTGCGTCTCGGTTCATTTGCGAGACCTGATCGACAATCGCGTCAGTATTGCTGGTTGCTCCTACTATGCCCGATGCCCCAGTCAAACCGACGCCAACCAAATTATTTACAATGGCTCCCTCTCCGGGCGAACCGGTGACTGCCGTAATGGTTTTCTCTGTCACTGATTTTGTCGGTTGGCCGGTGGCTATTTGGCGGAGGTCCGCCCAAAAGTTATCGCCGCCATGCACGATTCCTGCTATTCCTACTCCTGATTCTGCGGTGGCTGCGCCTCCTATCATCTCGAGACCGCTACCAACCGCACCGATAACGCCGCTTGTGCGCGGTGAAAGTGGCTGTACTGAATCTTTTACCCGTCTTGGGTTCAACGGGACACCATCTCTGTTTCCCTGTGCTTCCCAATGATAACCTGGCCCTGCCGGGGGCAATGAACCCGGTGCGTCGCTAATCTGTAACCCCTCGGGATCAAATTGCGTCCAGGGATTCTGTTCAACATAAGCGTACAAGTTTGGCCCATCGGCTAAAGACACTGGAGCCATGGAGGAGCGGGCTTTGGAACCCACATAACGCGTAGCCAAACCAGAGGGAACTGCCATGCTCCAGACCACTACTAGCAACAAAGTATTTTTGAGCGTTTTCATGGATTGGACAGGTCAGGTAATTTGCGATATTTGATGGATGAAGGAACCAATTCAAGGCATTTTTGGCGGAGTTTTTCCGCTTCTTTGGTTTGCCCATTGGCCAGGAGACAGGCAATTCGGTCGTAAAGGAAATTGGCCAATAATTGTGCGGGAGATTGGGATTGAAGATAGCCTTCTGCCGCAATCATTTCCCCTGTCAGCGGTTTTGGCCACTGGCGGTATTCGTAATCAGAAACAACCTGCAAACCGCCGGTGACCGTGGTCTCGATGTTGAACCGCTCTTTTCCATCGTCCCAGCGGACGAACATATGCCTGAAGGCGGTGACGAGCGTCACAGGGTAACCCAGCCGTTGCGCTACAACTGCGACCAGAATAGGCAGCGAGCTACAGGTTCCGGAATGTTTCGAGCCGAGTAATCCATTGATGAAGTATAGGTCCGACTGTGCATAAGAGTCTGCTCCCAATTTACCAGTTGGAGTGCCGGATATGGATTTTTCTTTGGCGGGATCAGCCCCGTATTCGGCGGTCGCAAGAGTCTCGTCGTAGTGAATGCCATAGCCTTTAGGGCCTAGCACGTTCATAATCATCATCATCCGATATTCGGCTACTGTATGCGATCTCTGAGGGTCGCGCAAAAAATCTTCATAATAGTGGTCTATGTTCATCTTAATTTTCCCGGTCCATTCATCGAGAGTGGCGAGGTATTGGGAGATGCTTAAACCTTCGGACCCGGGCAGCCCTTCAGCGCACAATAGATTCATCAGCGCCAAGTCTACTTTGCCCAGATTAGCGGTCTGGACGGCTAACAACTCTTCAAGGGAGGCGGGTTGTTTAAAAGGTGTCTGAACGTTCGGTGTTTGGTGAATCGGGATAGCAGCCGTTTCAACTGCGGCTGGTGTCTTGGAATCCGGCGGTTCAGTGGCTTTGGTATTGTGTAGCAAATAAGTTGCTGCTCCACCAACACTGAGACAAACGAACGCGACCAAGACCCTAATCCGTAATGACAGACGCGGAGCAGTTGGGCGCACCTCGATATCGGCAACCGTTTGAATAGCCATCGGCTTTGACAGTGATTTTTTATGCTTATTGCGCCGCGCCATACGACGAAATGATTGACGCGACTTATTCGCTGGCAAGCGAATAAGTGAACCCGATTTGTGAATAACTCAACTCGCCCGGAAGTTGAGCGCCTTGATGACGCCGCACCCGGGCAGTCGGTGGATGCGGTCGAGGATCTTCTGTTTCTCGAATTCGAGATCCGAGCGCAGCATCGGGTTGGCCACTTGAATAAGTAGAATCGCGCCGCTGACCACTTTTTGCGGGCTGCACTTGTGGGCGTTTTTCTCCCCGATCACCTCGCTCCAGTGTTTTGCAATCACGTCTTCGATTTTCTCCTCGCCGATTTTGTATCGTTGCTCGAGCACCTCAATCAGCGCTCCCAGCGAAAACGCTGGGCGCAGCTTCGATTCACTGTGGTCCTCCGGCAGCCCGCGCAGTGTGGCGATGAGGTTGTTGGTGCGGCGGGAGTATTCCATGACGGGAGAAATGTTTAAAGGGGCAGTTTGATTAACTCATCGAGGCATTTGACGCAAACCGCGGCGGGGTCGGACGCGGGCGGGGTGGAGGAGAGTAATATCGCCTGCCAGCCGGCGGCGCGCGCGGCGGCGTAATCATGCGCATAATTGTCGCCCACGTGCAAGCATGCCTCCGCCGGCAACCCCAGCCCCTTTTCCGTCGCGCGGAATGCCCGCGCGTCCGGCTTCTCGGCCCCAATTTCGCTCGAAATGAACACCGCGGAGAAATTCCGCCGCAAATCGAGCCCGTCGAGGATGCGGTGCAGACGCGAATCCCAATTCGAGAGCACCGCCAGCCGCACGCGTCGCCGCGCCGCCAGCACGGTCAGTGTTTCCTGCACCCCCGGCAGTGCCAGCCATCGCTTTTCCAAAGCGAATTCTTCCCATAGCTGTGCGAATACTTTACCAACCAAATTTCCCGGACACTCCGGCGTCACACACTTCCGCACCACTTCCCGCCAAAAATTCATTTCCGTTTCCTCATTCACCACTCCGCGCGGCCGTGCTTTCACTGCTGTCTTGAATACTTCACGAAAGCGCTCGTTGAGAATTTTCGGTTCGAGGGAGACGCCGTTACCCGCCAAAACTTCCGCATAAATTTTTCCCACGCTGGGTGTTGGCGCGAGCAACGTGTCCCCGGCGTCAAACGTCACTGCGCGCACCCGCGATAAATCCAAATCCAGCAGGCTCATGACTGATGGGTGTTCAGGCCATTTTCACAGCGGATTTTTTTCGTTCGAATGGTTTCCTCCAGTCGCCGCAAACTTTCCGGGACATGTTTTTTATCCAGCTGCGGATGATTGAGGTGGAACACCAGCGCGCGGCCATAGACAAATTTTCGCTGGAGGCCCAGGTGATAGAGCCGCGAGCACAAATCGCTGTCTTCGCCGATGCCCCAGCCTTCGTAGGCCTCGTCAAAACCATTCACTGCGAACAAGTCCTCGCGCCAGATGGCGAGGTTGCACCCAATCAGCCCGCGTTGTTCCTGATTGCGCTTGATGATGGGCATGGGCCAGCGGATGGCCTTGAATAGCCCGGAGACATGGCCGGTCAACGACAGCTTCAGCACTGTGGTGCGGCCCGCCAGCAAGTTTGCCACTTTCTTTTCCTCCACAAATGCCCGGCGACCCTGCACAAATGTCCCGCGCTCGGCCAGGGCAATGTGGTCGGCGACAAAATTTCTTCCCGGCAGACAATCGCCGTCGAGGAACACGACGTAATCGCCCTCGGTCTTGGTGATGGCGATGTTCAAAATGCGCGTCTTGCGGAAGCCCATATCCTCATGCCACACGTGCTTGATGGGAAATGGCGCCTGCTTCGCCCATTTTTCGATAAGCTCGCGTGTCTTTGGTCCCGAGCCATCGTCCGCGA
>JABDGR010000060.1:0-5109 GCA_013285985.1 Verrucomicrobiota bacterium
TGGTCTTTACTATGTGGAAGCTGAAAGGTGCTGAGCCGATGGTGCATCAAAGTTTCATTGCCAAACTTCCGTGTGACGGGTCACCGACGAACGTCAACTTACAGGCAGGAAAAACTATTGCTAGCAATGGTGACATAATAATTACGTTCTTACGTAATCCAGTTCAAATCGTTCGCGGAAGGCCGTTTGAATGGACTCTGACATTGGAAGTTCCCGGTGGTGGTCTCATTGAAATGCATGACCTTTACCCCTACGAAGCGCCAGATCATGGTTATCAGCAAATCGTCACCATCAGCACGGATTCTGATCCTAAAAATTACACCGACTCAGCCAAAAAAACCTATTATTACAAATCTGCCGATGGCAAATACGGCCGAATAACCATTGATTTACAGGCTGATTTTCAGCCTCCACCCACGTTTTTTGGAATTGGAGTTTACCTTAACCCCTCCGGCTCGCGGAATCTTGAATTTGACGGCGCAAAGGAAATCCAGCCGAAGTGACGTTCAAGAAACTGGCGCTGCGGGAATGGCAGTGGCGAGCGGAAGGGTGGCGACGAAGGAGGCGCCGTGGGGGGAGTTGGGTTCGTAGCGGAGGTCGCCTTCCTGGTCGCGGAGGAGGTGGCGGGCGATGCTGAGGCCGAGGCCGGCGCCGGGGAGCTTGGAGGTGATGGAGTCGTCCACGCGGTGGAACATTTCGAAAATGCGCTCCTGGTGGACGGCGGGGACGCCGGGGCCGCGGTCGCTGACGGTGATGCGGGCCAGCGGGCCGTCGGCGCGGACGCGGATGCCGAGCCACCGACCGGCGGCGGCGTATTTCATGGCGTTGTCGATGAGGTTGATGAGGACCTGCTCCAGGGCGTCGCGGTCCGAGCGGACGCGGACTTCGCCTTCGGGCGGGAAATCGGTTTCCACAGCGAGGCCGGCTTCGTCGAGGCGCGGGCGCTGGGCCTCGAGGATGCTCTGGATGACGGGGGCGAGGGCGATATCGTCGGGATGGTATTGTTTGCGGCCCTGCTCGAGGCGGCTGAAATCAAGGACGTTGTTGACGAGGCGGGTGAGGCGCTGGCTTTCGCCAATGATGGTGGAAAGGTAGCTGTGCTGCTTGGCTTGGTCGCGCACGCGGCCTTCGCCGAGGAGCTCGGCATACATGCGGATGGTGGTGAGGGGCGTCTTGAGTTCGTGGGAGACGTTGGAGACAAAGTTCGTCTTGCGGGCGGCCTCGAAGGCTTCGCGGCGGGCTTCGCGCAGCAGGAGCGTGCCGCCAACCAGCACGGAGATGACAAGGATGGTGACGAGGACGGTGTTGACGGCCATGAAGCTCGTCAACGTGGCGGAAGGGTCGAAGTAGGCTTCGAGGGTCCAGCCGGGCATGGAGTCAGGGTCGAGGGGCAGGCGGCTAAAGGGGGCGAGGATGGGTTTGAGGTTGGGGTCGTCCACCGGTGAATTGCCCGAGCCGCCGACGACCATCTTGCCATTGGCGAAATGCGCGGCCACGGCCTGCCCGGCGGGATTGCGCAAGATATAACCGGCGGAGGAAATAATCGGCACGTGGAGGGCGTTGGCCAGCGGCTGGGTCAGCGAGGCCCAGCTCAAGACCATGCCGCGCACGCGGCCGCCGGGCACAGGGCGCATCCAGCCCAGCCAGCGCGAATCCTCCGGCGGGCCAATTTGCACCCAACCTCTATCGGGTTTGCCGGACTGGCCCGACTGATTTTGGGTGATTAACTCAAACGACCGCTGCTTGATGACCAGCTGGACATCGCTGGGGGTCATGGTGCTGTTCACGATAAAGTTGCCTTCGACCTGGGTGACGACAACTCCGTTGGCCAATTGGTTGAGCCGGGAGTCCGCAGGGTTGGTTTGCGGATCAGCCGGCAGGCCAAGACTGGGAACCGCCTCAGCCGCGGCGGCGCCAATGGGCATGGCGTCGGGAGCGCTACTGAGGGCGCTGCCGGTTTTGTTCACCGGGATGGCGGTGGAGTTCTGCGCTCCGTTTAGATCGTTGCTGGCCGCCACGCCGTTGGCAGCCAGACTGTTTTTGCTCACCTCGCGAATTTGCTGCCGGTCGAGCTTCATTTGCGAATTATTGTCCGGCGACGCGTCATTATTCTGCCCGGAGGCAACCGGGACGGACTGGATGTGGAAGGAGTTGCCGGTAATTGTGAGGCGGGCCTGATGGACGTCGTCCGCATCCCAGACCCAGCCGCCGCTGGGCTTGTGCAAAAAGGGCTCGAGCGCCTCGCGCTCCTTGCTGCGCGGCCGCGGGAGGGCGAGACCGTAATTCGGCACATATAAAAACACCGTGCGGGCGTACTGGTTGTTGTCCTTCCAATTCAACATATTGATGGGGCCGTCATCGGACAGGCTGGCCAGGGCATTCATCGAATTGGTTTTGAGGTCGTCCACGAGGAGTTCACAATTTGATTTCATCGTCTTGCCGGTGTTGACGACCGCCTCGGCGGCGACCTGGTGCAGGCGGTCGCTCTCGCGCTGCAGGAGGTAAAAGGCCACCGCGCCGATGGACAGGGTGGAAACCATCAGCAACAGCCAATAAACGATGACGAGGTACCGTTTCACGGGGAGAATCGGGGCCGGACTGCCCCTAGGTATTGTCACCTATTTGGCACGAACAGGCAAGTCCGCCACTCCCGGGACTTGTCAAAGAAATGTCAGCCGCGACGGTGTTTTGCCTTGCGGCGTTTTGCGCGCGGGATAATGGTGGCGTCGCGTTATTTGTGGAAGGCCTCGACATTGCCTTGAAAATTCCCGACCTGTGGCAGCAGGAGGCCCTCCGGCACCTGCAAGCCGGGCGAGACGTGGTGGTGCACGCGCCCACCGGAGCGGGCAAGACGTATATTTTTGAACTGCTGGCCCAGGCGAACGCGCGCAAGCAGGCCATCTTTACGGTGCCGACGCGCGCGCTGGCCAACGACAAGCTTTATGAATGGCGGGCGCTGGGCTGGAACGTCGGCATCGCGACGGGTGATGTGGCGGACAACCTTGACGCACCGGTGGTTGTTGCGACACTCGAAACGCAGAAGGGCCGTTTTCTGCGCGGCGAAGGGCCGGATTTGTTGATTGTGGATGAATACCAGATGCTCGGCGACCCCGTGCGCGGAGTGAATTACGAGTTGATCATCGCACTGGCGGCGCGCTCGACGCAGTTGCTGTTGCTGAGCGGAAGTGTCGGCAACCCGGAAAAAGCGGTGCAGTGGCTGCGCGCCAACGGGCGCGACGCGGTGCTCGTCAGCCACACCGAGCGGCCGGTGCCGCAGGAGGAGATTGAATTGGAAGCGCTGCCCGACCGCGTGCCGGCGGGGGTGCATGGCTTTTGGCCGCGGTTGATTGCGCGCGCGTTGATGGCGGACCTCGGACCGATTCTGGTTTTTGCCCCGCGCCGACGCGCGGCGGAAGAACTGGCGGGAAAATTGGCCGCGGCGCTGCCGCTGGATGATTTTCTTACGCTCACCCCGGAACAAAAAGCGTTGTCCTCCGACCGGTTGGGGAAATTGCTGCGCCACCGCATCGCCTTTCACCACAGCGGGCTAAATTACCAGCAGCGCGCGGGGCTGGTCGAACCACTGGCGAAGGCCGGGCAGTTGCGCGTGGTGGTGGCGACGACCGGACTCGCGGCGGGAATTAATTTTTCGATGAAATCCGTGCTCGTCACGGACCGCGAATATGTGGCGGCGGGAGGCCCACGGCTGGTGCGGCCCGACGAGCTTCTGCAAATGTTCGGCCGGGCGGGACGACGCGGACTGGATGAAAAAGGCTACGTGCTCGTCGCCCCGGCCAAGCCGCGCCTGCACGAAGCGCGGCCATTGCTGCTCAAGCGGGCCAATCCATTGGACTGGCCGAGTTTCATCACCCTGATGCAGCAGGCGGTGAAGAATGGCGAGTCGCCCGCGCTGGCTGCGGCGAGCCTGGCGAAGCGTTTGTTCACCGAGCATACCCCTGAACTGGGAATTGAAAAATTTTTACGCACGCCGCCGACGGTGACCTCCACATTTGCCCCGGCGAAGGCCAACGGCAAGTCCTTGGAAAATTCCTCGGCGCAAAAGATTGAGGAGATGCTCAACTCCGCCGGACAATGGGAACGCCGCCGGCCGCCGGTGAAAGTGAAGCTGGGTGACGCGCTGGCTTACGAGGAAGGCGTGTGGATGCCGGCATTGAAGTTTCCGCAGGCGCTGGCGGGGGTCAAGCTGGGGAACCTTTGCAAACTGCGCGGGGAAAATTCGTCATACGGGCGGCAGGTGGCGCTGGCGGTTTTTCCGAAGGAAACGGGCAAGGCGAAAGTCACTTTGGTAAAATGGGTGCATAAAAGCTTGTGCCATCATTGGCGGCAGACGCGGCCGAAGTCGCAACCCCCGCCGCGGCATTGGAGCCTGGAATCGTTTGAAAAAGAACTGTTGCCGATTCTGCCGCAATTCACGAGCGGAGGGCGGCCCGTGGAAATCATTGAGAACAACGGCCTCATCAGTGCGCGGCTGGATTATTCGCAGGCGTCGGTCTTTGCGCGGGTGGATTCGCTGGGCAAGGCGCTGCTGAACCCGCCGCGGCGGGAAATCGAAATCGCGCCGGTGGATTTTGCCGAACTGGCCGGGTTGAAAGATACAATTACCGAAGCGGGCATTGCGGAAACCTGGTACCGCCTCGGCTTGATTGATGCGCGCGCCCACCCGACGCGCCGGGGAATTATTTTCAGCTTTTTCAACCACGGCGAAGGGCTGGTCATCGCCGCGGCGCTGGAGGATGAAAAGTATGACGTGGCGGAAATCGCGCGTGACCTGGCCAACCTGCGCGCGGGACATCGCTTCGAGGCGATGGACCATGCACGCGGCAAATTGGGCAGCCTGTGCCGGCTGACTTACCAGGGCATGACCTGCCCGGGATATTTGGACCGGGGCGTGCCGATGGAATACGGCGAAGGCGCGGCGGAAGTCATCCAGCGCGTGCGGGCGAACCCGGATGCGCTGCAACATTTTATTAACGAAACCCTGCGGCCGGGAGATATTGAACGCGCGTACCTCGAATGGCGCAGCGTGCTCAACCACGTCATCCACGCGCCGGATTATGAGTGGGAACGCTGGCGGACATTGAAGGAAGC
>JABDGR010000060.1:5119-7859 GCA_013285985.1 Verrucomicrobiota bacterium
GGAAGCCGCGGCGAAACAACTGGAGAAACTTGGCCCGCCGACGCGATTAACGAGCCCACCGCAACTGACGCATGAACAGCGTTTGCGGCATAGTTGCCGGTTGAAGTTTTAATCCGCCATGGTTTCGGTGTGACGCAAAGGTTAGACTGTATTGCTTCAAGAGAAAAATTGAGGCTGGCAAACAACGAATCCGCGTGCTTGTATTTGCCGCGTGATGGACGACGAGACCCCCACCGCCATTGCTTGAGCCAACGACCGCCGGCTTACGCCCGCGGCTGGGCCCGATCATCCGGGATGTGGCGATTATTTTCCTGCTGACGTTTATTGGCGGGTTTGTGATCGGCTTTGCCGGCGGGGGCCGAACGCCACGGACCATGGCGGCGGTGGCCATCTCGAACATGTCGCTCGGCACGGTGGGGTTCACCATCAGCGGCTGCCTGGCCGTAGGCAAGCGTTGGAACCATCTGGCCTTTGTGGCGCTGGGCGTCTGGCTGATAGGGTTGATGAACATCGAAATAGCCGGCATCAGTTTTTGGCAATGGGTGTTCAGCTCCATTTTTGTTGCGATCATGATGGGGCTGGGCGGCGCACTTTCATACGCCTTCAAACGGGGCGACTAGGCCCGGCAAATTCTTAGCAACTAGTCCTCTTCGCGTTTTTCCTGGAAATAGGCCTTAAGGAGGGCGTGACATTCGGGGGCGAGGACGCCGCCGCGGACTTTGAGATGATGGTTGAGCTTGGGGAGTTCGTGGACGGACGTTGCGCCGCCGAGGCAGCCCATCTTCGCGTCGGGCACGCCGTAGATGACTTCACTCAGCCGTGCCATGACGGACGCGCCGGCGCACATCGGGCAGGGTTCCTTGGTGACGAACAGGCGCGCGCCATTGAGCCGCCAGTCGCCAATGGCTTTGGCGGCCTGGGTGAGCGCGAGGATTTCGGCGTGGGCGGTGGGGTCGCCGGAATTTTCGACGAGGTTGTGGGCCTGGGCGATGATTTCGCCGCCGATTTCGATGACGGCGCCAATGGGCGTCTCATCCACGCGCCAGGCCTCGATGGCCTGGTTGTAGGCCAACTTCATGAAAAACTCGTCATCGCGCGTGAGCAGCGAGGGGTGAAGTTTTTCAAAGGGGCAGATGCGCGCCGGATACGGTCGTTCGCTCATGCGGCCATAGAGCACGATTATCCACGGCGGTCAATTCCTGCTTGACGGGGCCGGGGGCGGGCAGGCATCTTTGAAAGACCTGTTGCTCTGCTTCTCCCCCATCCTCCTGCATGTCCGATAATTCGCAAGACGCCATCGAAGTCGAAGGCAAAATCACCACCGTGCTTCCGGGCACGATGTTCCGCGTCGAACTGCCCAACGGGCACCTGGTGCTGGCGCATATCTCGGGCAAGCTCCGCAAGAATTTCATCAAGATAACGGTGGGCGACATGGTGAAGATGGAGATGAGCCCGTATGACCTGAACAAGGCGCGCATTACCTACCGCCTGCGCAACGCGGCCGTCACCCGCAATGCGCCGATGCGCAGCTACGGCCCGCGCCGCCGGCACTAAACCGCGGTTGCCGCCGGGCCTTTATTCGGCGCAGGAAGCTTGAGGGCCAGCCAGACAGGGATTAACAACGCCAACGCGCCCGCGGCGTAGGAAATTTTCGCCCCGGCCCAGAAATAGATAACCGCGGAAAACAAGGGGCCAATCGCGCGCCCGAGCGCCTGGGCCGCGCGCGCCGAGCCGATGTGGCGGCCCTGGGTCGTCGCCCCGCTGTAGAGCGACACCAAGGCGGGCAGACACACGGAGGTAAGCCCGGCACTGACGGCAAACACCGCGAGCCCGGGATAAAAATACCGCAGCCGGGTCGCAAAGGCCAAAATCAAAAAGCCCGCCATGCCACAGACGAGGCCGAGGACGGCAGAAGGACGCTCACCCCAGCGGGGCACGTATTTGCGCCCGAGCCAGCCTTGAGCGATGACCATGACCAAGCCCATGAAAACAAAAATGTAAACCATCTGCCGGGGGGTGTAGCTGAAGCGCTCGGCGGCGAGAAAGGTCAGGGTGAACTCCATGCCGCTGAAGGCGATGGAGTAGAAAAGGTTCACGAGGTTGGCGCGATAGATGGCCGGATGGTCGATGCTGAAGATGGCCGCGAGACGTTCGCCGACGCTGGCGGTTTTTTGCGTGGCGGGCATGCGTTCGGCGCGTTTGTCCTCGGGCAACGTTTCGGGAAAGCGTGCGAGCACCCAGATAAAATTCACCATCGCCAGGGCAAAGGAAGCCAGCGCACAGACGGAAAAGGGATTAATACCGTACGCCATGGCGCCGGGATGGCTGACGGTGACGTCATACATCGATAGCCAGCCGCCGAGTGCCGGGCCGAGAATGAAGCCCAGCCCAAACGCGATGCCGACCATCGCCATGCCGCGCGAACGCTTTTCGGGCGTCGTGACATCCGCGATGGCGGCGGTGCCGACGGAAACATTGCCCGCCATGACGCCGCCCAAACCGCGCGCGACCAGCAATAACCAGAATTGCCCGGCAAAAATCCACAGCAGGTAACTCAACGCGGTGCCCGCCACCGTGCCAAGCAGCACCCGGCGCCGGCCGAGGCGATCGGACAAACGGCCCCAGAACGGCGAAAAGAAAAACTGGAGCACGGAATACAAGGAGCCAAGCAGCCCGGCAAAGAGCACCTCGACGGAGAGCTTGGACGCACCACCGGATAAATTGGCCAGCCAGTGCACCA
>JABDGR010000061.1:0-6936 GCA_013285985.1 Verrucomicrobiota bacterium
ATTAAAGCTGCTGGTGGCGAATTATTTCGGCGGGCTGGGAAGCAACCTGCCCGTTTTCCTGCGGCTGCCGGTTCACGCCATTCACGCCGATTTGACGCGCGCACCAGAAGAACTCGACGCCCTGGTGCGCGATTTGCCCAGTTCGAAACTGCTTTCGCTGGGGGTGGTTGACGGGCGGAACATCTGGCGCAATAACTTTGCCGCCACGCGCCTGATGATTGAAAAGGCGGTAGCCGTCCTGGGCGCGGAACGCGTGTTGGTGGCCCCTTCGTGCTCGCTCCAGCATGTGCCGGTCACGTTGCGCCACGAAGCCCAGCTGGACGCCGAACTCAAAAGCTGGCTGGCGTTTGCCGAAGAAAAACTCGCCGAAGTGGCCACGCTGCGCGATTGGGTGGCGGGAGAGCCGAACCTTAAGGCGCTGGCCGCCAATCAAGCGGCGATAACCTCGCGGCAGACCAGCGCGCGCATCCATCGCGCCGCCGTGAAAGAGCGGCTGGCCCGCATCAAACCGGCAGATTTGCGGCGCGCTTCGCCCTTTGCGCAGAGGCAGCAGCAACAACGCGCACGGCTCCAATTGCCGCCGTTTCCCACCACGACCATCGGCTCATTTCCCCAGACGGCAGCCGTGCGCTCGGCCCGGGCCAAATGGAAAAAGGGCGAACTTAGCCCGGCTGACTACGAAAAATTCCTCGAGCACGAGACGAGCGAATGCATCCGTTTTCAGGAGAAAATCGGCCTCGATGTGCTGGTGCATGGTGAATTTGAGCGCAATGACATGGTGGAGTATTTCGGCGAACAGCTCGACGGCTTCGCTTTCACCGCCAACGGCTGGGTGCAAAGCTATGGTTCGCGCTGCGTGAAGCCGCCCATCATTTACGGCGATGTGGCGCGCCCGCATCCCCTGACCGTGCGCTGGGCCACCTTCGCGCAGTCGCTGACCAAGCGGCCCATGAAAGGGATGCTCACCGGTCCCATCACCGTGCTCCAGTGGAGTTTTGTGCGCGACGACCAGTCGCGCCGCGACACTGCCTTCCAAATCGCGCTCGCGCTACGGGATGAAGTCCTCGATTTGGAAAAGGCCGGCATCGCCGTCATCCAAATTGACGAACCGGCCCTGCGCGAAGGCCTGCCCCTGCGCCGAAGCGACTGGCCGGGTTACCTGGAATGGTCCGTTGACGCCTTCCGGCTGACCGCAGCGATTGCGCAAGACCAGACGCAAATCCACACGCATATGTGCTATTGCGAGTTTAACGACATCATTGCCGCCATCGCCCGGCTGGACGCCGACGTGATAACCATCGAAACCTCGCGCTCGAACATGGAGCTGCTACAGGCGTTCGTAAATTTCCGCTACCCGAATGAAATCGGGCCCGGCGTTTACGACATCCATTCGCCGCGCGTACCCGCGACCGAAGAAATGGAAAAACTGATCAAGAAGGCCGCGCAAGTGCTTCCGCCGGAAAACCTTTGGGTCAACCCCGATTGCGGATTGAAAACCCGCAGCTGGGACGAAGTCGCGCCTGCGCTGGCCAACCTCGTGCAATGCGCGCGAAACTTGCGCCAAAGGCACTCGAATCTTGCATCGGCCCATAAAAAGTAAAACTTCATCAACCAACCCGCACTCTGCATGAACCTGAACCACAAACTCCTCGACCACCCGTTCTACCAAGCCTGGTCGCACGGGACTGTTTCCCGCGAGCAACTCGCACGCTATGCGCGCTCCTACGGCGAATTCATCGCGCTGATGCCGGAATATTGGACCCGGATTGGCCAAGGCTTTAAAGCCGACACGGCCAGAATCGTCGCCGAAGAAGCCATTCATGCGGTGCTTTGGGAGAAATGGGCGGTGCTTCTGCCCGAGCCGATCGCCTACCCTCGCATGACAGAGGTTATTGAGGCTTTCGCCGACTTTAACGCATCCGAACTGCTCGGCGCTGTCCAAGCCTTCGAAACCCAGCAACCGGAAGTGGCGCGCACCAAAAAAACCGGCCTGCTCTCCCACTATGGCTTTACTGAAGAGGACACCGCTTATTTCGATGAACATCTGAATGAACAGGCGCACATTGATTTTGGGCTACGCCTGGCGACGTCGAAGGCAAATCCAGGTGAATTCCAATCCGGCTGCAACCGCGGCGCGGAGCTGGTTTACCACTCGCTCGATTTGTTCATGGCATAAAGCGGCAATTGACGCGGGCGGCCCATTCCGTCCGCAACCCTGGCTCTTTCGGTTTGCAGGATGGCCGCCGGCTGGCAGTGTGGGAGGGCAGTTGATTTCCCATGAGCCTGAACTACGTTTTGCTTTGGATGACGATTCCGGGCCTGGTCCTGTCGATTCGACATCTGGCCCGCTCTGACGGCCAGGGAGCCGAGATTCTCTTATGTGTCTTTACGCTGGTGGTCACCGGAATTCTCCTGGCGGTTGCACCGGGCGTTGCTGGATACGTCAGTTTGGCTTTGCTGGTGGTTTTTTTTCTGCTTCCCGGGCTGCTGATCCGTTCAACGAACCTCTGCATTCAACAGCACAATTTTGCCGAAGCCCGGAAGCGGGCCGGATGGCTGTGCTGGATCCGCCCCACACCGGCGGTGCGGGCCTTTCCCCGAATGCTCGAAGCCCTGGATTTGGGCCAGCGAGGGGAATTCCAAGCCGCCGCGGATTTGCTGGCGCCCTTCCGCTCCCTGCGCACAACCACGGCGCGAAACGCCACGGCGAATTTGTTTCGAATGCAGGGTAATTGGGAAGGGCTGCTGGAGTGGATTAAAACCGAAGAGATAGTAACCCAGCGGCAACCCTACATCCTTATCCTTCAGCTGCGCGCGCTGGGGGAAACGGGTGATTTGAATTCCCTCGCGCAATATTCCCAGCACTGGCAGGCGAGGCTGGAGAGAATTCCCCATGGTCTGCAAACCGCGCAGCTGTTTCTGTTCGCCTTTGCGGGCCAGACCGACTCACTGCGGAAGTTATGCGAAGGAAACGCGCGCCTTTACCCGCAGCCGATAAAAGAATTCTGGCTCGCCACCGCCGAGATGGCCGCCGGTAATTTCGAGCAAGGGAAAAACCGGCTTCTCGCCATCAAGACCGAAGACCGCCTGATCCAGCTGGCCGGGCAAGGGCGGCTGGCCCAACCCCCTCGCCTCGCCGCCGAAATCATGTCGCCGGAGACGAAAAAAATCATCGCCGAAGTCGAGCAGCATATCGTTGATCAAGCGCGTTACAATCCACCGGGGGTAAAACTGCAACGTCGAGCGTACGCAACCTATGCCTTGATCCTGATCAACGCGGTGGTGTTTGTCTACGAAGCCCTCAACGGCGGCATTGAAAATGCCGAAGCGCTTTATCGCATGGGCGGCCTGTATCCCTCGGCAGTCCTGGAGGGGGAATGGTGGCGGATAGTCGCGTCCTGCTTCCTGCACGTCAACCTGCTGCATTTATCCATGAATCTTTTCGCCCTGTTTCTGCTCGGGCCATTTGCGGAAGCGACGTTGGGCATCGGCAAATACCTCGCCGTCTACCTGGGCTCGGGCTGTGGCTCGATGTTAATCATCGTGGTGGTGGCAAAAATGGGCTGGATGCAGGAAGAGATGGTGGTGGGGGCGTCCGGGGCCATCATGGGCATCGTCGGTGCCACGGGAGCCATTTTGCTCCTGGCCCGGCAATCGAAAGTTGCCGCCCGACGTTTGCGATCCATTGTTTTTATCATCGCCCTGCAAGTCGTGTTCGACCAAGCCACGCCGAACATCAGCGCGATGGGCCACGCGGGGGGCGTGTTCGTGGGCTTCGTGATTGGGCTGCTGCTGGCCCCAAAACCCGCGGCGCGAAATTGATGCGGGTTGGCCGGGCGCCTCGTCACTTCGCCGGCGGCGTGGTGTCTGACGAGGTAGCTGGCGCGGGCGCCGTGGCGGACGGCGGGGTCATGGCGGCATTCCAAGTAGTCGCGGGCTGGGCGCTGCCGGTGGCAGGGCCAAAACCGCCGCCACGGCCGCCCCGGGCCGGCAATACAGTGGCCGGGGGCGCTTCGACCGCCTCACCGTTTACCATGACGTTCTTATAGGTGAAATTCGCCACTTCGCCGCGCGAAAGCGGCGCGGGATTGCGGAGCGTGACGTTGACGTTTTCGATGGAGAAGTCGCTAATGGTGTCCCCCAAGGTTCCACGCCGGGCGTCAGGCAAGTTGCCCCGCAGGGAGCCGAACGAGCCAAAACTGCCGGTGACATTGCGGATGGTGATATGGTCAATGCTGCGAGTGGGCGGCGGCTGGCCTTCCAGGTCGAAGTATTGATTCCAAGGCGCGACCGCGATAAGTCGCCCTCCCCCATTGAGTTTGATGCCGTCGAGCGTGATGTTCGAGTAATGCTGGGGAGTGTCTGGACGAAGTTTGAGGGTGAGCATCGTGGCGTTGCCATTGATGGTGCAGTTGCGCACGATGACATTGCGGACAATCGTCGCCTCGCTGCCGCAAGTAAGTAGGCCGTTGCCGCTGCCGATTTCGCAGTCTTCGATGAGGATGTTTTCGTCCGGCGGGCTGTCTTTATCATCATCCGCGTGCGGGCCTTTGCTGCCCTTGAGGGCGATGTCGTCGTCGTTATTGGAAATCTGGCACTTGCGGATGGTGAGGTCCTGGCAACTGTCCACGTCGATGCCGTCGGTGCTGGGGCTGCGCGGGGCATTAATGCGCAAGCCTTCGATATGCACATCGCTGCAATGGTAGAGGTGCAAATTCCAAAAACCGGAATCCTGGAAGGAGATGTTTTCAACGCGCACGTCCTTACAGCGGTCGATGAACATCAAGCGCGGGCGTTCGACATCGAGGTTGGTGGTGGCCGGATTGGCGCTGCGCTGGGAATAAAACTCCGCCCAATACGACGCGCCGTTGCCGTTGAGCTGGCCCGAGCCGCCGACGCGTACCTGGTCCATCTGGGTGAAGTTGATGAGTGCCACGCGCCATTCGGTGAAGTGGCCCTCGATGCGGGTCGTCTGCTTCACATAGTCATTGATGTTTTGCGAGCCAAGCAGGACGGCGCCTTCGTCAAGGTAAAGCTCGACACCCTTCTTAAAGAAAAGCGAACCGCTGAGAAACGTCCCCTTGGGGACCTCGAGCACGCCGCCGCCGGCCGCCGTGGCGGCGTCAATGGCTTTTTGAATCGCCGCGGTGTTCAACGTGGTCCCATCGGCGACTGCGCCGTAGTTGGTGATGAGGTAATGCTTTAGGTCAGCGGGCTTGGCAGCAGCAGATTTGGCACCCACCGGCTGCACGGTGAGGGTCGCTGCGGACGAGACATTTCCCGTAGTGAGAGTAGCGGTTTGGGCAAAGATGGCTTCGCCGAACACAAGCGACAGAAAAGTGAGGCCGAGCAGGAGTTTGCAGGAAGGGGGTCGAATCATGGGGGTAAAAGAAAGCGTTTTCACCAATCGCATCCACCTTCCTATTTCACCCGGGAGAAAAGGCAATGCCGTTCCCAGCAGCCGCGAATTGCCTTGCCGCAGACACTTGGCAATGGTTAACCCATTCACTCACCCCGGATTCCCGCTCATCCACTTCTAATGAAAGCGAAAATCTCCCGTTTTTTTGGCCCGGCACCGGAAAAACCGGCTCGTGGCCAAATTCGACAAATATCTGCTTCGTTTTCACCGAGGATTTGAAAATTTAGATTACAATTTTGACACGAACGGGGAGGCCTACGTCCTGCAAACGCTCCAGGCCAAAACCCAGTTAAAAACCATCTTTGACGTCGGCGCCAACCAGGGTGACTGGTCGAAAATCGCCTCCCAAGCCTTCCCCCAGGCGATCATTCATTCGTTCGAGATCGTCCCGGCCACCTACCGCAAACTGGAGGAAAATTGCCGGGCGTGCGCGAACGTCCACCCGCACAACCTCGGCCTTTCGGACCAGAACGGCCCGACCAAGGTTTTCTTCAACCCCCAGCACAGCACCCTGGCGACCTGCGTGCCGGGCTTTACGCAGGACTTTCACCATTTTGAGCCGCAGGCCGAAGACGCCCAGGTGGCGACCGGCGACTCCTTTTGCGCGGAAAACAAAATTTCCACCATCGATTTTCTGAAAATGGATGTCGAAGGCTTCGAGCCCAACGTCCTGCGCGGTTTTGACGGCATGCTCAAAACCGGCCGGGTAAAAATCATGCAGTTCGAATATGGATATATCAATGCCGCGACCCATTTTCTGCTCAAAGATTTCTATGATTGTCTGGGTAAGCACGACATGAAAATCGGGAAAATCTACCCGCGCTACGTGGATTTTCGCGAATACCGCTTTCAGGACGAAAACTTCTACGGCCCCAATTACCTCGTCGTCCACGCCTCGCAGGAATCCATTATTCGGGCGCTTAGTTAGCCCATTTCTCCGGCGTCGTCGTGAGTTATTACAACTGAATCTTCACACCGCGGCGCAGGTACGTCGGCACATCCAGGTCCTCGCCTTCGAAAAAGTTCCGGTCGGTCTGGTCAAAATAACCGCGTTGCTCGTCTTCGCCGACGAAATGGAATTCATTCTGCGGCGCGCCACTGTCCCGGGAGCCGCGCAACTTCGACGCATGCACCGGCTGGGGCGCGGGGTTACCCATAGTGGCGGTCGCGGCAGCGGTCTTGGGAAAGGTAGACGCCGTGGCCGTGCTGGCGGGGGAGGACGGGCCATCCGCCCGCAGGCCGGACGGCGCGATGCGCAGGGCCACGGCGGGCTTGGCCCGCATTTCCGTGGTGCCGATGACGCAGATCTCGAGCTTGCCCACGAGGCGCTCGTCAATGACCGCGCCGAGCACGGTTTGCTCGCGAGAGCCAAATTTTTCCGCAATGACACCCACGATTTCATTCACACGCGACAGGCTTAACTCCGGCCCGCCAACGATGTTGATAAGCAAGCGGTCCGCCAGGCGCTCAATTCCTCACCCGCCCCGGAGAAACTGCTTATCGGCCGCAGCCTGACG
>JABDGR010000061.1:6946-7726 GCA_013285985.1 Verrucomicrobiota bacterium
GGGCCTCGGCGACGGAATTTTCGCCCGCCCCCTGGCCAAGACCAAAGAGGGTCTTGCCCCCGCGCGGGGTGAAGGTGCGGCGCAGCGTGGCAAAGTCGAGGTTAATGAGGCCGGTGTGAAATAAAATTGCGGCGATGGAGCGAATGGCACGGCCAATCCAGGCGTCGGCTTGGCCAAAGGCGTCGAGCACGGTGGCGTCGTCGGGCAGGTGCTGCAGCAGCAGGTCGTTGGGCAGCGGAATGACGGCGTCGCAGCTCTGGCGAAGTTCCCCGAGCGCCTGGTCGGCAATTTGCCGGCGGCGACCGCCTTCCGTGGTAAACGGCAGCATGACGAAAGCGACGACGAGCGCGCCGGCCTGGGTCGCGATATCGGCCACCACCGGCGCCGCGCCGCTGCCAGTGCCTCCGCCCAGCCCGGCGACGATGAAGACCAGGTCCATGCCCTGAAAAATTTTGGCGATGCGCTCGCGGTCGGCTTCCGCGGCCTGGCGGCCAATCTCGGCCTCGCCGCCCGTACCCACGCCGCGCGTCAGGCTGCGGCCGATAAGCAGTTTCTCCGGGGCGGGTGAGGAATTGAGCGCCTGGGCGTCAGTGTTCAGTGCCGCCAGCAGCAACTGCGGCGCTTCATCCTCGAGCCGCAGCCGGTCCACCGCGTTCGTCCCCGCGCCGCCCACGCCGACGATTTTCACCCGCACGCCATCCTCGGGCATGGCGCCGGAAATGATTTGGTCGGCGGGTGAGGGTTTTTCAGGCGGAGGGTTCATGACGAGGTGGATTGGAA
>JABDGR010000062.1 GCA_013285985.1 Verrucomicrobiota bacterium
CAACAACGCGGCAATACCGATGCCGAACATGGCGGGAATCACCGACGCCGCACTGACCCACAAACCGGTGCTCGCGGCAATCCCGGAGGCGATCATCCACTTTTTGGCCTGGCGTCGTTCGGGCAACCATTGCCATAGCGCCTTTTCGACCGGAGTCAGGTTATCCGGATTCAGCGTGCTGTCGCGCAGCCAACCCGCGCCGGCGCCGGCCATAAAGAGCACCATCATCAATTCCGCGGTCGCCGCCAGGCCGTGGTGGTCAAAATAACCGACGAAGGAAAATTCATAATAGGGGTAGACCGCGATGAAACTGACCGCGAGCAGCGCCGCCGCAATCGAGCCAAACCGACGAAAAATCGCGATCGGCAGGAAAAACATCACCAATCCCAGCACAAATGTGTTGGCCCACGTCACGGTGTTTTCGAGTGAATAGGCGATGGGCTCATGGTTGATGATGTGCTCGACCCAGGCCAGACCCGCCGACACCCAGTGCAAGGACGAACTCCAATGTATGTCCCGGCCGGTCACGTCCGGCTCCGACTCCGCGCCGCTGGAATTCTGTGCGCCCACGCCTCCCCCACTTTTGAGCAATTGCTCCGCCTGTGAACTGCTCAGGCGCACCTTCTCATCACTGCCAGCCTCGACGGGCGCGACCCCGTCGTAGTCCACATGGCGCACGCGCCAGCCCTCCCGGCCATCCAGCATGCGCTCAGTCTGCATCGTCCAATGCTGGCCATCCGTGCCCAGGGCCGGCAGGACTTGCACATGCTGGTTGTCGGCGTAACCGGTGGAGGATTTCGGATCCTTTTCCGGCAATGGGTAATTGGTCATGCTGATGCTTGTCGTGTGCACGATGCCTTCGTAGCGCACAAAACTGTCGATGACCAAATAGCTCATGGCGAACACCAGGGCCAAAATCCAGAGATAGCGCCAATACCACCGCTCGGTCCAGTGCCGCTGCAACTCGGCCGTAGTCCGGGACAAACCTGGTGCGGCCGCCGGCGCGGGCGCGCTGCCGTTTTTAAGCTCCGCGCTCAGTTTTTCATAGGCGCGATTGAGCTGCCGGAGTTTTTTCTCGGCCTTGCGCCGGCGCGGCTCATCGTTGCCAAAGCGGCGCGGGTCCCAAGTTTTGGCCAAGGCCTCATAAGCCTGTTCCACCTCTTCCAAAGGCGCGCCGGGCTCGATTTCCAATGTCCGGTAAGATTCTTGAAGTTCGGTGGGGTTGCTCATGCGCTGGTGCGGGCCATGCGGTGGTGGGGAAATTTGGTGCGGGCGGAGGGAATCGAACCCCAAAATGGCTCAGGACGTGTCGTAAGTCACTGTCTTAGAGCGAGAAATTACGCTCTACGATGTTAACAAAACTCTGCGTCATTGGAAGAATCATTGGAAGGGGATGGCTTCTCACACTCGCAAACGTAATTGCCAATTCTGAATAGCTTGCTTCACGGATGCAACTGGAAAGCAACGCCAGCGCAGCACACCGCTTACAAGCAGATCAGCCGCCAAAAGCTCGCTGACACGTGGGAAAAATGCGCACAGAGGTCACCATTTGGATAAACTGGCAGATGCTATAGGTTTAAAGTTAGCCAAAAAAACTTTTTAAAAAAACTACTTGCAATATACCGAACGGTATAGTAAATTGGGCTTATGAAACCCGAAGGTGAAACCAAAAAGAAGCTGCTCAAGGTCGCCATGGAGCTGATCTGGGAGCAGAGCTATGGCTCCGTTGGAGTGGAAGACATCTGCAAACGGGCCGGGGTCACCAAGGGCAGCTTCTATTTTGCCTTTCCTTCCAAGTCCGATTTGGTTTGCGCCGCTTTCGAGGAGCATTGGCAATGGAAACGCCCCATTCTCGATCAGGTATTCTCCGCTCAGGTCGGGGCGGTGGCGCAATTCGAACAATACAGCGATCTGATCGTTAAAGACCAAATCGACAAATATAAAACTTTCGGAAAAATGTGCGGATGTCCTTATTGTTCTGTTGGTTCTGAATTGAGCACCCAGGATGAAAATATCCGGCACAAGATGCAGCAGATGGTGGAACGAGCAATCAAGTATCTGTCTGGCGCTGTGCGTGCAGCGGTTGATGAGGGCGTAATCAAAGAAAAAGACCCGGCGATGCTGGCCAGGCAAATTTACGACTTCACCATCGGCGTGCTCTTGCAGGCCAAAATTGACAATGACCCCGAAGTGCTCAAGCGCCTTAAGCCGGGTGTCTTTCGTCTCCTCGGAATTAAACTCCCGGAACCTGCCGCCGTCTGATTTTTTTTGCCAATATGCTTTACTGACCGGTCTATTTAAATGGACCCCAAATACTTACCAAATCCAAAGAGGTATGTTAATGAATAATTTCTCCCATCTATTCGGTATCGTAGCGCTCGCTACGCTGGGTTTGTTCAACGGTTGCGCCGTCGGGCCGGATTACCAGCGGGCCACGGTCGAGACGCCGACAAGCTTTACCTCTGACGGCACTACCTGGAAAGAGGCCAGTCCACAGGACGCGATTGCCAAAGGGCAATGGTGGGTAATGTATGATGATTCCCAACTCAACGATTTGGAGACGCAGGCCTCGGATAATAATCAGAATTTGAAGGCGGCGGTGGCGCGCGTGGACCAGGCGCGGGCGTTATCGCGCGTAGCCAAATCGGAATTCTATCCTGCGCTATCCCTGGATCCTTCGGGCTCCGTGTATCGGCAGTCGGCGAATCAACCGGTGCCCCCGCCAGCGCCACATCAAGCATTTTCCGCCAGCGATGTTCGAGTGCCGCTCGACCTGAGTTATGAAGTGGATATTTGGGGCCGGGTCAGGCGCGCCAGTGAAGCGGCCACGGCGGACTTCCAGGCTAGCGTTGCTGATTTCGAGACGATTCGTTTGACGCTCCACGCCGAGGTTGCGCAAACTTACTTCAGCCTCCGCGCGGTGGATGCGGAACTTGCGGTTCTCCAAAGCACGGTCGCGTTGCGACAACAGAGCCTGTCGTTGATCCAAGACCGCTTTCAGGGTGGAGCCAGCAGCGACTTGGAAGTAGCCCAAGCCGAAAATGCGCTGGCCACCACGCAAGCTGACTTGGCGGGCGTGGAAAAACAGCGGGAAACCTTTGAACATGCGTTGGCGGTACTGGTAGGCAAGCCGGCGGTAACTTTCCACTTGGCCTCTGCCACCTTGACCGGGTTGCCGCCTGAAATTCCTGCGGGTACTCCGTCGAGCCTGTTGGAACGCCGTCCCGATGTGGCGGAAGCGGAGCGCACCATGGCGGCGGCGAACGCCCGCATCGGCGTGGCCAAAGCCGCGTTTTTCCCGGAGGTCAAATTAATTGGCAGCGCCGGGTTTGAAAGCGCCAACTTTGGCAATCTGTTTGATTGGCCCAGCAAACTGTGGGCGATCGGGCCGAGTATTTCCATCCCGATATTCCAAGGTGACAAAAATGTGGCCAACTACAGTCGTGCCGAATCCGCGTATCTCGAAACGGTGGCCCAGTATCGCCAGCAGGTCCTCGTCGCATTTCAGGAAGTGGAAGACGGCCTGAGCGGCTTAAAAACTTTGTCCCAACAAGCGGCAGCGCAAGAACGGGCAGTCTCCTCCGCGCAACGAGCGTATGACATTGCTAACTCCCGGTACAAGGAAGGCTCGATTAGCTTCCTCGACGTGGTGGATGTGCAGCGAACCTTGCTGCAAAACCAGCGGGAAGCCGTCCAAACCCTCGGCCAGCGTTATGTGACGAGTGTACTGCTCGTAAAGGCCCTGGGCGGGGGCTGGCAGGATTCACCCATCAAACAATTTAATCCAACAGCGACCGACTAACTTCCACGTTTTTGAAAAACTAACCAATTTTCCCAATCTTAAATCTAAATCGCCATGAAAACTATCCAACTTATCTTCTCCCGCAAGGGAATCATCATCGCCGCAGTGCTGATTGTTTTTGGCGCCGCTGTCTACCTCGCACGTAAGAGTCACGCATCCTCCGCTACACCCACCGCTGCGTCCGACCCCGTGCCGGTCTCAGTGGCCACCGTGCAAGAAGTGCCCGTGACCGAATGGGATTCATTTTCCGGTCGGGTGCGAGCCGTGAACCAGGTGGAAGTGCGTCCTCGGGTGTCGGGCATGATTGTGGCCATCCATTTCGAGGAAGGCCAGTTGGTCAAGCAAGGTGATCCGCTTTTCACCATCGACCCGCTGCCCTTCCAAGCCGAATTGGACCGCGCACAAGCCGTGCAGGCGGGAGCCCAGGCGCAACTGGCGCTGGCGCAAACCGCGCTGGATCGCAGCCGCCGCCTGATTGAGAACCATTCCATCGCCCAAAGCGAGCTCGACCAGAGCAATGCCGACCTGCTGCAAGCGACGGCAAACCTGAAGGCGGCGGACGCCGCCGTGCAAACGGCCAAATTGAACCTAGGCTATACGGAAATCACCGCGCCCGTGAGCGGACGGGTTTCGCGGGCTGAAATCACCGTCGGCAACCTCGTGGGCGCGGGCGTGACCGCG
Source organism: Verrucomicrobiota bacterium (assembly GCA_013285985.1). Lineage (GTDB taxonomy): Bacteria > Verrucomicrobiota > Verrucomicrobiia > Opitutales > JABDGR01 > JABDGR01. The sequence goes on from JABDGR010000062.1 coordinate 4,484, forward strand.
CCGGTTTTAACCACGGTTGTCTCCGTGTCGCCCGTGTACGTTGAATTCGACATCGATGAACAAACTTTTCTCCGCTACGCAGCCAACGGCGCCTCCGGCAATACGGGTATTGAGCATATTCCGGTTTTCATCGGGCTGGCAAACGAGCAGGGTTACCCGCGCGAAGCACACCTGAAGTCAATCGATAATCAACTCGACACAACTTCCGGGACCATTCGGGTTCGAGCCATTGTCGAGAACGCCAAGGGTGAACTGACGCCAGGCATGTTTGCGCGGGTGCGTACTGGCGGCTCTGACACCACCGCCGCCATCCTGATTGATGACCGGGCCGTTGGCACCGATCAGGATAAAAAATATGTACTCGTGGTCGATGGCAGCAACAAGGTGGCCTACCGCGAGGTGAAGCTCGGCCCCATCGTCAACGGGCTGCGTGTTATCCGCTCGGGCCTCCAGAAAGGTGAGCGCATCGTGGTCAATGGATTGCAGCATGTGCGCCCCAACGATGTCGTCGCCCCAACTTCAGTCGCCATGGACAGTAGTCAACGGCCCTTGGCGAAACTGTAATTCGCAGATTTTTTAACCTCTTTTGCGCTCATTATGAACATTTCGAAATTCTTTATCGATCGGCCCATTTTTGCCGGCGTCTTGTCGTCCATCATTTTGATCGCCGGCTTGATCGCCATGCAAAATCTGCCCATATCCGAATACCCGGAAGTGGTGCCCCCTTCGGTTGTCGTCAAGGCGCAGTTCCCCGGTGCCAACCCGGAGACGATCGCGGAAACGGTTGCAGCCCCGATTGAAGAGCAAATCAATGGCGTCGAAGGCATGCTTTACATGTCGTCACAAGCAACGTCCGACGGCCTGATGACGCTGACCATCACCTTCAAGCTGGGCACCTCACCAGACCTCGCCCAGCAACTGGTGCAAAATCGGGTCAATCAGGCCCTGCCCCGCCTGCCGCAGGAAGTCCAGCAATTGGGGGTGACGACGGTGAAGAGTTCACCCGACCTGACGATGGTCGTTCACTTGCTCTCCCCCAACAACCGGTACGACATGAACTATCTGCGCAACTACGCCATCCTGAACGTCAAGGATCGGCTGGCGCGCCTGCCCGGGATTGGAGACGTCGGTCTTTTTGGGGCGGGCGATTACTCCATGCGCATCTGGCTTGACCCACGCAAAATGGCGGAACGTGATCTGGCCGCGAGTGATGTCGTTCGTTCCATTCGGGAACAAAACGTCGATGTGGCGGCCGGCGTCATCGGTGGCCCGCCGTCGGATCAAGGCGTGGACTACCAAATTTCCGTCCATGCCCAAGGGCGGCTGGTCTCGGAAGAAGAATTTGGCGACATTGTCATTCGAACGGCGCCGGACGGCGCTATTACGCGGCTCAAAGACGTGGCCCGCATTGAACTGGGCGCGAACGGCTATGCCTTGCGCTCGTTGCTGGACAACAAAGCGGCCGTGGCTATTCCCATTTTCCAGGCCCCCGGCTCGAATGCCCTGCAAATCTCTGATGACGTTCGCCGGACCATGGCCGAGCTGGCGAAAGACATGCCCGAGGGCGTGACCTACCAAATCGTCTACGACCCGACGCAATTTGTCCGGGCCTCGATCCATGCCGTCGTCGAAACGCTGCTCATTGCCATTCTGCTGGTAGTGATTGTCGTCATTGTGTTTCTGCAAACCTGGCGGGCGTCGCTCATCCCGCTGCTTGCCGTGCCGGTTTCGGTCATCGGCACGTTTGGTATCATGCTGCTGCTGGGTTTTTCCATCAATGCGCTGAGCTTGTTTGGCCTCGTGCTGGCCATCGGCATCGTGGTGGATGACGCCATCGTCGTGGTGGAAAATGTCGAACGCAATCTGGAGCGTGGCTTATCCCCGAGGGAGGCCAGCTACAAGGCGATGAGTGAAGTCTCCGAGCCAATCATCGCCATCGCGTTGACCCTTGCGGCGGTCTTTGTGCCACTGGCCTTCGTCAGCGGTCTGACGGGCCAATTCTTCAAGCAATTCGCGCTAACGATTGCGATCTCGACCATCATTTCCGCCTTCAATTCCTTGACACTTTCTCCCGCCCTGGCCGCCATGCTGCTTAAGAAGCACGGCGCGAAAAAGGACGGTTTTCAGCACTTGATTGACTTCCTTTTCGGCTGGTTCTTTCGCCCATTCAATCGGGTGTTCCATCGCGGATCCGCATCCTACGAAACAGGCGTAAAGGCAACGCTGCGTCATAAGGCAGCCATGCTGGTCATGTATACACTGCTCATCGGCACGACCCTGTTTCTCTTTCACACCGTCCCGGCTGGCTTCGTACCGGGGCAGGACAAGCAATACCTCGTCAGCTTCGCCCAACTTCCGCAGGCTTCGACCCTGGATCGGACCGAGGATGTCATCCGTCAAATGAGTAAAATTGCTTTGGAGAATCCGAATGTGGAATCAGCCGTGGCCTTTCCTGGATTGTCCATCAGCGGTTTCACGAACAGCCCGAGCGCGGGAATCGTGTTCGTTACCCTCAAGCCGTTTGACCAACGCAAACGCGCCGACCAAAGCGGGTTCGCCATTGCCCAGCAGCTCAATCAACAATACGCGGGCATCCAAGGGGCCTATATCGCCGTATTCCCGCCGCCTCCCGTTCAGGGACTAGGTACCATCGGCGGGTTTAAACTACAATTGGAAGATCGCGGCGCACTGGGCACTGACGCACTGAATGACGCGGTCAATGCCTTCCTCGCCAAGGCTCGCCAAGCACCCGAACTGGCGGGGATGTTCTCTGGATTTGAGATTAACGTGCCACAATTAAACGTGGATGTAGACCGGACCCGGGCTCAACAGTTGGGCGTTTCGATTCCCGATGTGTTTGACGCCCTGCAAATCTATCTTGGTTCGCTCTATGTGAATGACTTCAACAAGTTTGGCCGCACCTATCAAGTTCTGGTGCAGGCCGACGCACCCTTCCGGGCGCATGCCGAGGATATTGGTTTGCTCAAGGCGCGTAATAACAAAGGCGTGATGGTGCCGCTTTCTTCCCTGTTGAATATAACCCAGAGTCACGGCCCCGATAGGGCCATGCGCTATAACGGCTTCCCGACGGCGGACATCAATGGCGCGCCCGCCCCCGGTTA
>JABDGR010000063.1 GCA_013285985.1 Verrucomicrobiota bacterium
GTCGTTATAAGATAGGCAAATCTTTCGACCTTGAGCGCCGCAAGGGCGAACTGGCCGCACAATCGCCGTATGAATTGAAGCCCGTCCACGAAATCAAAACTGACGACCCGTCCGGGGTCGAAGCCTATTGGCACCGCCGGTTTGCAGCCAAGAAGACCGAGCGCAACGAGTGGTTTGAGTTGAGCAGTGAGGATGTAAAAGCATTCAAAAAATGGAGAAACATTTATTGAACGCAAAGGGTAAGACTTGCCAGCTCGAATAAAACCGCCTAAATTAAAAACATGACCGCCCAAACCGTCATCAGTCGTATAGAGAAATTGCCAAGCAAAGAACGGCGCAAGGTGTTTGCTTGGGTTGACCGTAAATTGGCTGCGCGTGAAGACGAGCTGGATCGCAAAGCAGCGGACGCGGTAAAAGCCAGGATAGCTGCAGGCGAGCCCACAAATTCGTGGGGTCAGGTTAAAAAAGAAATTGGCCTAGGCTAAAGCTGGAAAAACAACCGCGGCAGGTTTGTAAATAGCGGCAATAAGCCGAATATCTTTTTGTGGCTTCGTGACATACGAAGCCCAATAATCGGGCTAAATGACGCGCTGGCATATCGAGTTATCGAAAGAAGCCCGCAGTTTTTTGATCGTCCTCCGCGATGAAAAACTGAAGCAGCGCATTGGTCAAAAAATTGATCTCTTGGCGGAAAACCCGCGTCCTCCTGGATGTGAAAAGCTTTCAGGTACTGAAAACCGATGGAGAGTCCGCGTGGGCGACTATCGCATTATTTACGAAGTTTATGACAATCGCCTTGTTGTGCTGGTCATTCGTATTGGTCATCGCCGCGAGATTTACCGATGAGACCCGCCACCGCCACAGCGTATGCGTTCGAAATATTCCACGTAGCGGGACGCGAGCGTGTCAGGCAGGTAAAAATCCCCGGCAGACTTCGCGCGAGCGGAGGATTCCGCATAAAATGCGTCATCGTCAGCAAGCTGTTCAATAAGTTCAAGCCACGGGGCGACGTCTGCTGCGACCACCGGCGTGCGCGTTTCAAGCGTGAGCGAGGCCGGCAGGGGCAGGACGAAGCCGCCGCCATTGGCCGCCTCAGCCAGCCCGCCACGGTCGCTGACAATGGGCGGTACGCCGTTGAGCAACGCCTCCGCCGCGACCCGGCCAAAGGGCTCCGGCCAGACCGAAGGCACGAGCAGCACGCGCGTGCCGCGGAAAATTTCCGCGGGCTTGGATACGGCGGGCGCGAACATCAAGTTTTCGTGGCGGCGCAAATCAAAGCCGCCGGCCTGGCCGGCTTGCACGAGCATCCCGGCCGACCCGCGCGACTCGATGAAAAGCATGGGTATATCTGGCCGGCGCAGGGACAACTCCTCGGCGAGTCGGGCGAGGAAGAACACGCCCTTTTCAATGGAAGGATTGATGACGGTGAAAAAAATAGGTTCTCGCTCCCGGGCAAGCACATCCGCCAAGTCGAGCGGTGAAGGCAGCGGGGTGCTCTCCAGCCCGAGGGCTTCACGGTAAACTTCGGTAAGGTAGCGGCTACAGGTAAGCACGCCGTCCAATTCGGCGAGCCAGCGCGCGGTCTTGTAACCGTGGTTGCGCAACCCAAAAATCACTTTGCAGCCTGCGGCCCGCGCACGGCGGTAGCGCTCGAGATCGGCGTCGAATCCTCCGTAGCCAAAGACGATCTCCGGACGATGCTCCGCCAGTTCCCGTTGATAGAGTCGGTTAAACTGCGTGCTGTGTTCCAGATGCCAGCGGAGGGCTGGTTGGTTGCCCGTATCGAGCAGACGGTAAAATATGCCATGCGAATCCGTGAACTCCAACACCGGCCGGTCATGGCGGTAAACGGTGAGGTTGGGCGCCTGAATGGATACCTTGACCCCTGAACCACGCAGGAAATCCGCGGCGGCGATGGGGATGGCGCTTTCCGAGGCAGTGACGGCGAGCACCCGAATTTGCCACCCCGCCGCCGCCAACATTTCGACAGCCGTGCGCATTGACCGCGCCGCGCCGCTGGCCGGGTCCTGCGGCAATTGCGGCAGCAGCAATAGCAGCTGCGCCATGGGTGCCTCAGGCTGTTGCCGCCCGGCGTGACCGGCGGAGCAGGACAAACCCAAGTGCGCCGAAACCGAACAAGAGAGACGTGGTTACCGGCTCAGGAACTGCGGTGAGGGGATTGATCGAAAACGCCGCAGTGCTGGGGTCCATAACCACCGACACCCCCTGGTTGGTTGCTGCGGTGGTGAAAACAAGATTCAGTTGCGAAGAGTAAAATGACGGCGTGTTGACCGTGCTGCCAACCGTGAACAACCCCGTGCCAGTAAGCAGGCCTGTGCCCGTCCCCGAAGCCACGGTCTGGTTGCTGGAGCCGATGTCCATCGACAAAGACCAGCTTACGGCCGTTGCCCCGTTGGGAATGAGCGTGAAGTTGTAAGCAATGGGAATATTGACGCCAGAATTCAGGTTGCTGCCGGTCAAGCCGTACTCGCCAAAAGCGAGTGTGGCCGATTGGCCAGTGAAGCCCGAGAGCGCAATGAAACTCCCGCTAAACGCCTCCTTTACACCGGTGATGTTGTTGAAGGTCGGCAGCGCCGATACGCTAAACCCGGAGGACGAAAAATGGCCGTCACTGTAATTGGTAAAACCGGAGTTGCCAGAAGCGAAGAAGACGGTCTGCGCCTTTGCATTGCTGGCGAGCGTAACGGCGGCGAGCGGCGCAATCACAACGACCGCCGAACTGCGCATGAAAACGCGAGCAGCGCTAAGGAGGGTTCGCCTGGACGAATTACCCATGTTTGCAAAATGTATCAAAAAAAGAGTTTTTGGCAATCGGGAAATTTGCGAATTTCGCAACCATCGCCGAAATCAAATCCGTCGGGAAAACTCAAGAAACCGCCCGTTTCACCAGCAATTTGTAATTATCCCGGCCGGCGACAATGAGGGCGTCGCCAGGGTGCAGAAAACCGTCCAGGCAGGAGGCCTCGTATTGCTGGCCGTCAATCTCCGCCATCCCCGTCGGCGCGAAAGCCGTGGCGGCGCGCCCAGTCTTCCCCACCAAGGCCGTGGCCGTCGCCGCGCCTGTTTCCACCGCCCGGCCCGACGAGGCGGCCTGGTTGTATAATTTCCTCCCGGTGCGCGTGTGCGGCAGGAGCTTGAGCTCGAGCACGACCACCAGCGCCGATGCCGCCAGCCCGCTCATGCCCGCCATCAGGCCGGCAAAGACACCATACTCCCGCATCGCCACCCCCACGCCGGCGGCGAGGCACAAGGCTCCCAGCGACGCAATCACCCCGCTCGGCATGAAGACCTCCGCGGCGATGAACAGCACGCCGGCCAGTAAAAGTGCGATGATGAGGGTCATGGGTCGAAGGGTAAATTTAGTTTTCCGCGTTTTTGACCGCCAGCGCAAAGTCCTTGCGCCCGACGACCTCCACGGCCGCTCCGCGGTTGATCTGGCCGTGCACCGCGCGCGCCTGGAAACGGCCTCCGGCGATCTCAATTTCGCCCAGCGGGCGCAAGTCCGTCACCGCCACACCGCGCACGCCGGGATCCGGCAGCGTAATCGCGCCCGTGGCCGCGGCCCCGCCACTCGTTGCCACCACGCTGTCGCGCGGCACGGCGGTTAGATTCACCAGCCGGCCGTAGAAGCTTGTCTTGGGCAGGAAACGCAGCGCCAGGGCAAAACCAACCCACGCAATCAGCAGCGCAATGGCCAGGTTTAACATCGGTTGCGCGAGGGCCTCGGCCGTCACGCCGCCAAAACTCTGCCCCGGCCACACATCGGTCATCGCCCAAACGAACGAGGCAAAGAAGCATAGAATGCCGAGCACGCCGCACAGCGCCGACCCCGTGAACACGAACAGCTCCAGCACCAGGCAAACGAGGCCGAGCACGAATAGAACCGCCGGTTCATAACCGGACAGCCCGGCCACATATTGCCCCGCCAGCACGATAACCAACAGACAAATGCCGGCGATGCCCGGCAGCCCAAAGCCCGGAGCCTTGAACTCAAGCAACAACAATAAAATCCCCGCCCCCATCAAAATCGGCGCGACGGCGTTGATCCACTTGGCCAGTTGCTCCGACCAGGAAAGGCTGAATTCCTGCAGCACAAAACCGCCGGGCCCGTAAATTTTTGCCAACAGCGTGTCGATGTCGGGCGCGAGTCCGGCGCCGAGTAATTTTTCCGGCGGCTTGCCATAAGTTTTGCAGGCCTCCTCGCCAGTGAGGGTCAGCAACGCGCCCTTGGGCTTGATGACCTCGTCGCCGACCTTGAACTCGAAATCCGCGTCCATCATCGCGCGTTGCACGTCTGCGCGGTAGCGCTTGCCGGCCGTCAACCCGCGCACTTTCGCCTCCATGAAGCTGTTGATTTTGAGCTTCATCGTCGAGTCGATGTCCGTGCCTTCGGAATTCACCGCCGCCGCCGCACCGATGGTGCTGCTGCCAGGCTTGAAATAAATCTCATTGGTCGCCGACGCGATGAATGACCCCGCGGAGAGCGCCTTGTCGTTCACATAGGTGTAAGTATGCCCGGGAAATTTTGCCAGTGCATCCATCATGTCCAGCATCACGCTCATTTCCCCGCCCAACGTGTCCATGTCCAGCACCACGGCGTCGGCGTGGCTTTCGATGGCCGACTTGAGTGCGCGGCGCAGGATGTACAATTGCGGAGCGCTAATCTCCCCCTGAATCGGCACCACATAAACGGTGGCTGGAGAACTTGAATTCCTTTTGGCGGGCAACGGCGCCTGATCGTCTGCCGTGGTTTCGTCCAGCGTATTGGCCGCCGGAGCCGACATTTTTTCTGAATCAGAAGCTGCGCCGGAATCTGCCGATGCCGCAACGGTATCCGGCTTGGGATTCTCAGCGGAGCCGGCATCCGTGGCGGGTGGTTCGCTCGTCGCGCCCAGGCCACGCGTCAATATCATGCCTCCCGCCAGGATCCAAATCAGGACGGCCAGTTTTGCGCGTCGATAGGCGGGGGCTTTCACAACACCTTCATTTTGTGCCTGCCGCGCCCAGATTGCAAGCAACGCGTGGCACGCTTCTCCCTTGCGCAACCGCCTGGGCATTTGTAACGTATCTCCAGGTGAAAATCTCACTTAAGGTCGAATACGCCTGTCGCGTGCTGGGCCAACTGGCCCGTGCCACCGGCCGCCCCCGTCTCGCGCACATCGAGACGCTCGCCAAGGCTGAGGCCGTCCCGGCCAATTACCTCGTGCAAATCCTCAACGAGTTGCGCAATGGCGGCCTTATTGTCAGCCGTCGGGGCAAACAGGGGGGCTACGCCCTCGCCCGCCCGGCGGCGGAAATTTCCATTTACGATATCGTGCGCGTGGTGGACTCGGAAATGCTCGAAGTCCCGGTGTCGACGGCCGGCCAGTCTGGCGCGCGGGTGGCCTCGGCCTGGCGCGATGTCGGTGCGGCCTTCGAAAGCGCCCTCAAAGCCCGCACGGTGGAAAATTTTCTGTCCCGCGACGCGGCCGAGATGTGGCATATCTGAGCCATTACCCTTGGCAAAAACCGGTTAAAAAGCGCGGATTTTCTCGCGAGCCTCTTGCGGAAAGTCGTTAGTTGGGATAAGTTTGGTTTAATTATGAGCGCCACGTAGCTCATCGGTCAGTTTCTTCTCTGGTCCACCCTTGCGGGGTTGCTGGGTGCGGTGGCTATGGGCCTTGTTTTATGGGGCTTTACCCAAAGCGGCCTGGCGAATGCGAAATTAATCATCGCCGTCGGCAGCCTGCTCACGCGCAGCTATGAAAAGGCGGCCCAGGTGGGTTGTTTTGTCCATCTGGCTGCCGGCGTTTTTTTTGCGCAGGTTTACACCTATATCATGGTCGCGATCGGGCATCCAGGTATCGGCACGAATCTGCTTTGCGGCGGCGCCATCGGGATGCTCCACGGCTTGATCATGTCGCTGATTCTGATTGCCGCCGTGGCGGACGCGCACCCGATTGAGGAATTCCAGCAACGCAGCTTTGCCATCGCCCTGTCGCATTGGGTCGGCCACGTAGCCTATGGTCTGGTGGTCGGCGCCGTCATCGGTGCCTCCGGCATCATCGTTGCGCCCTAGCGGGTTTAGGTTGGCTGCCGCAACGTGAGTACGCGCCACGTTTCTTCCGGCGCCGCGAAATCCAGGCGCCAGGCCCCTTCGGGCAGGCGGTCGCCCAAATTTTCCGGCCATTCGACGGCCAGGCACCAGGGTGGCTCCAAAAACTCCTCAATGAGCAGCGAATCAGCATCCGCCGGGCGCGCCAGCCAGTAGGCATCGAGATGCGCCAGTTGCCGTTGGCCGCGATAAAGCAGAAAATAATTGAAGGTCGGGCTGACGACCGGGCCGCGCACTCCCCACGCTTGGGCCAGCCCGCGCACGAAGGTCGTTTTCCCTGCGCCCAAATCGCCGTGCAACGCCAGTACCGTGTTCGGGGGTACAATTCCGGCGAGGGCCGCCCCCGCGGCTTCGGTTTCCGCCGGGGAAGCCGTACGCCAGCCGGCGACAAAGCGCTCCCGCGTCGCATCGCGTGCGGTCATGGCCTACGCCTTCGCGGGAGTTTTATCTTCCGGGTCGTAGATGTAGCCCACGCCGTGAATGGTGCGGAAGGTCGACAAGTCGCCCCCGTGCCGCCCAAAAGCTTCGCGGATGCGCACGATGTACTGGTCGAGCGAGCGGCTGCGCACGTCGGCATGCACGCCCCAGACCGCGTGGATCAAGCTTTGGCGCGTGAGCACCGTTTTGGGATTGGAGGCTACAAAAACGAGGATGCCCAATTCCTTGCGGCCGATTTTTTCCGCCTGGCCGTCGGCAAAAACGATTTCCATGCGCCGGGGGTTGATTTCCGCCCCGCAAAACGGGAAGGGCTGCTCGTCCAGCCGCGCGTTTTTCGTGATGAGGGTGTCCTTGTTCGTTTCACTGCGCCGCAAGACCGCGTGAATGCGCGCAATCAACTCGGGAAAGCTGAACGGCTTGGTCACAAAATCATCCCCGCCCATTTCGAGGCCTTTGATCTTGTTGCTCTCCGCGCTGCTGGCGGTGAGAAATATCGTCGGCACGCTGACGTTCGTTTTTTTCAATTCCTCAATCAAATCAAATCCCGTGCCGTCGGGCAGGTTCAGGTCGAGCAACATCAGGTTCGCAAAGCTCTTGCTCAGAAATTTTTGCGCGTTCTGCACCCGGTGGAACACCTGGGTCTCCATGTCGGCGTGTTCCAACTGTTCCGCAATCAGAGCGGCCAGCTCTTTTTCATCTTCTACGATGACGATGAGTGGTTTGGTCTTTGCCATGGGCGGATTGGCTCAAACGACCTGCGCCAATGGCTCTATTCAAACAAAAGGCGGAGAGATGACAATGCACAAGTTGCTTGTAACAAACGGGCCAGGCCGGGGTCGCCACCCCGATTTTCCAGTTGCGCCGGACGGGCGGGGCTGGCTTTATGGGCCGTTCCCGCCGGGAGTTCTTTCCCCTTCGGGTTCTCATGTCCGCCGCCAAGTCCAGCGCTCCTCTCCTGATGCTCGGCCTGCCCAAAGGCAGCCTGGAACAGGCCACGCTTGCGCTCTTTGCCAAAGCAGGCTGGAAAATCACGCAAAATTCCCG
>JABDGR010000064.1 GCA_013285985.1 Verrucomicrobiota bacterium
GCGAAATTTCAGGGTGCATGGAAATTTTGTCGGTGAACTTGACATAATTCTCGCGGTTGAGGTCGTCCACTTCCTTGTCGCGCCTGGGGACGAGCATGGCCTTGTCCGCGTCCTCCGTGATGAAGGAGTCCATGGCGTCGCGGAGCTGCTCCAGCGCGAGGTCGCCCATGCGCGGGATGTTGAAAAATTCGTCCACCTTGCCAAATTCGGCGAGGCGGCGGGCGCGCTTGGCAATGCTGGTGGCCTCGTCGCCGGCGCGTTCGAGTTCGTGGTTGGCCTTCATGGCGACCGTCATCAGGCGCACGTCGTGCGCCATGGGCTGGCGCAAGGTGATGTAGCGCACACATTCGGAGTCAATGAGCACTTCCAGGCGGTCAATGTCGTCATCCAAGGCGATGACCTGGCCGGCCATCGAGACATCGTCCGAAAGCAGCGCCTGCATGGCGAGGCGGACGGAATCAATCGAGCGCTCACCCATGAGGATGAGGTGCTTGCGCAGGTCCTCAAGTTCGCTGTGAAAATAACGTTTCATTTTTGGTGAATCTGGATGCGGTTAGCTCAACCGAACCGGCCCGAGACGTAGGCCTCGGTTTGCGGGTTCTTGGGGTTCATGAAAATCTGCTCGGTCGGACCGAATTCGATGAGGCTGCCCATGTAGAAGAAGGCGGTGTTTTCGGAAACGCGCGCGGCCTGCTGCATGTTGTGGGTGACAATGACGACCGTGTACTGCGACTTGAGCGCGTGGATGAGTTCCTCGACTTTCGCCGTGGCGATGGGGTCGAGCGCGGAACAGGGCTCGTCCATCAGCAGAATTTCCGGGCGGACGGCGAGCGCCCGCGCGATGCACAGGCGTTGCTGCTGGCCGCCGGACAGGCTCGTGCCGGGGCGGTTGAGGCTGTCCTTCACCTCATCCCACAACGCGGACATGCGCAGGGATTCCTCGAGTCGCTGGTTGAGAAACGCCTTGTCACGCACGCCGTTGAGGCGCAGGCCCACGAGCACGTTTTCCGAGATGGAGAGCGTCGGAAAGGGATTGGATTTCTGGAAAACCATGCCCACGCGGCGGCGCACGACCGTGGCGTCCACGTGCGGCCCGTAGAGATCCTCGCCCTTCATTAAAATTTTGCCGGTGTGGCGGGCGCCGGGCGTCAATTCGTGCATGCGGTTGAGCGCGCGCAGGGCGGTCGATTTGCCGCAACCGCTGGGGCCAATGATGGCGGTGACGCTCATGGCCGGGATTTGCAAATGGACGTTTTTAATCGCCTGGGTCTTGCCGTAAAAAATGCTCAAGTCCTGAATGTCGAAAGCCACTTCGGCCTTGGCGCTGGGCATCGACGCCGGAGACGCCGAGCCGGGCTGGGGGGCCGGAGTCGGCGCGGATGGGGAAGAATCGGCCACGGACTTGGCTTGGTCGCTCATGGAGAAAGGTTTTCTGGTAATAACGGGATTCATGGTGGAAAGGCGAGAACGGATTAAGCTCTTTTGCGACGATTGGAAATCATCCGCACCGATGTGCTGAGGAGGAAAACGATGACGATAAGCACCAAAGCGCCGGCCCAAGCCTGGCGGTTTTGGTCTTCAAAAGGCGAAATGGCGTAGTAATAAATCTGAATGGGCAGGGCGGCAATGGGCTCCTTGAGGCTGTGGTTCCAGGAAGTGCTGCCCAGGGCGGTAAAAAGAATCGGGGCGGTTTCGCCCGCCACGCGGCCCAGGCCCAGCAACACGCCGGTGACAATGCCTTTGAAGGCGGTGCGCAAAACGATGTTCACGGTGATTTTCCAGTGCGGGATGCCGAGCGCCAGGCCGGCCTCGCGGTAGGCGTGGGGCACCAGCACGAGCACTTCCTCGGTTGTCCGCAATACGAGCGGAACCATAATGAATGAAAGGGCCAGGCCGCCGGCAAACGCGGAGTAACCTCCCATCGGCACAACCACCAGGGTATAACACGCCATACCCCACACGATGGATGGAACGCCGTTGAGCACATCGGCCCCGAATCGAATCCAGCCATTGGTGCGCTCCGAACCGTGTTCCGAAAGAAAGATGCCGCCGAGCAAGCCGAGCGGCACGCCCATAATCAGAGCCAGGCCCATCAATTCGAGCGTGCCCACAATGGCGTTGGCCATGCCGCCGCCGTTTTCGCCGGCTGCAGTGGGGACCTTGGTGAAAAAATTTAAATTCAGCGAAGAAAACCCCATCTTCAGGAGGTAAAAGAACACCAAAATCAATGGCAGCACGACCAGCAGCGCGCAGAAAACCGCCAGCACGCTCATGAACGTGCTTTTTAGCTTTCGGTATTGGTCGTGATGGGACATGGCGGAAAGGGCAGTTCAGGTCCGGCGCGAACCGGGAGTCTCAATGGACTTGATAAGGATAAGCGCGCCAATATTGACGAGGATGGTGACGCCGACCAGCACCAGCCCGATTTCGTAAAGGACACTGCGTTGGATTTCACCGGAAGCCTCGCCGAACTGGTTGGCAATGACGCTGGCCAGCGTCCAGCCGGGCTGAAGCAGCGAAGCGTGGATTTTTGGGCTGTTGCCGACGACCATGGTCACCGCCATCGTTTCGCCCAAAGCGCGGCCGAGGCCGAGCACCGCCGCCCCCATCAGCCCGCGGCGCGCATAACTGAGCACGGCGATGCGGGTGACTTCCCAACGGGTGGCGCCAAGGCCGTAGGCGGCTTCCCGCTGCAAGTCGGGCACCGAGCGCAAAATTTCGCGGGAAACCGAGGTCACAATCGGCAGGATCATGATCGCGACGATGATGCCGGCGGTCAGAATGCAAGCACCCGAGCCCTCAATGGGGCCGGCAAAAAGCGGAATAAAAGAAAAATGCTTGTTCAGCCAGGTGTAAGGGACGTCATGCAACCAGGGCATCAGCACAAAGAGGCCCCAGAGGCCCCAAATAACACTCGGCACCGCCGCGAGCATCTCGATGACCGAGGTCAGCGGCTGGCGCATCCACAAGGGGGCCAAATCAGTTAAAAAAATCGCTGTGCCGACGCTCAAAGGGACGGCAATCAGCAACGCTATGAGAGATGTGACCAGGGTGCCGACGATAAAGGGCAGCGCGCCGTAGTTGTCCGTGACGGGATTCCAGTGTGTGTTGGATAAAAATGACCAGCCATAGAGTTTAATCGCCGGCCAGGCTCCCTGGATTAAAACATAGGCCACCAGCAAAAAGCCGACCCCGACCATCGCAGCGGACAGGAAGGTGATGGTCTTGAACAACCGATCCCCCCAACGTTTGGGTTCGGGCAAATCAGCCGCCGTAGCCGGCAAGGAGGGATTGGAAGCAGTAATCATGAAGCCGGGGACAAAAAAACCGGGCGGAGAGGATGGGACTTCCCGCCCGGTTCTCAAACTGTGATTCAGCAGATTTTGTGCGAGGTGACTTTAGTTCTTGATGGTCTCAATGGCGGCCATGATACGCTTGACCACGCTCGGGTCAATCGCGGCATAGTTAAGATCCTTGGCCATCTGCTGTGCTTTGGGATCCAGGAAAACCCAGTTGAGGAACGCCACGAGCTTCTTGCCCTTGGCCGAATCCTTCGAATCCTGCGGAACCAGCAGCCAGGTTACACCGGAAATCGGGTAGGATTCCTCACCCGGCGCGTTGACGAACGAGAAACGGAAATCTTCCGGAATGGTCGCGGTGCTCAAGGCCTTGCTGACCGCCTCGAGTGAAGCCGTGATGTATTTGCCGTCGGCGTTCTTGATGTCGGCATACGAGATCTTGTTGTTCTTGGCATAAATCAGTTCAACATAGCCAATGCCGCCGGCCGTCTTTTGCACCTGGGCGGAAACTCCGGCGCTGCCCTGCTGGCCCACGCCCACCGGCCACTCCACCGAAGTCTTGGTGCCCACGTCCTTTTTCCAGTCCGCACTGATGTGCGCCAGATAGTCGGTGAAGATATAGGTGGTGCCGCTGCCATCCGAGCGATGCACTGTCGAAATATCCGTATCCGGGAGCTTGACGCCCGGGTTCTGGCTGGCGATCGCCGGATCGTTCCACTTCGTGATCTTGCCCAGGAAAATATTGGCAATGGTTGGGCCGTCGAACTTGAGGGTCGATACGCCCGGCACGTTGTAAATGATTACAACCGCACCGGCCACCACCGGCAGGTGCAGAATTTTGGTCTTGGCCGTTTTAAGCTGTTCGTCAGTCATTGGGCCGTCGGAACCGGCAAAATCGACCACTCCGTTTAAAACATCCTTCTGGCCGGTGCCCGAGCCGCCGCCGGAGTAATTGATTTTCACCGACGGATCCACCATACTGTAGGTTTCAGCCCATTTATCCATGACCGGCTTGACGAAGGTGGAACCGGAGGCGGTGAGGGCGACGTTTGCGGGGGCATCGGCGGCTTGGGCCGTGAGCGTGGCCAAACCAAGCAGACCGGTGAGGAGAAGTTTTTTCATAGGATGAGTGTGAGGATGGATAATGAGTGAGCTACACGTGGATTTGCGCCCGGGATCGTTCCCGTGCGCTAGGTGCCCATCCTAGAGTGGAATTGTTACGAACTCGTGTCGCTTTGGTGAAATACGGGCAATATCGCCCCGGTTATTTTTTGTGCAAAAAAAAAGTTCTTTTGCGACCCTTTGGCGATTTTTGTGGTGAAGCACTCGCTTCAATTCAAACGGAGCCACTACCCTATTTTCTGCATGTTTCTGCAATTTTTTGCAATTCTTATGCATTGCATACACAATTCAAATAAACATTACCAAATCATGACAACGTTTGTCTCAAAGTTTTAAAATTCTTATCATACTTGACTCCAACATGTTAGTAAAAAGCTAACGAAGTTGGCACGAAGTGTGATTACACTTAAGCACAAACCTGCAAAATATATACCCATGAACCGTCTGACCCAATCCCCAGATTCCCCTGAAGCCAACCCCACTACCCTGGCTGCGCGTCCGCTCACCTCCGAGCAATGCAAGCTGGTGGAAAGGCACTATCCTCAGGTGCGGACGGTCGTCTCGCAGATGCGCCATTATCTTCCTTCGTGCGCCGACCTCGACGAACTGCACAGTGTAGGCCTGACCGGCCTCATCGCCGCCGTGCGCCGCTTTAACCCGACGCAGACAAAGACATTCGAGGCCTATGCCGCGATGCGCATCCGGGGAGCGATTCTCGACGAATTACGCCGGCTCGACTGGATGCCCCGCTCGGCCCGGCACAGTGCGCGCCAATTGCGCAAAACGGTGGATAACCTCGAGCAGGGTTTGGGTCGCGTTCCGACTGAGGAAGAAACCCGCAAACACCTCGGGCTTAATCGCCTTGATTTTGACAAATTGCAACTGCGCGTGCGCCCGATCCACTTTCTGCCTTTGGACAAGCCGCTGGAGCGGGACAACGGCAATGGCGTGTTGATGAACTTGCACGAGTGTATCGCCGATGAAAGCACCCCGCCCGCCCAGGCCAACCTTGAGCATGAGGAAGCGCTGCAAGCCCTGGCCAGCACCATCAAACTTCTGCCGGAGCGCCACCGCCAGGTTTTGATGCTTTATTATTTTCACAACCGCCGCCTCTCCGAAATTGCGGAAGCCTTCAAAGTGACCGAGGCGCGGGTGTGCCAGATCCACGGTCAGGCGCTCCAATTGCTCCGCCAGCGCTGGGTGGACAGGAATTAAGCGGCCTCACCGCAGGCCGGAAAGTTGCGGAGATGGGCGCAAACAGCACCCACCCATCCTTGACGAGTCCGCCCTTGCGGCGATACATTGCCGGGTTTCCTACGCCCGGCCATGAGCACAC
The DNA here is from genome assembly GCA_013285985.1 of Verrucomicrobiota bacterium. GTDB lineage: Bacteria > Verrucomicrobiota > Verrucomicrobiia > Opitutales > JABDGR01 > JABDGR01. The sequence continues at coordinate 5,758 of JABDGR010000064.1, forward strand.
CTGATTTCGAGCATCCCGCCCCCCCCTTTGACACCGTCGAGGCGGCCATCGCCGACGTGGCGGCGGGCAAGCTCATCGTAGTTACGGACGACGAGGCCAGGGAGAATGAGGGCGACTTGATTATGGCGGCGGCCAAAGCCACGCCCGAAACCGTGAACATGATGATCCGCTACGGCAGCGGCATCGTCTGCGTGCCGACCGTCGAACCGCAGCTCAAGCGCCTCGGGCTCGGGCCCATGGTGGCCCAGAACCGCGAAATCCACCGGACGGACTTCATGGTCAGCGTGGATGCCGCTGAAGGGATTACCACGGGAGTCAGCGCCTACGACCGCGCCAAGACGATTGCGATTTTGGCCGACCCCTATGCGACGTCCGACAAGCTGGTGCAGCCAGGGCATGTGTTCCCCTTGCGGGCCAAGCCGGGCGGCGTGCTGCAGCGCGCCGGCCACACGGAGGCCGCGGTGGATCTGGCCATTCTGGCCGGCCTGCACCCGAGTGGCGTGCTTTGCGAAATCGTCAACGAGGACGGCAACCTCGCGCGTCTGCCCCAGCTCGTGGAATTTAAAAAGAAGTTTGGGCTGAAGCTCATCTCCATCGCCCAACTGATTCACTACCGCCATTGCCGTGAAAAGCTGGTCAAGCGCGTCGCGATGCTGCCGTTTGAATCCGAATTTGGACACTTTGATTTGCACATCTACCGCACGCCCCTCGACGCCCGCACGCATTATGCGTTCACGCGGGGGACGCTCGACGGTTCGCCAACGCTCGTGCGCGTGCAGAGCGAAAACATCCTGGGCGACGTGTTCCGCGCCCGGCAGTTTGGCGGCTTCCACGCGCTCGCCTCCGCCCTGGAGCGGATAGCGAAGGAAAACCGCGGCGCCCTGGTCTATATCGAACAGCCCGCAGGCGGCCTGCACTTGGAACCGCAGGCAGGCGCGCCCGACCGCCTCGTGCCCGCGCCCTCGCGGATGGACTTCCGCGACTACGGCATTGGCGCGCAAATCCTGGCCGACCTCGGCCTGCGCCAAATCCGGCTCCTGACCGGTTCGCCCCAGCGCCGCGTCATCGGGCTCGATGGTTACGGGCTCGAAATCGTCGAAACGGTGGCTTTGTAAACATTTGCCCTGTCTTCCCGCCTCTTTTTCTTCCATCCTTGCCATTCCCATGAGCGACAAATCACCCGAGCAGCCGAAGATTGATGGGGCTGATTTCTTCATCGGCATCGTCGCGGCCCGTTATAACGGCGAGCTGGTGGAAGCTTTGCTCGCCCGCGTGACGAAGGTGCTGAAGGAGCACGGGGTGCGCCCGCGCAACATCGAAGTTCTCCGCGTGCCCGGCTCGAACGAAATCCCCTATGCGGCGCACATGCTGGCCGCCACCGGCGAGTTCGACTGCCTCATCGCCCTGGGCGTCATCCTCGCCGGCGTGACGACACACCACGAGGTCATCAGCCACGGCGCGGCCT
>JABDGR010000065.1 GCA_013285985.1 Verrucomicrobiota bacterium
CGCTGGTGACATCTTGTGCCGAGGCAGCCTGCTGCTGCAGTCTTTCGGCCAGGGAGGCCGGTTTGGCGAAGCTTGGCGGCAGCATCGGCGGCGTTTGTTCATTTCGCTGGCATTGGTGGCGTTGCTTCCGGTGACGATTATGCTCTTTGGGGAAAAGGTGTTTGTCATCCGCCCGGGTGAGTTCCTGATGAACCTGCACCAGGATTACATTCTGGAATTTCGCTCGTTCCTCACCCAGCTGGCCACGCTTTCCCCGATGCAGATTGTGGGCGGCATCAGCTTGATCCCGCTGGCGGCCGTGCCGATGATTTTGCTGGTTTTTTCACCGGATTTACAACGGCCCTGGAAGGCGGTGTTGCTGGTCGTCTTGTTGCCGGCACTGGTGATGTTGGGCCTGGCCATGTTTGAAATCCGCTGGCTGGGTATCAGTTGCGCCATCTGGTGTTCCGGCTTGGCCACGGCGGCGTTGGTGACCACTTCGCCGGGGTCGGCCTATCGTTGGCGGGAAGGGTTCCGCCGGCCTTTGGCAATTTTTCTGCTACTGGCCGTGATGCTGCCATTTACCGCCAATTCTGCCGTCGGGTGGTTCACCAACCGCGATACGATTGGAGATCTGGATTTGCAGCAGATTGTGACGCGCGACGTGTCCGAACGGCTGCGCACCCGACTCGGCCATGAGACGGGGGTCATCCTCAGCGGCCCGACCACCACCACCTGGATGATGTACTTCGGCGGGTTTCACGGCATTGGCACTCTTTATTGGGAAAATGTCCGCGGCCTCGAAACCGCCTCGAAAATTTACAGCGCCGGTCCCAGCTGGGATGACGCCAAGGCGCTCATCCAGAAATACCACGTCACCCATATCGCCATTTTTTCCTGGGACCCCTTTGCGGATCAATATGCCCGCTTGGGCGCCGGGATCCGCAATCCCAAAACGACCCAGGAGGCGCGGGACTCACTTTATAAGCTGCGGGATTCGTTTATTATAAAATTGTGGGATTTGCACTATCTCCCGCCGCCGTGGTTGCGCTTCATCCCCTACCAGGTGCCCGTCACCCCCGCGCTGAAGAACGACAAGGTCATGCTGCTCGAAGTGGTGCCGGAGATGAACCTGCTCGAGTCCCTCACGCGGTATGCCCAGTATTTGATGACGATAAATGATCCCGACGCCTATCTTGGGGCACAGGAAGCCTTCGATCTTATTGCCAAAATCCAGGACAATAATCATCTGCCAATTTATTACCCGGGGCTCATTGCCCGCGCCCAGTTGGAGCAGATGCTGACCGAGCAGGAGCAGAAACAGGCGGCGATGGCCCAGGCCGGCGGCGACACGGATGCGTATAAAATCCATGCCGACAAGATGAGCGCCGACCAGGCCGCGTATAAAGCCGACGTGCAAACTATCATCGACAATCTCATGCAGGCCGCCGACGCCACTTTTGCCGTCGAAGACCACGTCAATTTGGCGCTGGTCCTTTATCTCAACAATTATAAGACCCAGGCCAACGCCCAAATCCAAGCCGCGCTGGCCAAGGCAACGGAAAAGGACCTGCGCCGTTTGTCGCTTGAGCGCATGATGTTCCTTTTGCAAATGCAAGCCCACCTGCCGCCGGAAATGAAAGTTCCGGATAAAACCGTGGATTTTGCCCTGAGCCTGATGCCCCCTCCATTGCAGGGGCAGATTCTGGCCGAACGCGCCGGAGTGATTACCGACAGCAACCAGGCGCAGGCGGTGGACCTTTATCGCCAGGCGGTCAAGCTCTCGCCTGATTGGGAGCCGGCCCTGACTGCGCTGGCCAAGATACTCATCCTCTCCCCCAACGCCACCCTGCGCAATGGGCCGGAGGCGTTGGAACTTCTGGGCCGGTCCGCCAAGGCCGCCCATCTGCAAACCGTCGAAAACGTCCAGTTGCTCGCATGTGCGAGTGCCGAGGTCGGTAAATTCGATGACGCCCTCTCTTACGCCAACACCGCCTTGATGCTCCTCGAAGACACCAATAACACCGCCGACATCGCCGAGTGGCGCGGGAAAATCCAGCTCTTCGAAAATCATCAAGCCTTTCACCTGCCATGAGCCGCCTTTTGCCGGTCGCGGTGTTGCTCCTGGCGGGCGCGGCCCGGGCCATGGCGCAGACGCCTCCACCGGCCGGCACGGTAACGGAACAATCGGCGGACGGCGTTTTGTTTTCCTTCGGCGATGCGTTTTTGGATTTGGAAGTGCGCGGCAGTTCGGCGGTTCGCGTGGCCTATTCGCACGACCGGGCGTTTTTTTCCGCCTCGAGCCTCGATGTGCTGCCCAAGCACGGTGACATCCCCAAGTGGACGCTGGCCCTGACGGAGAATGAAGCCACGCTGGCGACGGATAAATTGCGCGTGCAGGTGGATTTGAAAACCAGTGCGGTGAAATTTTCCGACCCGTCCGGCCAGGCCATCCTCGCGGAAGTTCCCGGCGGCCGCGTGCTCGACCCTGCCGAGGTCGACGGCATGCACACCTACCATGTCCGGCAGCAATGGCAGGCGCGGGACGGCGAATCGCTTTATGGTCTGGGCCAGCAACAATTCGGCATCGTGGACCTCAAGGGCTACGACCTCGACTTGTGGCAGCACAACACCAACGTGGTCGTGCCGTTTCTTGTCTCCAGCCAGGGCTATGGAATTTTGTGGGACAACCTTTCCTATTCGCGTTTCGGCGATTTGCGCGACTTCGTGCCGATTCCCGCCGAAAACCTCGTTGATTCTTCCGGCCAACCCGGCGGATTGACCACCGGCACATTCAGCGCGGCTAATCCCGGCCAGTTGCAGAATTCCGTCACGACGGCGAACATCACGCGCGCGGCCAATGCCGGCGGGCGGCGTGGCGGCCGGGGCCGGGGCGCACAAGGCCCGCAATCCACGCGCTGGGCCGGCGAAGTCGTCGCTCCCGTCACCGGCGATTACCAGTTTCAGACTTATTCCAACGGTGGAATCAAAATGTGGCTCGATAACAAACTAGTTATCGACCATTGGCGGCAAGCCTGGCTTACGGAGCACGACCAGGTCAAAGTCCACCTCGAAGCTGGCAAGCATTACGCCATCAAGGTCGAGTCCGGCGGCGACCAGGTGAACACCATGGAGTTGAGGTGGAAAACGCCCGCGCCGTCGAACGACACTTCGCTCTGGTCCGAAGCCGCCCAGGGCGAAGATTACTATTTCGTTTACGGGCCGGAAACGGACAAGGTCATTGCGGGTTTCCGCCACCTCACCGGCCAGGCCGAGATGCTCCCGCAGTGGGCCTTTGGGTTGTGGCAATCGCGCCAGCGTTACGAAACCGCGCAGCAAAGCCTCGATGTCGTCAACGAATTCCGCCGCCGCCAAATCCCCTTCGACAACATCGTGCAGGATTGGATGTACTGGCCCGAAAATGCCTGGGGCTCGCACCAGTTCGACCCGGAGCGCTTTCCCGACCCCGACGGCTGGGTCAAGGCCATCCACGACTTGCACGCGCATTTGATGATTTCCGTCTGGGGAAAATTTTATCCGACGACCGCCAATGCGCAGGCGATGCAGCAGGCGGGTTTTCTCTACCGGCCGACCTTGGCGGAAAATATCCGCGACTGGGTTGGGCCGAAATACAACTACGCTTTCTATGACGCCTTTAATTCCGACGCGCGTAAAATGTTCTGGGACCAGATCAACGCCGCCCTCTTCAGCAAGCATGTGGACGCCTGGTGGATGGACGCCACGGAGCCGGACGTCGTCCAGCCCTCGCCGGCAACGCTCGTCACGCAAAAACATTTTATCGGCGAGACGGCGCTCGGCCCCGCGGCACGCGTGCTCAACGGCTACGCGCTGATGAACAGTGAGGGCATCTACGAAGGCCAGCGCGCCGCCGCGCCGAACCAGCGCGTGTTCATCCTCACGCGCTCCGGCTACGCCGGCCAGCAGCGCTTCGGCGCCGTCACCTGGTCGGGCGACATTACTTCGACGTGGACGGCCCTGGCCAAGCAAATCCCCGCCGGGCTGGGTTTTTCCGTCTCGGGCGTGCCGTATTGGACGATGGACACGGGCGGCTACACGATGCAATCGCGCTTTTCCACCGCCAATCCCACGCCGGAAAACTTGGAGGAATGGCGCGAACTCAACGCCCGCTGGTTCGAGTTCAGCACGTTCACGCCGTTCCTGCGCGTGCATGGCGAATTGAAGAACCGCGAGATGTGGAACCTCGGGGGCGACTCCACGCCTGTTTACCAGGCCGAGTTGAAATTCGATCAACTCCGCTACGCGCTCTTCCCCTATATTTATTCTCTCGAAGGCGACGTCGTCCACAACGCCGGAACCATGATGCGCCCGTTGGTGATGGATTTTCCAAAAGATGTCACGGCACGCGAACTCACCGACGAGTATATGTTCGGCCCGGCGTTCCTCGTTGCGCCCATAACGAAATACCAGGCCCGCAGCCGCTCTGTTTATCTTCCCGCCGGCACGGCGTGGTATGATTTTTGGACGGGGAAGTCACAAAACGGCGGGCAATCCGTGGACGCGCCTGCGCCATATGACGCCATTCCGATCTTTGTGCGCGCGGGATCCATTATCCCCAGCGGCCCGGTTGGGCAATACGTGGGCGAGAAATCCGCCGAAACGGTAACGCTGTATGTTTATGCCGGCGCGGACGGAAAATTTACACTCTATGAAGACGACGGCCTCACGTTCGATTATGAAAAAGGCGCGTTCGCGCAAATCCCGATCCAGTGGAATGACGCCACGCGGACGCTGACCATCGGCCAGCGCGAAGGTTCTTTCACTGGCATGTTGGCTGATCGCACCTTTAACGTCGTCTTAATTTCCGCGAACAAGTCTGTTGGCTATTCCGCCACGCCGAAAGCTGACGTGAGCCTGAAATACCACGGCGATGCGGTGACGGCGACGTTGCCGGAGGGTGCGAAATAGCTGTTTCCTTGGGAAACGGGAAAAGAGACGATGGAAAGGGTAGGGACGCCACTCCGTGGCGTCCGCAGACGATTTAAGTCCGTTCGCTGCAATTCGATTCAGATGGGCGCCAAACATACGGCCAATCTTCCGGTTTTGTGGTTAGATTCTTGCGCACTGGGTTCATCCGAATATATGTGACTTTTTCCTCAAAGCTTTCGTCCTTGCGAAGACGATGATCGAAAAATCCACGCTGCCAAGTTATGCACAGTGTGCTGTGAGGTGTAATGTTTCCATGCCGTCATGACCTTTGTCATCGCCTCCGTTTTAGGGCAAGCGAGCAAGCAGTGCAAATGATCCGGCATTAACAGCCATATCCATTAATGCTGTTTCCAGATCAGTACCAATAAGCCATGAAATAACCTTTTTAACCTCCTCTTTATTTGGACTTACGAGCCCTTCGACATTTCCGTCAAGGATGCCCAAACGATGCTTACAAGTTTGCCCCATTTCTGCTGCCTGACAGGTGCAAGTCACTGTCAGGTTCGTGCCCGCTTTCGTGAAAACGACAATGTATGGCTCAGGCGCAGAACCTTGAACCTGAAATGTTATTTGCTCTGCGCTCATAATTTTTCGGCTTTACGACTCTAGTTAACGAAGGCGGCATTTTATGATCGATAATTTGTTTATGTCAAGGATCGGGCTCAGTCCGCATAGATGTACTTTGATCGGACGGCTCGGAGAGCCGTCCCTACCTCAATCAATTTTCTCCAGAGTTGAAAACTGCCTTACGTTGTCTATTCTGCATTCCGCTTCGGGTCTGAGCATTCCACATATTTCCATTCTTGCACCCCATGAAATCCCTATTGCTTGGCTCCTTGTTTGCGGCCTTCGTCGTTGCGCCAACCTTGTGCGCACAAACTGCACCCGTGGCTGAGGCGAAACCGCTCTACCCGGATTCGACTCAGCCTGTGGATGTGCGCGTGGAGGATTTGCTGAAGCGGCTGACGCCGGAGGAAAAAGATTCACTGCTGCATGCGAGTGGCACCTTTGCCACCGCGGCCATTCCGCGCCTCGGTATTCCGGAGCGTTGGATGTCCGACGGGCCGAACGGCGTGCGCGAGGAAATTCAGCACAACGGCTGGAATGCTGCCGGCCGCACGGACGATTTTTCCACCGCCTTCCCCTCCGGCATCTGTCTCGCGGCGACTTGGAGCCCCGATGTGGCTTTCGCCCAAGGTCAGGCGATTGGCGAAGAGGCCCGCGTGCGCGGCAAGGACATCATGCTTGGGCCGGCGGTGAACATCCAGCGCATCCCGCTCAACGGTCGCAGTTTTGAATACTACGGCGAGGACCCGTGGCTCGCCGGGCGCATCGCCGTCGGCTTCATCCAGGGCGAGCAATCGCGCGACGTCGCTTCGTGCGTCAAACATTTCGCCGCGAACAACCAGGAAACTTTTCGCACTGACAGCCCGCTGACCGGCCCCGCCATCAACGTCAACATGGACGAGCAGGCCTTCGCGGTAATATTCCTGGCCGTTCGTGCCGGGGTAGGCTTCCGCGCCAAAGGCGGCGGCGGGCGTGTCGGAAAGTTGCTTCGGAAATGTACATGGCAGTTTGCCGGAGGGGTTCACATCGCCGAATAAAATACGCGCGACCGCATTGCCTGCTTCCGAGCCGCCATACCAAGCGAGGAGCACCGACGGAACTTTTTGCAGCCACGGCATCTCCACCGGCGAACCGGCGACGAGCACCACAATCGTGCGCGGGTTCGCGGCGACAACTTGCGCAATCAGGTCGTCCTGGCCATAGGGCAGGCTCAGATCGCGGCGGTCGCTGCCTTCGGTGTCGAAATTTTTATTGAGGCCGCCGATGACGATGGCGACGTCCGCCTGCTTCGCTGCCTGCACCGCCTGCGCGATGAGATCCTCGGGTGGAACCACCGGCGCCTGCGCCCCACCCCGGCCGCGTCCGCCGCG
>JABDGR010000066.1:0-5752 GCA_013285985.1 Verrucomicrobiota bacterium
GCAGCGCGGTATAGAAAGCGTAAGGGTCGGCGGGCATGGAGAAAAAGCGCCCACGGAAATTAACTTACTGCGCAGGCGGCCCGCCGGGGGCTCCGCCGGCAGGGGGAAAGCCCGGGCCGCCGGGCCCACCAAAGCCGCCCCGCCCGCCGCGGGCGTTGCCGGGAGGCGGATCAATCGGCGGGTCAACCGTGACCGCGCCATCCAGGCCAGTGCCGGTGACGTTGGCAATGCTCAGCAAAGGTCCATCAAATCCGGTGACTTTGATATCTTTCAATTCGACGCCATTGGCATTGGCAATCGATATCCCCTTCGCGCAAGTGCCGGTGATGTTGGAAAGATGCAGGCCTTCGAGGGGGCGCTTCGCGGAAATTTCGTTGGCTTGAACCAGCGTGTTGCAGGCCACGCGAATATTCGAGAAGCTGAGATTTCGCCCCGTGGGGTAGCCAATCAGGCCATCCACCGGGTCGTCCGCCGTGTTGGAGTTGCCGCCCCGGGTCAGGTTGATGCGCAGAAAATCGCCGGAGAGAATATCGAGGTCGTCGCCGGAAATGTTTTCGTTGACCCCCGCGCGCCCGATGCGGGTTTTTAGGTAGATGACGGCGGACCGGGGAGAAGTGAGCTTGCAATGTTCAATGCGCAAGTTGCGCACGCCGCCGGAAATTTCGCTGCCGATGCCAAGGCAGGCAAAGGTGCGGTCCACCAGAGTGCAATGGGTGATGAGCACGTTCTCCGTGGGTATGCCGAGGCGCGCTCCGTCCATCCCGCGACCGGATTTGATGCTGATGGAGTCATCGCCCGTGTTGATGTCGCAGCCGGTGATGAGCACGTTCTTGCACGAGTCCACGTCAATCCCGTCGCGCCCGCTGGCGAGGTTCACGTTTTTGATCATCACGTCAGTGCAATAGGTGGGGTGGGTGTTCCAGTTGTTGCCCGGTTGGTTGATGCCGTAGCCCTCGAGGCGCACGCCGTGGCAGTCGATCGGTTCAATCATTTCCGAGCCGCGCGGCTCGGTGTTGCTGGCGGCGGGGCCGCGGTCGCCCAAAATGGCGCCGGGGCCGACGACGCCGATATTTTCGACGTTGTAGGCGTAGATGAGCGAACGATGGCCTTTTTCCAGGCGGCCTTCCCAGCGGATGTCGATAATAGGATAGTCGTCGAGGTCGGGACTGCCGGTGAGCTGGGAGTTTTGTTCCAGGCGCAAAATCGTCTGGTTGCCGAGCTGAATGCTGCCGATGAGGTAATTGCCCGCGGGCACCACCACCTGGCCGCCACCGTTGACGGCGCAAGTGTCGAGCGCTTTTTGAAAGGCCACAGTATCTTTTGTTTTGCCATCGCCCGTCGCGCCGAAGTCGCGAACGTTATAGGACGCTTTCGGGGCCGGCAGCGGGACGTCCAGATCAGCCGGGGAAGAGGTGGCGATCTTTGGGGTTGGAGGAGCTTCTTGAGCAAACGACAGCGTGCTCAGAACAAGCACCCAGGCTAATATTTTCCAAATCGATGGGGTAATTTTGGGGTTCATGGGGATAGCGGTTTAATCAAATAGGATTTGACCTGCGGGGCAACAACGGGAAATTCATCCATGACGAGCTTGGCCATTGCTTCCGCGCCTTTGGCGTTGAAGTGGGTGTTGTCGCCGGAGGAAAGCTCGTTGGTGGCCTCGGGGCCGAGTTGCTGGTAGAGCCGGGCGCTCGAGGCGTGCAAGTCAATCAGAGCGACGTGTTTTTCTGCGGCGACGGCTTTCATCGCGTCGGCATAAGGCGCGAGGGCATCGGTTGTGGTACGGCGGCACATTGGAGTGACGAGGATGGGCACGCCGCCGATGGCGCGGGTGTCATCAATGTATTTGCGCAAATAATCGCGGAAATCCGTGGCCGCGTTGGTGGCCTCGGGCGCGGTCGGCGCATGGGAGTCATTGTGCCCGAATTGAATCAGCACGATGTCGGGTTTTTCCTTCAAGGCCTCATCCCAATGGCCTTGCTGGATGAATGTCTTGGTGCTGCGGCCGGAGAGGGCCAGGTTGCTGACGGTCAAATCGCTTTTAAAATACTCCTGGATGTGCATGCCCCAGCCGTGGCGGTGGGCGGAGTCGGCGTCGGTATAATTGCAGACGGTGGAATCGCCGATGAGGACTAGGCGCAAGGGTTTAAGTGTGGTGGGTTGTGTGGCAACGAACCCCGGCCCCGTTGCGCACGACGCCAAGGCCAAGGTCAGCAAGCAGAAGATGGGGGTGCTCCTCATTTGGGGAACCCTCACAACAAAAACACCGTCCATCTTAGTCAAACCTTTAAACCTGCTTGAGAGTTGCAGCCGCGGAGCTTCAACTCGGTCCAACAGATATTTATGCAAGCCCCTTGACATACCTCGTCCATCGATGTATATTGGGAGCATGTTTAGCCGCGAACTTATCGCTGCCTCCGCCCGGCCGCTGCTTCTATCCATCCTCGCCGAAGGCGAAAGTTACGGTTACGCGCTTGCCCAGCGTGTTCGCCAGCTTTCGCAGGAACAAGTCCAATGGACGGACGGGATGCTTTATCCGGTGTTACACCGTCTCGAAGAGGAGGGGCTTATCGCTGCTGAATGGCGCGAGGCGGAGAACGGCCGCGAACGCAAATATTACCGCCTCACCCGCGATGGCCGTCGCGCGCTGGAAAAGGAAAAAGCGCAATGGCTGGCCGCGCACCATACCCTCACCCAATTATGGAATCCCAAACCCGTTTCAACCTAGACCAGGCGGTTGCGGCCTGGCGCAAGGAACTGGCTTCGCATCCTGGGCCGGGGTCGGAAGAATTGCGCACCCTCGAAGCGCATTTGCGCGACGGCTTTGCCGCATTGCAAGGCGGCCAACTCAGCGATGAAGAGGCCTTCCTCATCGCTCGCCATCGGGTTGGCCCGGCCCGGGCAGTCGCCGGCGAATTCGCCAAGACCGCCGCGCCAAGCTGGTGGCGACCAAGGGTGTTTTGGGTGACATTCCTGGCGGTTTTTGGCGCGTTCATCGCCTATGATCTCTTTTGCATGCGGATGTATGAAGCGACGGCTTCCCTGGTGTTGACTCCTCTGGGAGCGAGCACGCCATCATCGGCCCAGAACACAAACAGCGATGGCGCCATGTCTGCTTCGGCCATCGCATTCAACACGGAAATCCTCCGGATGGAAGCACGCGAAATCGCCGAGCGGGTAGCTGTGCTCATGTCGGAGCAACAACGCCAAGACTTTTTGGCTCCGTTTGGGGGTGCTGATGCTGCCGACCCGCACACAAGCCTGGTAAATCGATTATTGAAGCAGCGGTGGGCGTTTCCCGGCCGTCTCGCTTATCTCATCGCAGTTAGCGTCGAGCATCCCAACCCGCATATCGCTGCGGTGGTGGCCGATAATTTTGTCCAAGCGTTTATCGAAATACAAAAGACACGGATCCCCGCCAGTTGGGGTTATGAAGTGTTGGACCATGCGCCCGGGCATGTGCTGGCGACCGAGCCCAAGACTCTCCTGCTCATCATCGGTGGGCTTTTCAGCGGCCTGATGACGGCTGTTGCCGCAACGATAGTGGCTCGCCTGGCGTGGTATTTGCGCCGCCCGGCGCCACCGGTGGAATTAGCGTCATAGGCCTCTTTAAAAAAACCTTATCGCCTTCGACGTTGAAGCCTGGGCGGCCTGGGCGGCCTGCGCGGCGTGTTCGGCGTCGCTGCACGAAGAATTTGTCGGCGCGTCGGCTTCGGCGGCCGTCGGCTTCACGAGGCCATTGCTTAGCATGTACTGCTCAACCTCTTCGCCAGAAATGTCCGCCAGCATCACGCCCTCAATTTCGACGCAGGGCGAAAGTGGCTGGCCGGATTTGCGCACCATCTCCGCGTAGTTCTCGCGGTTGTTGATGATGTCGATGTCCTCGAACGGCAGGCCGTATTTTTTGAAGACGGCGCGAACGCCGCGGCTCCAGCCACAGGAGGGTTTGAGATAAGCGCGAATAGTCATGGGAATGATTAAGGTAAAAGGTACCTCATTTTTGACGACAGCACAAGAGCCTTCCTCACGGCTTTCCCCGCCCGGCGGCGCGACGCAGCCGGTCGTTGAGCGCCAGGCCCCAGCCCGATTCCGGCGCGCAGTCACACCAGATTTTTTCGTAGCCCGCCAAGTCCAATCGGCGCAGCAAATCATATAAGCCCCGCGCCGCTTCCGCCAAGTCTCCGTCTTCACTTAGCCAAAAAACTTCCACGCCGCGCGGCGCAGCGTCTGCCGGCTTAGGCCGTTGCAGTCGCACCCACGCCGCGCGCTCGCCCACCGGCGGTGTCACCGGGCTTTGAGTTGGTTCAAGCAGCTCCAGAGGTGTCCGCGGGCTGTAATGGCGCGCGAGCAAGCCCGGCGCCGCCAAGCCTTCGTTGCTGGCGGCGAGTGGTGTTGGCGCGCCTATTTCCACAAGCTGGCCCAGAATCTGCGTCAAAGTTTCGGGCGTTATCGGACCGGGCCGCAGGATGCGCGGCGGTGCGGTCTCGTCACTCACATCCACAATGGTGCTTTCCAACCCCAGCGCGCAGGCTCCGCCATCGAGTATCCACGGCACGCGTCCGCCAAAGGACGCCCGCACATGCTCGGCCCGTGTCGGGCTCAGGTAGCCGAATGGGTTGGCGCTTGGTGCCGCCAGAGGCAGCTGGCAGGCCTCGAGAACCGCTCGCATCAGCGGGTGGGCCGGCGTGCGCAGTGCCACGGTGTCTCTGCCTGCCGTCACCAACAAGGGTACCGCGGCGGTTTTGCGTACAATCATCGTCAGGGGCCCTGGCCAGCAGGCCTCGGCGAGTTGTCGCGCAGCCGGGGTAAAGTGCGCGAGACTGGCGAAGAAGCCCGCGTCGAGTCCATGCACAATCAACGGGTCGATCAACGGACGGCCTTTAATGGCGAACACCTTTCGCACCGCCTGCTCATTCAACGCGTGGGCGGCCAGGCCGTACACCGTTTCCGTGGGCAGCGCGACCACTTCACCAGCGCGCAACAACTCCGCCGCTCGGGCCGTGCCGGCGGGCGTCGGCGGCAGGAAGGGCGGAAGATCTTCGGCTGGGCTCGGGCTGGGCATGAAGCGAGGGGACAGTCCGGGGTCGGTGCAAAAAAAAGCGCGCGCCACGCAAACGCGGCACGCGCAGGAAAAAAGGCCGCAACGGCGGAGCTACTTCATCAGCAGCAGGCTGCGCGCGCGCTTGATGGTCTTTGTCACGTGGCGCTGCTCCTTGGCGGTAAAGTGGGTGATGCGGCGGGGCAGGATTTTGCCCGTGTCGGTGACGTGGCGGATGAGCAGCTCCGTGTCGAAGGACGTAAATTCCCCCGGCGTTTTCGAGCGCGGTTTGTTGGCGGGTTGTTCCATAGGATGGGAAAACAGGTGTTGAGCGGGGTAGAACACCTTATTTCCCGCCCAGGGGCAAGCGCAAAAATGGAAGATGAAATCTGGTCGCGGGATAAAAATTAACCGGGCCGGGATGATTTATATTCCACCGTCCATCCCTCACCGGCTACATTCAAGCCCATGATCATTCTGGGCTGCGGCTACCTCGGCACGGCGCTGGCGCGGCAGGCGCTGGCGGCGGGCGAGCCGGTTTCCGCACTCACCCGCAATGCGGCCCGCGCCGGTGAATTGCGCGCGCTGGGCGTGGCGCCGGTGGTGGTTGCCGACATGGCGTCCGAAGATTGGCACGGTTCGCTCGACCCTGCCGGGACGGCGGTGATCAATTGCGTTTCGCCCTCCGGGCCGGGCGTGGAAGGCTACCGGCATTCG
>JABDGR010000066.1:5762-6809 GCA_013285985.1 Verrucomicrobiota bacterium
GGTTGCGTGCTGGTTGGAAAAGTCCGCAGCGTCGGGCCACGCTCCGGCGCGCGAAGCGCTTTTTACCAGTTCCACGGGCGTGTATCCGCAAACGGATGGAGAATGGGTGGATGAAGGCACGCCGGAAAATTCCGCCGCGCTCAGCAAGGCGGGCGCGGTTTTACGCGTCGCCGAGGAATTATGGCGCGCATTGCCCCCGCAGCAGGTTCAACGCACGTGGGTATTGCGCCTCGGCGGGCTCTATGGCCCCGGCCGGCATCATTTGCTCGACGCAATCCGTGCGGGCGAAAAATTCTTTTCCGGCGGCGGCGAGCACTGGGTCAATCTTCTTTACCTTGATGACGCCGTGTCGGCCATCCAGGCTTGCTTCGCAGCGTTGCCCAAGATTCCAGGCGGCATTTTTAATGCCGTGGACGATGAACCTGTGCTCAAGCGCGACCTTCTTGTATGGTTGGCGAGACGATTAGGCCAAAACACTAGTGAGTTTAAATTTGATGTGGCGAATTCTCCGCGCGCACAGCACCGCCGTAATACTTCCGGGAGAACCCCCCACCGTCGCATTTTAAATCGACGCCTGAAGCAAACTGCCAACTGGAGGCTTCTATCTTGTTCATATAGAAATGGTTACGAAAAAATCCTAATCCAATAATGGCCAACATCGTGGCAAAATAGACCTAAATGTAACGGCGAAGTCATAATCCTGTAACATCGTTACACTAAAACCCCCCGAGCACGAGGGCTCCCTTCGTGTTTCAACAAATGCAAACCCTGAACCTTATGAATCACTATTCCTTGAAAATGCTTGGCTTGCTGGCGGGTACTGTCGTTCTCGGCAGCCTGACGGTCCAAGCGCAAGACAAGGCCACGCTTGACCTCTTGGTCAAGAAGGGAGTCATCTCCCAAGCCGACGCCGATGGCGTCGCCAAATCGTCCTCCAATCCTTTGGCCATGGTTACGGCTAAAGACCCTGCGGTCAAAGGCCTCAAGCTCGAGGGTATGGTCCAGGCCCAATACGACTTTCTGTCGACCTCGGACAAACTTGGAGGC
>JABDGR010000067.1:0-3810 GCA_013285985.1 Verrucomicrobiota bacterium
GCGCGGCGCGCAGGGCGAGCAGCAGGTAGAGGGTGGGGATGGCCATGAGAAATTCGACGCCGCGCATGGCGAAGAAATCGAACGAGCCGCCAAAATAGCCCGCCAGCCCGCCGACGAGGAAGCCCATCGTCATGGTGATGCCGATGCCGACCAGGCCAATCGTCAGGGAAATACGCGAACCGAAGAGCAGGCGGGAATAGACGTCGCGGCCGGTGGTGTCGCTGCCCAATAAATAGAAGGGATAATCGGCCGGATCAACCGGATGGCCAAGTTGGGCCGCCAGGGCCGCATAGTCGGGAACCAGCAAATGGCGGGTGGTTTTAAACAAGCCGAGAAAGCGATATTCAAAGCCGCGGCCAAAAATCTTCAAGGGCACAAACGCGCCGGGTTTGGCGACGTAATGGGCCGCGGCGGGGTCTTCGTTCACATACAATTGGGCGCACAAGCCTCCATTTTGCCAATGTAAACCTGTCGGCGGATGGAATGTTTGTTTGAGGTTGATTTCGTCAATGGATTCGGTGGCCAGAAACGGGGCAAACAACATGCTGCCGTAAAGCACGGCCAAGGCCCCGACCGAGAGCGCGGTGAGCGGATGGCGATGGAGATTGTGAAAGAGCTGGCGAAGAATCGGCCACGCGAACCAGAGCATCGTTCCACCGGCCAAAAACAAAAATAAGGCCCCGGTGGTTTTTATCCGGCCCATCCACAGCGTCATTTGCGCCGGATCGTTCCACGGCAAGAGATAAGCACCCAAGATTAACCCGCTGAGCACGACCACGCCCGCGAACAAAGCCCAATTGGCGCCCCCGCGCTGGGCGGCCACAGTCGGCGCGGATTTTTCCAGGCGGATGCGGGGGTCGGAAGCCGCGAGCAAAATATCCGCCACCAGGTTGCCCAGCATGAGCATCACGCAGCCCATCAACACGGCGGCCATCACCAGGTATTCATCACGGCGGGAAAACGCCTCAAAAATCAGTTTGCCCAACCCGGGATAGTTCATGACGTTTTCCACCAGCACCGCGCCGGACAGCAAGCCGGCAAAGGCAAAACCGAGATAGGTGATGAGCGGGTTGATCGCGTTGCGCAGAACGTGCAAAAAGAGGACCCGGCCTTCCGGCACGCCTTTCGCGCGGGCCGTCGTCACAAATTCCGCGCGCAAATAGTCCAACATGCTCGAGCGCATAATCCGCATCGTGTAGGCCACCCCGCCCACGCCCAAAACAAAGGTGGGCAGCGCCAAATGCCGCGCATAATCCCAAAAACGCGCGGAGGGAGTCAGGAAATCGGCATCGAAGCCGGCAATTCCGCCGGTGGGAAAGAGGCCGGTTTTGGCGGCGAAATAAACCGCCAGTACTGCGAGAAAGAACTCCGGCAACGACAGCGCGCCGTAAGCCAGCACGGCCGTCAGCCGGTCGGCCCAGCCGTCCTTTTTTACCGCGGCGAGCACGGCGAGGGGAACAGCGATGATAAACTCAAAGAGCAGTGAGCTGATCGCCAGCAGCAGGGTCACCGGCGTCTTCTGGCGGATCAAATCGGTCACCGGGATTTGGTAGGCGATGGACTTGCCCATCGTTGGCGCGCCCCAATGCCAGTGCCAGGTGTATTCGTGCTTTTCATTGATGAATTTCAACGGCGACACGGTGTTGAGCCAAAACGCATAGCGCACATACCAGGAGTTGGGCAGGCCGGCGGAATTCACGTAGCCGTAGTCATGTTCGAGCTGTTGAACCATTTCAGCGGGCACATCGGGACGGCTACGCAATTCAGTCAGGGCGTCGCCCGGGGCGAGGCTCATCAAAATGAAAACCATCAGGCTGATTCCCAAGAGCAGGGGAATCATCGCCAGCAGTCGTCGGAAAATGAATTGGAACATGAGGGCGATGGTTTAGGGGGCGGTTTTGGCCGGCTCGGTCCACAATTCGTCGGGATTCCACAGCAACGTGCCGGAAGGCGGAACCCGCAAATTGCGCCATTTGTTTTTAATGCCCTGGTAGGTGTATTCGTCCACGATGTAGAGCAGCGGAAGCTCGTCAGCGAAGATGTCCTGGATCTCGTAGAAGATGTGCTTGCGCTCGGTCTCGTCAAACGTGAGTTCTTGAGCGTCCACCAAATCGTCAATGCGTTTTTCCCATTCGGTGGCGGGGGTGGATTGTTTGGGGTTCCATTCGTGGTAGGTGCCGTTGCTGCGGAACAGGGTTTTGTTGTCCTGCGGGTCCACTTCACCCGAAGAAGAACCCCAGCCCAGGCCCGTCATGTCGTAATCATAGGTGTTGGTAATCTTTTCCATGACCACGCCGGGATCCACAAAGGTCAGCTTCACGTTGATGCCGAGGTCTTCCATGTTCTTTTTAAAGACAGTGACGACTTCCGCCCGCAAGGGTTTGCCTTCGTACATCATCAGTTCAAATTCCACCCGGTGGCCTTCGGCGTCGAAGAGCAGGCCCTTTTCGTCCCAATGAAACCCGGCTTCTTTCAATAATTCGCGGGATTTCGCGGGATTGTAATCGTATTGGCGCACGTTGGGGTTGGTCCACTTCGGATTGCCCTGATTGATGACGGACTTTTCCGGTTCACCGCGCCCCAAATATACCCCTTTGGCAATGCCCGGGCGGTCGATGCCATACATCACGGCCTGGCGGAAGAGTTTGTTGTTGAACCAGGCTTGTTTGTACGGGGTGACATACGGTTTGCCGTCCTTGTTGACCCCGGGCTTTAGGTTAAACCAGAGAAACCACGAGGCGGGAAACGGGCCGCGATTGTAAATTGTGAAGTCGTAGAGCTTTTCGCCTTTCTTTACCCAGGATTCATCCGTGGGCGGAATTCCCTGGTAGTCCATCGAGGAGTCCGTTTGCCCGGTGGCAAAGAGCATGACGTCCGTTTCAATGCTGACGACGAATTGAAAGACCATGAAATCCAGATATGGCAGGCGCTGGCCGGTGGTGTCCGCCCGCCAAAAATAGGGGTTGGATGACATGACGATACGCTGGCCGGGCACGTAGCTGCGCAGGACATACGGGCCGGTGCCGACAATTTCCTCCGGGTGGTCGATGCCGGTTTGCGACGTCCATTGCTGCAATAAGGTGCCGTCGCGATAGGAGGCTTCCAATTTGTGCTTCGGTATCATGAAAATTGGCCCGGCCAGTTCGTCAATGAAGGGCGAATATATTTTTGGCGTATAAAACTCCACGGTCAGATCGTCAATTTTTCGGTATTTCAACCGTTCGCCGTCGAAAGTCAGTTCTTGTGCATAACGGTTCGGATAGCGCAGAGTGCTCTTGCCGGTGGCCGGATCAGTTTTATCCGCAAAAATGCAATCGAAGGTGAAAATCACGTCATCGGCGGTGAAGGGCGCTCCGTCGCTCCATTTGGTGCCTTTGCGCAAATGAAAGGTGTAGGTCTTTTTATCCGCGGCGATTTCCCAGGATTTCGCCAGCGCCGGCACATTTTCCTGTGTCAGCGGATTATAGACCGCCAAGCCGCTGAGTAGCATCACTTGCATATCGAGCGACACCTGTTCCCCGGCCTCGACCAGCGGGTTGATGCAGGTCGGCTCGCTGGATTCGGTAAGCACCATGGTCCCGCCGAATTTGCCGGGTAAACAACTGGCGACATCCACTTCCTCGTCCGGCCCCGGGCGAGGGCCATGCGTGGCGATGGGTGGGGGCTTGCATCCACTCAAAAGCCCGACGGTCAGCCCGAAAGTCATCCAGAAAACAAATCGCCAGCCGCGTCGAGGCCGGGGAACAGGTGTCGCTCGATATGCAAGTGATGCTACTCAGCGGCTTGGCGGTCTATAATCCGCTGACACAG
>JABDGR010000067.1:3820-6556 GCA_013285985.1 Verrucomicrobiota bacterium
AAACAAATCGCCAGCCGCGGCGAGGGCGGGCAAACAGGCGGGGTCGGGGAAGGCGGAACATGACGAAGGGAACAATCTGGCGGCCAGACGCGATTATAACGCGAATCCCCGTCAGCTAATCAAAAAAACAGCGCGTGGTCGAGTCTGCGGTGCGGGCTGGATTCAAAGCCGGCGGTGCAGTTTAATTCATGTTGGCGCAGGCGACTTTGCCGATGCTTCGTTTTGACGAACTATTGAATTTTTGATATACTCCGAACATGAAGCACCAAGCCCGGGCGCTCCAGCGCTATTATCCCCTGATTTACCTGGCCTGCCATGTTGATCATGTGCGCGCCCGTTCGACGCCTTACCGACTCTCAACCAAGGATTCAATTTTACTGTCGCATCTGGATGAAGCTGAACCGATTTCCGCCGGCGAACTGGCCCGCCATTGCGGGGTCGCGGCTTCGACGATGTCCGCCACCTTGCAGCGCATCGAGGCGCAAGGCTACATCAAGCGAACGTCCCGGGCGCGCGACCGTCGAACCAGTGAATTGCTCCTGACCTCCCGCGGCGCCGAGGCGATGGCCGCTGCTTCGATACTCGATGAGAACCATGTTCGGGGCGTCCTCAAGCTGCTCACCGCCGCTGAACGCCAGCGTGCGTTGCAGGGCCTGGCCACGCTGGCCCGGGCGGCGCGGGAGTATTGCCTGAAAAATCATCCCCGGCGTCCCCGGCGGGCCTGAGCCGGCATCCTCCCCTTATGAATCCAACTTCAAAACCCCGCAAAATCATGCCTATCGCTCTCGCAATTCTCGGTGGTTGTCTGATTGCCGCCATCATCTTGATGGTGTTAATCGGCTCCGGCCTCCCTCGTGAACACGTCGCTGCCCGCGTGGCCATCTTTCACCGCAGCCCGACGGAGCTTTATGCCGTGGCCAGTGATTTCGCCACGATGGCTTCCTGGCGCAGCGGACTACAAAAGGTGGAAATCTTGCCGTCGCGTGATGGGCAGGTTTGCTATCGCGAAATGTCGCCGCGTCGGGCGCTGACTTATCTTGTCACGGCAAATGACCCGGGGAAGAAGTTGGAGCTTAAAATCATCGACGAGGGGCTCCCCTTTGGCGGCACGTGGACCATTGAATTTGCGCCCGCCCCCGAGGGTGGCAGCGTGCGTATCACCGAACACGGTGAGGTGAGCAACGCCCTCTTTCGTTTTCTTTCGCGCTTTGTCTTTGGTTACACCTCCTCCATGGACACCTACTTGCGCGATTTGGGCAAAAAATTTGGCGAAAATGTCACGCCCCAGCCATCAAACTGACGGCCGGGGGCGGATGGAGTGAGTCATTCCGTTGGAAGGCAATTCGCCCCTTCCTCCTTGACTACTTGGGTGGATAATGCCGAAATTAAATCCCTATCTTTTGTCCTGAAGCCATCTGGCTGATTCAGGATGCGACCAACTCCCTGCTGTGGAAATCCCCATGAATAATAAATCCCGTTGTTTTCTTGCCCTCGTTGCCGCGGCTTTTGCCGGCATCTCGCCTTTGACGGCCCAGTCCGCCGTTCCTGCCGGCGCGGCTTCACCCGCGCCCGCCACCGTTTCAGTCCCGCCTGCTGCGGGAGCGCGCCTTAGCCCGCACGAGACGATTAGTTTGCACCTGGGTACCGGCCGTAATGCACCTTTGGTGACCATCACTTACGGTCGGCCTCTGTCCCAGAAACAAGGCACCACCGAAGTGCGTAAAATTTGGGGCGCCCTGGTTCCTTGGCGTGCGGTCTGGCGCATGGGCTCCGACGAGGCGACAACCTTGATTACGCAGAAGGATCTCGATTTTGGCGGCACCACGATTCCCGCCGGCGCTTATACTCTCTGTATGTATCCCGATGACCAGGGGGCGACCAAGCTCATCTTCAACAAGCAAATCGGGCAATGGGGCATTCCCTACACTCCGGCCATCCAGGCCAACGAACTCGCGCGCGTGGACATGAAGAAGGACACCCTGGACAAGCAGGTGGACGAGTTCACCATCGCGCTTGTGGCCGATCCAGCGAACGGCGGGGCGATTCTCAAGGCATTTTGGGAAACAACCCAGTATTCGGTGGCGTTTAAGGTAAAGCAGTAAGGCATCTCCGGCCACCATCGCCATGCGTCCAGGCCACCTGATTGCCGGCTTTGCGGTCGTAGGCACCGTCCTGCTGGCAGTATTGTTGCCGGTTGCCCAGGCCCAGGCCGTGCCGCCCGGTTCGTCAACGCCGTCGGGAATACAGATACTACAGGACTTGCGCAGTTTTCGCGAGCTGGGCAGCGTGCTCTACATCGCCGCGCACCCCGACGACGAAAACAACCAGTTGCTGGCTTATTTCGCACGGGGTCGTTACTACCGCACGGCCTATCTGTCGCTCAATCGGGGCGACGGCGGGCAAAATGAACTTGGTCCGGAGTTCGGGGAGGAACTTGGCGTCATCCGCACCCAGGAGTCTTTGGCCGCGCGCAGGGTGGACGGGGCGCGACAGTTTTTCTCCCGCGCGTTCGACTTCGGCTATTCCAAAAGCCCTGAAGAAACGCTGCGTATCTGGGACCACCAGGAAGTTTTGGCCGACACCGTGCGCATCATCCGCGAATTCCGACCCGATGTGCTCATCACGCGTTTTTCACCGCCGCCCAGCAACACGCACGGACATCACACGGCCTCGACCATCATTGCGCAGGAGGCCTTCAAAATCTCCGGCGACCCCAAGGCCTTCCCCGAGCAAATC
>JABDGR010000068.1 GCA_013285985.1 Verrucomicrobiota bacterium
GTTTTAGTTCTTAATCCGGTTGAACTCGTTCATCGCGGCGTCGGGGCCTTCAGTGATGAGGAGCTTGAGGGCCTGGAGGTAATCCGGCAGGCGGGCGGCCAGGGCGGCTTCCTCTTCGGGCGTCAGGCGGCTGAGCACGTGGTCGGCCAGGTTCATCTCCGGATGGGCCTTGCTGCCGATGCCGAGTTTGACCCGGGCGAAGTCCGGCCCGGCTTGGGCGAGGAGGCTCGCGATGCCGTGGTGTCCGCCGTCGCTGCCTCGCACGGTGATTTTCAGGCGGCCCAGGGGCAGCGTGATGTCGTCATGCACGGCGGCCAGGGCACTGGAAGGCAGCTTGTGGAAATGCAGGAAGGGGCCGACGGCCAGGCCGCTTTCGTTCATAAACGTCTGCGGTTTAAGCAGCCAAACCGGCTGGCCGGCCACGTCGGCGCGGGCGACTTCAGCCTGAAAGCGCGGTTCATGCCGCCAGGTCGCGCCACCTTGGTGGGCGAAGGCATCCACCAGCCAAAACCCCAGGTTGTGGCGGGTGCGGGCATACTCCGCGCCGGGATTTCCCAGGCCGGCGATGACGGTGATGGACATGTCTCAAAGAACGGTGCGCGCCGTGTTCGCTCCAGGTGTCCACCCGGGGCGGGCGCGGAAAAGGTTTATTTCTTGCCGGCGGGTTTGGCGGGAGCAGCCCCTTTGGCGGGAGCAGCAGCCGGAGCACCCTTGGCTCCAGCGGCAGGCGCGGCGCCTTTGGCCCCGGCGGCGGGAGCGGCACCCTTGGCGCCAGCGGCGGGAGCACCTTTGGCCCCGGCGGCGGGAGCGCCCTTGGCGTCGCCAGCCTTGGCGGCTTCACCCTCGGCGGGCGCGGCGCCTTCGGCCGTCGCGGCGGCTTCGCCCTCGGCGGGCACGGCTTCGGCGGCGACCGGCTCTTCCTCGACCTTCGGAACCACGCACGCCACCACCACTTCTTCGGCGTGGTCAATAAAGGTGATGCCCGGAATCGGCTTCAGGTCGCTCACGTGGATGGAATGGCCGGCATGCAGCTCGGTGACGTCCACCATGATGATGTCAGGCAAATCTTTGGGCAGGCACTTGACGAAAATTTCGTGGCGGCTGATTTCAATGATGCCGCTTTCGAGCTTCACACCGACGGATTCGCCCGTCACGCGCACCGGCACGCCCACGCGCATCGGCTCGTTGGCGGAAACTTCGCGCAGGTCGATATGGACAAAGTGGTCGGTCCGCGCATCGCGCTGGATTTCCTGGAGGAGCGAGAGCGTCGCCACGCCGCTTTGGTCGGAAATTTCGACGAGGGCCGTCGTGCCGGCCACCGCGCGCATCAGCAGGCGGAACTCCGGCTCCTTGACCGTGAGGTGGCGCACGCCGGACTTGCCGTAGATGACGGCGGGAATTTGGCCGGAGGCGCGCAGGCGCCGGGCGGGGCCGCGGCCGGATTTGTCGCGGGATTGGACGGGAAGTTTAAGCAGTTTCATGGCAGTCGCGGGCCGAGCAAAAAAGATGCCCGAACCCCCGGTTTGGCAGGAGGAAAAGGGACTAAAGTAGCGTCCCCCCATCAAAAGGCAAGGGGGAAAAACAGGGGGTGGCGGAACACACATTTCCCTTTTCCCGTTGCCTTGGTTTATAACTACGTTAGATTATGTCACAAAATCACCATGTACGCAGATGAAAACGAGCAAGACAGGTATAATAGGAAACTTAGGCTGGCCTGGCTTGCATTGGCAAACGACCTTCGCCGTTATCTTTTTCCTGTCTACATGTCCTGGAAACGCAGCCGGGCCTTGGAATGCTGTCAATAATGAAGCAGGCGCGGTTCTATCTGATTCCGAATCCGGCCCAGATGATGGACGGATTCCGTTAATTTTGGTTCACGGCTGGAACGAAGACAATACAGGGTGGGATAGATTTATTACATACATTCAGAATCAAGCCAACCCCCTCTTCGCGTCCGGGAAAAACAGATACAGAATTTTTTACTTTCAATATCAAAGCAATCAAGAATCTGTAGCAGTACTTGGTCAATTACTTGCGCAGTGCATGAGCAGCACAGCTGCCGACCCCAATTCAGCAATCGGCAGCAAACAGATGGTAATTGTAGCCCACAGCATGGGAGGATTGGTCGCGCGACAGTTTATGATTACCAATAACTCCTCTGGTCAGCCATGGGGCAACAAAATTGCAAAGCTGATTACTTTAGCCACGCCACACCACGGGGCTTACTTGGCAAATTCAGACGCTATAGCTGGTTCATTATTTAATGCGATTTTTTTAAGTAATCCAGATCTCGGCTCATCTTACGTTGCGGAACTGGGGATCCTCAATACTTTGGCCCCTTACTCCGGGAAAGGGCCATACCAAACTAATAGAATAGATTTGTGGTGGGATAATTATACAAACAACCCTAATTGGAAATTGTCGGACACTAATGCCTATCTACAAACATTAAACACGAATGCCTCTATTTTTGACGCGAATATAATCGCATACGCAGGGGTGCTTGCTTCTTCGCGTACTATTTCTCCGCCAAATGGCGTTTACGCTATTGCCTATAATGACGGATATGATGTAAACGCACAAGGCCTTGGCATACCCTCAGACGGCATTGTTCCTGAAGACAGCGCCTTGTTTCAAGGACATCTTTCCAACTCGCAAATTAGAATATTTGGCCCGACTCCAAGCGATCCCACTGATTATACGCACGCGGAAATGTGGCAGGGGAAAGGCGACGCTGTCCTCGCCAGCGATCAACCGGTGTTCGACCAGTTGATAGGCGATCTAGGTGACATCGCCAACAGCCTTACACCCAGCATCATCGGCATCTCGCCTCGCACATTGAACGCCATAGCTGACGCGCAAACCCAGCACATCACGATTAACGGAACCGGATTTACCGTGACCTCAAAATTGCGATTCACACGTTTGGACGACAATTTTACCTACCCGGACGTGGTGCCGCAATACATTGGCTCTACTGATCTGGAATACAACATTTCAGATGGGCCAACCGCGAGTTCCTGGGCGGTCAGCGTGGTGGACGGGAATGCGGTCTCCGATCCATACACGTTTTATGTGGTGTCCAATAGTGGTCCTGCTACTCCGAAGAAGGCGAATAGCCCGCTCCCACTAAATGAAGCCACCGGGCAAGGCACCAAACTCTCACTCAATTGGACTGATGGCGGGGGCACAGCATCTTTCCATTTGTATCTGGCGGCCTCAAACCCCGCCAACCTGGCCAGTGGCGACCAGGGATCGCTTGGCTACGTCACCACTTTTACCACGCCAACGCTGACTACCGGCGTAACTTATTATTGGCGGGTGGACTCCGTTAACTCGGCTGGCACGGTCACCACCGGCGACGTGTGGAACTTCACCACCGGCAATGGCGCTGGAGATACCGTTGGCCCCGCGGTTGCGATTTTCAATCCAAGCAATGGTTTGGCAACCTCCGATGCTTCAGTAAGAGTCAATGGCTCGGCCAGCGACAACGGGAGCGGGAATAACGGGGTGGCCGCAGTGGCACTGACCGTGAATGGAGTCGCGGCGACCGTAAATAACGGCACTGCAAGCGGCGCTGGGACGGCCAATTGGGATGCTTCAGTCACCTTAAGCCCTGGCGCAAACGTTATCACGGCAGTCGCTTATGATGCCTCAAGCAATTCCCGTTCAACACAGATCGCCGTGACTTATAACCCGCCTTCACCCACATCCACTCCACTCGTGTTTTTTACCTCGCCAGCTAGCAGTCCCGCATCAACTAGCAATGACACAGTGGATCTGGCAGGATATGCCACTTCCATACAAGGAGTTAACCTGGTAAACTGGCTCGATAATTTTGGCGCCGGCGGCAACGCCTCCATTACCATATCGGGCAACATCACTTATTGGACCATCAATGGCCTACTCTTGCATGTTGGAGACAACACGATTACGGTCTCCGCCAGTAATAAAAGTGGAGTAATTATTGTCGGGAGAGGCTCAACGACAGTGACTTACACTCCGCCAACCCCAATCGCCCCAGAGATTTTCACTCAGCCTGTTAGTCAAGCAGTGAACGCTGGTTTAGCCACATCCTTCACCGTTGCCGCCAGCGGCGTTCCTACGCCAGCCTACCAGTGGCAGGTCTCGACGGATGGAGGCAATACATGGGCAAATGTCACTGAAGACAGCTTGTATAACGGCACGGCAACGGCGACGTTGACCGTGAACGCTTCGACTACAACCCAGTTGGGCTACCAGTATCAGGCGCTCATCACCAACCTCGCGGGAACCACCACGACCACGCCCGTGCCGCTTATCGTCGGATCATCCAACGCAAAGATCGCCTGGCTCGAAAACAATTTCTCAACCACGCAATTGGGTAATCCAGCCATCGTCAGCGACATGGCCACTCCCGCGGGCGACGGCATCCCGAACCTCCTCAAATACGCCTTAAACCTTAATCCCTTGGTGAATGGAAAATCCTACTTGCCGCAACCCGCGTTTTTCTCTGGCAATATCGTGCTGACCTACCCGGCCCTGCGCGCTGACCTCATCTACACCGTCGAAGCGAGCACCGACTTAATCAACTGGAGCGTGATAGGCGTGACGGTGCAAGCCGACGGCATACAAGAGACGGCCTCCTATCCCATTGGCACTGCATCCATCTTCCCACAGCTCGGCACCTATTATCAAATAACCGACCTTGGAACAATCAATGGCGCCGACACTTACGCATACGGCGTCAATGCTCTGGGGCATGTGGTGGGTAGTTCGGGCTCTACCGCCTTTCTCTGGAAACCGGACACGGGCATGACCGTTATCACGGACAACATTACCGTGCAATTTCCTCTAGGCATGAATGACTCAGACCAAGTCGTTGGCACAACTGCAGATGGCAGCGGTTTTCTTTGGAGCCAAGGGAATATGACCCATATTGTCGGCCCTGGGCCTTATAGCGCCGCATATAGCATAAATAACTCGGGAACAATTATTGGCACTGATAGCCTCCCGCAGAATGGAGCAGGAACAAACGGGTATATACGGGCATTTGCTTGGGTCAATGGCACCATCACGTACCCGCCGGCCTTGGGCTTGCCTGGTCAACCTTATTTAATACCTAGTACTATCGCCGAAAAAGTAAACGCTTCCGGAAATATTGCGGGGCTAGCCGGTGATCCGAGCGTCCAAGATTATCAGGTGGTGATATGGTTGAATGGGGGCACAACTATTCAGAGTATTTACGGTAGCTGGGGGTCGGGCGCAACGCTTAACGACTTGAACCATGTGGTAGCCTACGTGACAACTGAAACAGGTTCCGGTGCCTTTCTTTGGAAGGGCGGATCCTTATTTGTTGATCTCGGCGATCTCGGCGGTGGCGGAGCTCTGCCCAGGCAAACCGTGCCAACGGCAATCAACAATGCCGATATTATTGTTGGCACGTCTTATACTTCGAGCGGCCAAAAGCACGCATTCATCTGGGCCGACGCCAACGGGAACAACGAAACGGATCCGGGTGAAATGCTGGATTTAAATTCGTTTTTGCCGCCAAACTCTGGTTGGGTGCTTGATGATGCTGAAGCTATCAATGATAGCGGAGTCGTCGTTGGCTCTGGACTTCACAACGGCCAGCGACGTGCGTTTATCATGTCCCTAATTAATACTCCGAGTAACAAGGCATATCTCCACCTGGTGGTGACGCCGGCGCCGTGAGCATTTTGTCTCCTACACGTCAGCAATCTCCTTGCCTGCCGGAATCTTCTTAACCCACAGCCATTCCTTCGGTTGCGCATGGGCCACCAGTCGGTTGGCCAGCGCCGCGCGTAATTTTTTCTCCGCGCGCTTATTCCCGGTGCAAATCGCCACGACGCGCTCGCCCCATTCGGCGTCCGGCAGGCCAATCACCCGCACGTCCCTGACGAGGCCCGTCGCGCGAACTTCCCGTTCCACCTCGGCGGGGTGGACTTTTTCACCGCCGGTGATGATGACGCGGTCCATCCGGCCCAAAGGTCGCACCCACCCGCGTTTATCCACCACCCCAAAATCTTCCGTGCCAAATGGCCCCTTCGCGCGCTTCACCGGATAATAGCCGGAAAAGAGCGACGCCGCCTGAATCCACAACCGCCCTTTTTCGCCGTTGCGTTTGGGTTTGCCCGTTTCATCTCCGACCCAGATTTTCGCATGGGGCAAAGGCGTCGCCACCGACGGCTCACCCGCGAGAAATTCCTCCGGCCGCTGCGCCGCCACCACCGCAGCGGTCTCCGTCATGCCATAAGCCAACGCCACCGGCAGGCGCAACTCCCGCGCGCGCCGCAGCAATTTCGGCGTTGGCGCCGCGCCACCGAGCAGAATCGCCCGCGTCTTTCGCAGCCAGACGACCACGGCTTTGCGCTTCAGCAATCGATGGAGCTGCGTCGGCACCAGCGAAATGACGGCGTTGCCCGGCGGAATTTTCG
>JABDGR010000069.1 GCA_013285985.1 Verrucomicrobiota bacterium
TGGCACCCCGGCTCTCGGCGCTCGGCGCACAAGTCATTTTTGTCCGCGACAAGCCCGGACCCGTCACCGGGGAAAAAATTGAAAACGTCCATCCGGCCAGTTGGACGGAGATGCTGACTTTTCTGGGCAACGAAATTCACGCGCGCGCCAAACGTGTGAATAACGAATTGCATCCCGACCTCGTGCTCTGCCTGCATTTTGACGCAGCGGACTGGCCCGACCCCGACCACCACACGCTTGTGGATGGCCAGCATTTTCACATCCTGGTCAACGGCGCCTACCTGCCCGAGGAAATCGCCAATGAAGAACAGCGGGTGGAATTACTGGAGCGCATCGCGGATGGGGCGGGAACGGAGGAACTCGCCGTGGCCCAGGCAATGGCGGAGTCCGCCGCGCCTATTTTCGGATTACCGGCGTTCGGCTACTCCGGCGCGAACGGCATCGCGCTGGGTGGGGATGGCTATGTGTGGGGGCGCAACCTGCTGGCGAACCGGATCTACCGCTGCCCGGTGGTGTTCTTCGAACCGTTCGTGGCCAACAGCGTTGAAGGCTAC
Source organism: Verrucomicrobiota bacterium (assembly GCA_013285985.1). GTDB lineage: Bacteria > Verrucomicrobiota > Verrucomicrobiia > Opitutales > JABDGR01 > JABDGR01. The sequence goes on from JABDGR010000069.1 coordinate 555, forward strand.
GAGCGCATCCAGGCGGGCGAATACGAAGGGATGCGCGACTTTGGCGGGGTTTCGCGCAAAAATATTTTTGAGGAATACTGCGATGCGGTGGTCGCCGGATTGGTGAACTATTATGGCAAACGGCCTACCGGGCGGCCAAGATAACGTCTTGACTCCGGGGGGGTTCTGGCATTATTCGGTTACGGATATGAAAGACTTCCGTAGCTCCACCCGGGTGCTCACCCTCACCCTAGCCTGCACTTTGGCCCTCACGGGCTGCTCCACTGAAGTGGCCGTTAGCCCCAAAGGCACGCCCATTGCCGCTTCTTCCTATAATCCTGTAACCGGGAACCGCACCCTGAGCGGCGACGTCAAGGGCGACATGACCACCATCTTCCACGCCACGAACCGCGCGCTGGATGGCTTGGGCTATTTCCGTGTCAAAGAAAACACCTCCAAGAAGGACGAAGCCCACGTTTACGCCCGCGGCATCCTCGATGTGTATGTCACCATCGACCTCGTGCCGGCCAAGGTAGCCGGCATGATCACGGTGTCCGTTTCACTTGATTCCGGCAACCAGCCCGATACCCAGGCCATTTTTGCCGCGATTCTTGCTCAGGTGAACAACCCGTCGGGTACAGAAGCACCTGTCGGCGCCCGCAGCCGAGGCGGTTCTTAAGGTTCCCACCCACAGGGTTGACAGCGGGCGTATTTTACCGTAACGTCCGGAACATGAAGGTCATCCGAGCCAAAAGCGCCGGTTTCTGCTGGGGTGTCGAACGCGCCATTGATATCGCGCGCGAGTTTGCCGTCACCGCCCAACGCCCGGTCTATACCGACGGGCCGCTCATCCACAACCGCCAGATGATGGAGAAACTGTTGGCTGAGGGCATCAACGAGGTCGGCGATTATCAAAGTAAGTCCGACATCGCCCTAGAGGCCGAGAAAAAGCAAAATGCCGTGATGGTCGTGCGCGCGCATGGCATTTCGCCGGAACGCCGCAGTTACCTGAAGGACCTCGGCATGGATTTCAAGGATGCCACCTGCCCGGACGTTGGCATCATCGCCGGCAAAATCCGCATGCACGCCAAGAAGGGTTATAACACCGTCATTTTCGGCGACCCGAAGCACCCGGAAGTCATCGGCCTCATGGGCTACACGGAGGGCAAAGGCCACGTCATCAAGACCCAGGCCGACATTGACGCGCTGCCTGCTCTCGGTGACAAGGTTTGCATGGTCTCGCAATCCACCATGTTCACGGATGAATTTGGCCGCCTCTCGGAATATTTGAAGACGAAATACCCGGGTGCGCTGGTATTCGACACGATTTGCGGCGCGACCAAGGAACGGCAGAGCGACGTGCTGGTGCTCGCGCAGGAAGGCGCGCAGGCTATCGTCGTCATCGGCGGCCGCCACTCGGCCAACACGGTCAAACTCGCCGCGCTCGTCGAAAAACAGGGCCTCCCCTGCTTCCACGTTGAAACCGGCGCGGAGCTGGACCTCGAACAATTGAAGAAATATTCCGTCGTCGGCGTGACCGCCGGCGCCTCGACCCCCGGCTTCCTGATTGACGAAGTGTGCCAGCAACTCGAGGAACTCGGTGCGGCTGCGACCGTAGCGTAGTTAATCGGACTTGGCGGGATGCATGTCGCTGCGCTGCGGCGCTTCGCTATTTGCCACCAAGGTGGCACAAACCAGATCGCCCGTCACATTGAGCGTGGTGCGGCACATGTCCAGCAGTCGGTCAATGCCCAAGATGATGGCGATGCTTTCGCCGGGCACTTTGATGCTGACCAACACGCCGACAACCAGCGGAAGAGAGCCGCCGGGAACCCCCGCCGTGCCCAGCCCGGCCAGGACACACATCAATGCCACCATGAATTGCTGACCAAGGCTCAGTTCCACGCCAAACACCTGCGCGAGAAAAAGCACCGTCACGCCTTCGTAGAGCGCTGTGCCGTTTTGGTTGGCAGTCGCCCCAACTGTAAGCACAAAGCGACTGATTTGCGGGGGCAGTCGCAGCTTTTCCTCCGCCACGCGCAGGGATACGGGCAGCGTCACGTTGCTGGAAGAAGTGCTGAAGGCTGTCAGCATCACTTCTCCGATGTTCCGGAAAAATGTGAACGGCGAGGTCTTCGCCCAAAATTTGAGCAAGAGTGCATACGTGCCGAATAACTGCAACGCCAACCCCAGCACCACCACCCCGACGTAAAATCCAAGGCTGCGCACCACGTCGAAGCCCATCTGTGCCGTCAGGGCAAATCCCAGGCACGCAACACCCACCGGCGCCAGCAACATGGCCAGCCCGATAACGTTCATGCAGACTTCAAACAGGCCGTGTAGCATGGAAACAAGCGCGGCGACTTTCCCGGACGGCGCCATCGCCAGCGCCACACCAAAGATCAGGCTGAACACCATGACTGACAACAGTCCGCCGCCCGTGTAATTCGCCGTGAAAGCGTTGACTGCCTCGGCCAGCGGATTTTGCGGAATGAGGTTGAGCAGCGTCTGCGCCAGCGGAGCTGGCGCCGGACTGGATTCGATGACCAAAGCCTGCGCGCTGTACTTGGCCGTCAATTGCGTCCTTGTGGCCGGATCCAGATGCCGACCCGGCTCAAGCACGTTCACCAAAACCAAGCCGATCAACACGCTCACACCCGAGAGAAACAGGGTGAAGCCCAGCGTCTTCAACCCCACCCGGCCGAGTTTGCGCACATCGCCCATCTCCGCCACCCCCAGCACAATCGCCGAAAATATCAGCGGAATGACGATCATGAAAATGATGCGGATAAACAACCGTCCAACGGGAGTGACGACGTTGGTCAGCCACCACTGGAGCCTCTCCATTGATTCCGCCGTGGTGATGAAGGAATTGGCTATCAGCCCCAACAACATCCCCAGCATCAATCCGAACAAAATCCAGTTGGCCTGCGGCCAATGCGATGGCTTCCATCTCATGCCCGCAACTACGTGCGTAGAAGCGTTCTGGCGCAAACTTTTTTTGTGGGCGTCAATCTGGGCCGCGCAGATGGATAAACAACTTCCGCAGTGCCTGACCGCGGTGGCTGATTTTATTTTTCACGTCGTCGCCAAGTTCGGCGAAGGTTTTATCGAAGCCGTCGGGAAAGAACACCGGGTCGTAGCCGAAGCCCCCGCCACCGGATGGCACGCGGCCGATGCGCCCGCGACAGTCGCCTTCAAAAAACTTTTCCGCGTCGTCCGGCCCGCGCAACGCGAGCACGCAAACGAACCGCGCCGAGCGCGAACCCTCCGGGATGATTTCCAGCGCGTGCAGCAGTTTCTCGGTATTGGCGCCGTCCTTTGCCCCTACCCCGGCGTAGCGTGCGGAATGCACGCCCGGCGCACCACCGAGCGCGGTGACTTCCAACCCACTGTCGTCGGCCAAGACCCAGGCGTCCTTCGGCGCGGGTTTTTGCAGCGCGTGGGCCTTGAGCAACGCGTTACCGGAAAACGTCCCGGCATTTTCATCCACCGGCGGCATGCCGCCCAGCGCCGCCGCGCCCTCGACCTTCCACGGCAGCGCCGCCGCGGCGAACATCTGCTGGAACTCGCGCAGCTTGTGCGCATTGCCCGTGGCGAGGTATATCGTGCGCGTCATGGCTTTTTCGCCGGATAAATTACCTGCCCGCGCAGCAATTGGTCGTCGCCAAAATCGGCGTGGTGTACGTCGGTGAGCGTAAAAGCATCGGCCAGGCGCGGGCGCGGCGGGCCGGTGAAGACGGGCATCGCCTCGGCGTCGGCGAGAATTTTCGGCGCACGGTAGGCGAAAAGATAATCCAAGGCCCCGGCCTGCAAAAACGCACTCAGTAAAGTCGGCCCGCCTTCGACAAACAAGCCGGTCAGCCCCGCTTGGGCGCATTTTTCGCGCAGAGCCGTGAACCAATTTTTCGGTGCCAGCGGCCAGACGGCGATGCCTTGTTTTTCCAAAATTGCGCGTTTGGCTGCGTTCGGATTCGAACCAGTGACCACAATCGTACGCGCGCGATGTTCGTCGGCATAAACCAACGGGAGTTTTTTACCTACGGTACGCAGCGTTCGGTCAAAAATCAGCCGCGCAGGGCAGCGTTCGTTTTTGCCGATGCGGCTGGTGAGTTGCGGGTCGTCCGCCAGCACCGTACCCGCGCCGACGCCGACCGCCGGAAAAAGTCCCCGCCAGCGCATGGCGTCGCGCCGGGCGGCCGCGCCGGTAATCCATTTGCTCTGGCCCGCGCGCGTGGCGACGCGCCCGTCGAGCGTGGTGGCGATTTTCCCGGCAATCAGCGGCTTACCCTTGGCAATCCAATGATTGAAAATCAAATTCAGGTCCGTGCATTCGCCGGCGATGATGCCCTCGATGACTTCGACGCCCGCCTTGCGTAGGAGTGTCAACCCGCGGCCCGCGTGCGAAGGATTTGGGTCGGTCGCGCCAATAACGATATGTTTGAGGCCCGTGCGCACGATGGCCTCGGTGCAGGGCGGCGTGCGCCCGGTGGTGCTGCAAGGCTCGAGCGTGACATAGAGCGTGGCGCCCGGCGCGGGGGCGCGGCCCAGGTTGCGCAGGGCCATGACCTCGGCGTGCGGCTCGCCCGCGCGGGCGTGAAAGCCATCGGCCACGACACGCCCGTTCTCGACGATGAGCGCGCCGACCATCGGGTTGGGATGCGTGTCGCCCCAGCCGCGGCGGGCGGCCTCGAGGGCGCGGCTCATGAAGGCTTCGTGGTTGTTGGCACTCACAGTTTTTAAATAGACGGTTTTTCAACCGCGGACGAACTTGTTTGTGGCCCGCTCGGCGGCGACCGTCGTGGCCGGGCCGTGGCCGGGATACAAGACCGTATCGCCGGGCAACGTGTAAATCTGGGTGCGGATGGAGTTTTCCAGTTGTTCCCAATCGCCGCCGGGCAAATCCGTGCGGCCGACTGACCCGGCGAAAATCGCATCGCCCACAAAGGCCACCTTTGCGACCCGGTCGTAAAACAGCACGCTGCCGGGAGCATGGCCGGGAACGTGGCGCACTTCGAGGGATAGACCCACGATTTCCAGAATCTGCCTGGGTTGGAGAAAATTATCAATGCGCACCGGATCGATTTCGAGGCCGGGAACCATGAAGTCCGCCTGCATCATCGGGTTTTCAATCCACTCGCGGTCATCCGGGTGGGCGTAAATGGCCGCGCCCGCGGCCTGGCATTCGGCGGCGCTGGCAATATGGTCCCAATGACCGTGGGTGAGCAGCACGGCGGCCAAACGGCGGTTGGCCTTTTTTAATTGCGGGGAAATGGCCTTGAGGGCGCCAAACGGGGCGTCCACCAGCACGGCCTCGGCGCGGTTCGGCGGCAGGAGCAGGTAGGCATTGGTACCCACCGGGGGCAGCTCGTAGGTCGCAATTTGCACAGCGCGCAAGGCTGGCGGGCCGCCGCGCCCTCTGGCAACAGGAAACTTGCCGGACGGCGGCCCGCGATTTTACGCTTGGCCCGCCCCGGCAAAGCGGGTTTTGTTGTCGGTTTGGCCGAGCCTTCCCCGGCCCCGCCCAACTCCCTTTTTACCATGAAAACGCTGCGCATCGCCGTCCTCCCCGGAGACGGCATCGGCCCTGAGGTCATGGACGTGGGTCTGCAAGTTTTGCAGAAAGTGGCCGCCAAGCACGGCTTCGGCCTCGAACATGAAACTTGGGACGTCGGCGGCATCGCCATTGACAAGCATGGCTCGGCCCTGCCCCGGGAAACGCTGGAAGCCTGCCGCACGGCGGACGCGATTTTGTTCGGCTCGGTCGGCGGCCCGAAGTGGGAGAAACTGCCGCCCAAGGAACAACCCGAACGCGCCGCGCTGCTGCCCCTGCGCAAGGAATTTAAATTGTTTGCGAACCTGCGCCCGGGACTGCTCTACCCCGAATT
>JABDGR010000070.1 GCA_013285985.1 Verrucomicrobiota bacterium
CGTCGTCAGCAAGCGCAGCGGCGACCTGGAGTCGTTGATTTACAAGGGCATCGACACCATGGGCCATGACATGGGCTATGCCGGCCATTGGGAGGAAGACCCTTCCGCCGCGGAACAAGTGGGTGGACTTACGGACAGCGTCACCATCGACCCGGCGAAAAACGGCGGCGAGCGCGGTGAAGTCTCCATCAAAGGCGTCACTGGCGGCCAGGTGGGGTTGACGCCCGGGTCGCCCGGCGCGCCCACCGGCGGCACCTATAACCTGGACCTGGAAATCCGCTACACCCTCGGCCGCGGCGAAAGCGGCGTCCACACCTACGCCATATTCTCCCACCCCGCCGCGTATGGTGCGCTCAATATGCCGGAGAGCCGCTTCATCACCAAAATCAGCCAGACCTTTGACTGGATTTCGGTGGACGCCGACCGCAACATGCTGGAATGCGCGCCAACGGACTGGGGCACCGGGGTGGTCGTCCACGCCAAGGAGCAGCGCCTAATGAGCCAGGGCATCTATAAAAATTCCGTCGAGCACAAATACAGCTACAACGCCGTGCAGTACAAAATCCCCGCCTATGGCTGGTCGAGCACCAAGGACCACATCGGCATCTGGTTCATCAACCCGACCATCGAATATTTGAGCGGCGGGGCGACCAAGCAGGAACTCGTCTGCCACTATGGCGACAACGACAACCCGGATCCCATCATCCTCGATTACTGGCGCGGCACCCACTATAACGGCGGCGCGCCGGCGAGCATCGCCGAAGGTGAAGAATGGAACAAGGTCATCGGCCCAATTTTTGTTTACGTCAATTCGCTGGAAAACTTCAAGACGCCCACATCCTCCGACCTCGCCACACTGACCGCGACCGCCGGCAACCCGACCGTCCCGCAAGCGTGGAAGGACAACGCGACCGCCTTGTGGCAGGACGCCCTCGCGCAGGCGAAAAAGGAAAAGGCCGCCTGGCCGTACGACTGGGTCAACGGCGTGGATTACCCGCACAAGAACGAGCGCAGCAACGTCTCCGGCCAAATCGTGCTCAATGATCCTCTGGCGCCCACGCCCTTTACCAAATTCACAGGATTGACCGTTGGCCTCGCCTACCCGGATTCTCCCCCGCCTGCGGTCGGCGGCGGCGGACGCGGCGGTTTCGGCTTCGGACCGCGAGATTGGGCGCATGACTCCAAGCACTACCAATTCTGGAATGATGCCAGCGCGGACGGCAAATTCACCATCACCGAGATTCGCCCCGGCAATTATACGCTCCACGCGTTTGCCACCGGTGTGCTCGGCGAATTCGCCCAAGCCAACATCACCGTCGAAGCCGGCAAAAATATCGACCTGGGCAAACTGGAATGGAAACCCGTGCGCTATGGCAAACAAGTCTGGGACATCGGCTACCCCGACCGCTCCGGCGACAAATTCTTCAAGGGCGACGGCGCGAACTACTGGCTCTGGGGCTGGAACATGCGCTACGCCCTGCTGTTTCCGAACGACCTCACCTACACCGTCGGCAAAAGCGATTACCACAAGGACTGGTTCTTCCTGCAGGTGCCGCACGCGGAGGATTTGTCCTTTGTGAATCCTGAGGCGAAAGATCCCGCCAACCAGCGTTTTGGCTGGGTCAAGGCCCAGTCGCTCGACGATTACCCACAGACCGACCAGAGCGGCCCCTGGCGCATCTGGGGACGCGGCCGGGCGACGACCTGGACCATTAAATTCAACATGGATAAAACCTCACAAGGCTACGCGGCCCTGCGCGTGTCCCTCGGCGGAGCGAACACCGGGCAGATTGGCGTGACGGTCAACGGCCAGGACGTCGGCGCCATCGGCGGCGGCGGCAATGCGGCCAACGCCCGGTTGCTGAACACCGATGCCGTGCGCTACAACACCAATAAGAGTGTCTGGCAGGAACGGACATTGACGTTCGACGCCGCGCTGCTGAAGCCGGGAGAAAATCAACTGCAACTCACGGTGGCGGCAGGCGATCTTTCCGCCGGCGTTGTTTACGATTACTTGCGCCTCGAGCTAAACCAGTATTACAAACTCGACGGCACACCCCTCACCCCGCCAAAGTCCTGAACCGGCCGGGCCGGGTCCCGCTCCTTCCATGAAACGCTGCTTCGGCTTGCTTGCGGTGGTTCTGTCCCTCGCGGTGGTGTCCATCGCGGCGGATGCGCCGGCTGACGACGCCCCGCAGGCCGATGCGCAGCGCGTGGCCGACGAAAAAAACGCGTCCGCTGCAGCGAAAACCGCGCAGGCGGCTATCGAGAAAACCAACCCGAAACACCTGCCGGCGTTTCCCGGCGCGGAAGGTTTTGGCGCACTGGCCACCGGCGGCCGCGGCGGCGCCATCGTCCACGTCACCAACCTGAGCGATTCCGGCCCGGGTTCTTTTCGCGACGCAGTGAGCCAGCCCAACCGCGTCGTGATCTTCGACGTCGGCGGCGTCATCAAGCTGGCGAAGGAAGTGAACGTGAGCAGCAACATCACGATTCTCGGCCAGACTGCGCCGGGCGAAGGCATCTGTTTTTACAACAACAGCGTGTCCCTGGGCGGCCAGTCCAACATCATTGTCCGCTACCTGCGCTTCCGCCAGGGCATCGCGGGCGACCGGGGCAAAAAAGCACTGGGGATGGACAAGAGCAGCAACATCATCATCGACCACTGCTCGGTTGAGTGGGGCCGGTGGGACGACATCGGCATCACCGTCGGCAGCACCACCATCACCGTGCAAAACTGCATCATGGCCGAAGGCATCCACCCGCAAAGCTTCGGCGCGTTGATTGACACCGTGACGAACGTGACCCTGAGCCACAATCTCTGGATGAGCAACGAAAGCCGCAACCCCAAGGCCAAAGGCACCATCCAGTATATCAACAACGTCGTTTACAACTGGCTGATTACCGGCCTCTGCGGCGGGCATTCGGGCGCCAACCACAGCCTCGACGTCATCAACAATTATTTCATCAAAGGCCCGTCGTCGAACAACCAGTTTGCCGGCCAGTTCACCAAGACCGACCATGTTTACCAGCGCGGCAACCTCGTGGACCTCGACCGCGACGGCAAACTCAACGGGCAGCCGGTTACCGAGGCCGGGTTCAGCGACAAAGGCGGCTCGCCGACCTTCGTGAAGGAACGGGGGATGCACCCGGCCATCCCGGTCACCGAGGATAGCGCAGAAGCCGCTTACGCAAAAGTTGCCGCTGACGCCGGTTGCTCATTGCATCGCGATGCCGTTGACCTTCGCCTCATCAGCGAACTCACTTCCCTGGGCCTCAAAGGCAAGATCCTGGCGCACACGGATGACAAGGGTGAAGCGCTCGCCGGCGGGCTGGGCGAAATTAAAGGCGGCACCGCAGCAATGGATGATGACCACGACGGCATCCCCGCCGATTGGGAAAAAGTCCATGGCCTCGACCCGAAAAACCCCGCCGATGCCGCGAAACTCGATGCCTCCGGTTATATGAACATCGAAGTTTATGCGAACAGCCTGGTGGCGCCGGCTTCGGCAATGACCACGAAGTAAATCCCTTGTCAGGCAAATGTTGAAGGTGTAAATTACGAGAAGACTGTCCCATGAAACTCCGCCTTATCCGGATCTTGCTTGTTCTGCTCGTCGCGACTGCGCTGCATTACGGAATGGCGCGTAATCAAACAGCCGCCACCCCGCCTGCCGCGCCAACCTCCGCATCCTGTGCCATGCCGGCAACAGCGAGTAAAGTTGCCGCGAAGCCCTACCCCTTCAGCACGTCGATCGTTTCGGGTGTGAAACTGGGCGGTAAAGACACGACCATCAAACTCGTTCAGGATGGTTATGACGTGAAATTCGCCAGCCAGGACGAAGCCGACACGTTCAAAAAGAATCCAGCCATTTACATGGCCAAAATTATTGATGCCTATAAAACCGCCCGGCCCTGCCCCCTCACCACCTGCCCGGTCATGGGAGATAAATTGGACGCCGACGCCTATTCTTTCGTCTATGAAGGCCGCGAATTCAAATTTTGTTGCGACGGCTGTATGGATGACTTTGAAAAAGACCCCGCCAAGTTCGTGAAAATATGGGACGATGCTGAAAAAGCCGCGCAAGACGCCAAGAAGTAGCCGGACAGTAATGGGTAGTTCCCTTCGAGATTGTTGAAGCCATAAGGCAATGCAAAGCGTTATTTTTCAACAACTTGGATGTCCGTTGGTCGATGGCAAATCCTGTTTTTTGGCCCATTAACCGGCCCTCCGGTGAAAATTGCATGGGTGGCCGGGCCACCACCCCATTCAAACAGTCGTTCAAATCGACGCTAATTTCATGTGAATAAAATAACGAAACTTGCTTACGTTTTGTAACGTTAGTAATTTGCTGGCCTCGGAAGCTCTTTGCCCCAAAATATCGCTGTCTATCATGTTTCGCCGCATTTTCGCATCCGCCCTGCTGCTGTTGGCCACGCTGACCGCCCGCGGCCAGGATGACGCAGTTATCCACTGCCAACCCGGTCCATGGGGGCGCATCGAATACCACTATATTTACCTCGCGGTGCCGGATTCGATTCTTGACGACTTTCCCATGCCCGCGCCGATATCGCGTTGGAGCTTTCATGGGCATAATGCGGATTGGGTGCGCGCCTTCCTCGTCAGCGTTGGGATGGACGCCGCGACCATCAACCGCCTGTCCAACGATCCTCGCAGCGCGCCCGAAGAAGATAACGTCATCTCCCTCTTTCCCGATGAAGCCGACGTGCTCAAGCTGACCGCACCCAACCGCCTCACCCTTTACAAGGAATTGGCCAAATACACCCAGAACCCGTTTTACCACGACCCCATTTGCGTGCCTGATGGCGATGTGGACAGCTGGCTGCGCGGTGCGGAAATGCCGAAAAACGTCGTCGACCTTATCCGCCAGCTGATTTACCGCGACGGCGACGGTTATTTTTTCAGCGATCTGCGGCTCATCCTCAAGTACGCCCAATCCGACACAGAAGCTCGCCGCTGGGTGAAGGCGCTGACTCGCGTGCGCGGCGTCGTGGCCGACCTGCACATCGACGCCAGCGACGACCTGCCGGCCCTGCGGCGTTATTGGAGCGCGGATTTTCACCGCGCGGATTCGTTGCCGATGCTCGATGCCGCCGCGCAAACTCCGCATGGCACCACGCTCGACCTTACCCACCTGCTGCCCTTGATCCCGCGCCAGCTCGTCTACTCCTACGTTTCGCCCAACATTGAGCGCACCGGGCAGACGCCTAATTGCCACTGGACCTCGCTCAATTTCTTCAACTACACCCGGCAGAACATCCTGCTCGACCTCAAGCTGGCCACCAGCACCGTGCTCGACAACTACGAACAAGTCTCGCCCCCTTACGCCTTTGGGGACGTGCTCTTCTTCCTAACCGCGCAGGGCGACGCTTTTCATTCGTGTGTGTTTGTCGCCGACAACCTGGTTTTTACCAAAAACGGCGAAAATGAAATTATGCCCTGGCTTTTGACCCGTCTGGACGATGTGAAGCAGCTCTACGGGCGGGAACCGGGCTACCGGATCCAAGCCTTCCGCCGCAAGTGGCCCGCGGGAGGTTAAAAAGGGGGTTTTATTTGCCGCATTGCGCTTTAGCGCAAAATGGTTAGGCTGGTTGTTTTGTTGCATGGCTTTTCTGGAACACCTCCTCCGCAGGCTATGGGAATACCTCGGGCGCAGGCTATGGGTGCTGCCTTTGTTGGTGACGATCGCCTACATTGTCACCGACACGGTGATCCATGTGCGCATCACCTATCAGATCAGCAAGCAGCACCCGGCCCCGCCGCCGCTGCCCGACAATAATTCGCCAACCGGCTATGAGATGGGCCAGCGCGACATCATCATGCCCTATCAGGCCATGGATGGCTACCACTGGGTCATGCAGACCCAGCAAATGCTGGCCACCGGCGAGGCGCGCATCCGCCATGTGGACTACGACAATTACGACAACGGGCCGAAGGGACGTGAAGTGCACTGGAGTTCGTCGTTCCGCTGGTGGGTGGCCGGGCTCGCGTGGCTGGAGCACGCCTATGGCGGCGTGCCACTGCCCATCGCCGTGGAGCACGTGATGCCGTTTGCCAACACGTTGCTGATCACTCTGCTGCTCATCCCCCTCGCGCCGTACGTGGCCCGGCGCTTCGGCCTCGGGGCCTCGTCGTTGCTGATTCTCGGCATGTTTGCCGTCTCGCCGATATTTGAAACCTTCTCGGAAGGCAAAAGCGACCATCATGGCCT
>JABDGR010000071.1:0-1764 GCA_013285985.1 Verrucomicrobiota bacterium
AAAGCCGGCGCTGGTGCGCGGTGAAGGCAGCGTCCGAATCGGCGCAGGAAAAATGCGTGTAAACGCCGCGCCAGGTCAGGTGCGGGGCGGCGGCCAGCTGCCGCGCGAGCGCGGGGGCGTCGCGATGCCAGACGCCGAGGCGGCCCATGCCGGTGTCAATTTTCAAGTGCACGGAAAGTTTGCGCCCGGCGATGGCCGCGGCCGCGTCGAGGCGCGCGATTTCCTCCGCCGTCGAGACCGTCGCCATCAAATCGTATTCCGCCAGCGCCGCTTCCTCACCCGGCAGCACCGCGCCGAGGACCAGCACCGGCCAGCCTGAGCCAATTTCCCGCACATCCGCGCCTTCCTTGACGTTGGCCACCGCAAAGCAATCCGCCCCGCACTGCATCAACCGCGCGACCGTCTGCGCCAGGCCATGCCCATAGGCGTCGGCCTTCACGACCGCGACGTAGCGCACGCGCGGCGGCAGCGCTGCCCGGATTTTGCCCAGGTTGCGCTCGAGCGCGGCGAGGTCAATTTCCGCCCAACAGCGGTGCGGGAGAGTGGACACGGCAGGGAAATAAGGGTCGACGAAACAGGGACGACCAGATTTAAGTTTATTTGTCCACAGGCCCTCCGGCGAGCAGAAACATGGATTGGTTGTGCGCCCTGCCGGCTGGCGCCATCATCTCGCTGCTCCTAATTTAGCTCGCCAGCGCAGGCCTGGTTGCAATCATGCTGCCAGCTCTGCAATGGATTTGCCCGGCAATCGAGTCCGTGCTTATTACTCCCATAAACAGCCATGGCCGCCGCCCAAGTAATTGAAACGAAAACCACCGGCGCCAACGCCTCGTCATCGCCATTAGCACGAACGGATCAGTGGGCTGTGCTGGCCGCGGTCAGGTTTATGTTAGCCAGCTTCGTTTTGATTGGCCACAGCCCCATACTCATGCCCAATTGCAATTTTTCCCTGCTGGGAGGGCAGATCAACGTTCTCGGGTTTTTTATCATCAGCGGCTTTAGTATCGCCGCCTCGGTGGAACGCGATACGGTCGGATTTTATCAGCGCCGCATCCGCCGTATCTTTCCGCTTTCCTTAGCCGTGCTCGCCGCCTCCTGGCTCGTGGGCAAAATTTTTGGCCCAAATTTTGGGTATGCCGCGCTTCCCTCGCCCGGGGTGTTTTTCGGCCATGCTTTGTTGCTCCAGGGGTTTCTCTTGCCCGTTTCCAATTTCTTTTCTCCCATGTGGAGTCTCAGCATCGAATTTTTTTATTACTTGTTCGCTCCGATGCTCAAGCGCTTTACCCTGCGGGCTCTGCTGGCGGGGATCGGCCTGTCGTCAGTCGCCATGATTGTGCATGGCTTTAGCGAACGCCCGACCTATAATGTTGAGGTGTACGGAATTGGGGCAGTGTGTCTTGCCTGGGCCTGGCTGCTCGGTTTTGCCGCCTGGAAGCACCGTGATCATCCCAGCGTCGCAATACTGCTGATTGTTTTGCCAGCGATGTTGATGGGCCTTTACCGTCAGGAAACCTTTGACCTCTTCACCGGAGCGATACTTGGGGTCACCGCTTGCGCAATTCTGTACGGGGATAAAATACCGCTGTCGCCGAGAATGATTTCCGTCGCCAAATACCTCGGTGAACTGAGTTATCCGTTATATATTTCCCATTGGACCGTGTTGTTGGTCCTGACCCATTTTCTGGGCCAATTTCCCCATTATCATCTGACAGTCATCGTGGAATTTGTGTTGTTGACCTTCGGTAGCTCCCTGGCGGTGGCCGC
>JABDGR010000071.1:1774-6218 GCA_013285985.1 Verrucomicrobiota bacterium
CTTTATCATTTTATCGACGTGCCGATCCGGGTGGCGCATTCAACCCGAAAATCGCCGGCTCCTTCCCGGGCGTGAACTGCCGCTAGTGTTGCGGCGGAGCCGGCGTGGGCGTCGCTGGAAACTTCATTCCGTCATCCGGCAGGATATAATAGCGGTCGCGCAGGAATTCGGACTCGCGCTCACTGTCGCCCATCCAGCGGCGGGAATCCTTGATGGACACGTACAGCGCCAGGCTCAAGAACAGCACCATGCATACCCCCTGGGCGGCGGCGATGAATTTGATGGGTAGTTCGCGGCGGCGCAGGCGCGCGATGGTGAAAAACAGGATGTGCCCGCCGTCGAGCACGGGAATCGGCAGAAGGTTGAGGATGGCCAGGTTGACGTTGACAATGAACGCAAACCACAACGCCGCGCGCACGTCTTCAATCGAAAGCTGGTAGATGAGGCGGCTGATGCCAATCGGGCCAGTAAGCTGGCCGATGCCAATGTTGGAATGCGGATTGAACAGGCTGCCCAACATGGAAAAAATCTGGCCAAATGCGCGGGCAAACTGCGCCAGCGGCGCGGTGTGCTCGGTGCTGGGTGCATTGAGAAAAAGCACGCCCATGCGATTCGTCATGCCGGGAGGGGTGACGGCGGCGGAAAAATTGACCGGCAGGGTGAGGCTGGCGTTCGCATGCGTGTCCTGGTTGATATAGACGAGCGCCGCTGCTTGACCTGCGGGCGTGGCCTTAAGTGCATCCACCACCTGCTGGATCGAATTCACCGGCGTGCCATTGACCTTGAGCAGATAATCACCGGGGCGCAGCGCGCCAAACACGCCGCCGTGGTTGTCCACGTTCCAGACCAGCAGCGATTCCACCAGCGTGGCGGGCGACGCCCGGTTCCCATGCTCGTCGCGCGCATAAACAGGGAGAACATCAACCGAGGATTCCGAGGCCCCGTCTTTGGGTGAAGGCGCACCACTGGGTACGGTGATGGTTGCCAACGGCGTGGTGCGCGGGATGGGCAAAGGTTGCAGCGACAGCTCAACTTGCTTTTCCCCGCGCTGGACGGTGAGCACGAGCGGCTGGCCGCCGGCGGCGTCCATCAAGTCGTTTACCTGGAGGGTGGAATAAACTCTCTGCCCGTTGACCGTGAGAATTTTATCGCCCTTTTGCAAATGGGCCCAGAGCGCGGGTGAGTTGGGCTGGATGTCATCAACCGTCAAATCCCCGGCCGGGGCGAGGCCGACGTCGCGGATGGCGTCACCGGAGCGCGAATTGGTGTCCACCAACGCGGGCAACACGTCAATGTCCTGGCGGACGCCATCGCGCTCGATGGTGAGTGTGACTTTGGGATGGTTTTGTTGGTCCCGGCCGGAACTGAAGGCGACGGCCTCGGATAATTCGCGGAAATCGCGCACCGGCTTGCCATCCACGGCCAGGATGTGGTCGCCAGGCAAAATTTTGCCGAAGGAAGGCGCGGGCGTGTCATCGAGCTTGGGTGCGTCGGGGCCGCGGAGCAAAGCGAGTTCGCGTTTCTGCATCCCCTCGCGCAATTCGCCGACGGTGTGGTAAACATAGCCCACGACCTGGGTTTGCGCGGAAGCGGGAACGGATACGCCGAGCGGCCAAAGCAAAAGCGAAAGGAAGAGCGCAAAGAGCAGGTTGAAAACCACGCCCGCGGAAATCACAATCATCTTGTCGAGGTAACTTACCGACGGCAGGTCGCGGGCCTCGGTGGAAGGCTCGCCCTCGAGTTCGCGCAGGTCGGCCAGTTGCGGCAGGGAGACGAAGCCGCCGATGGGCAGCCAGGAAATGCGGTAGTCCACGCCGTCCTTGCCCTTCCAGCCAAACAGCCTCGGGCCGATACCGATGGAAAAACTGTCCACCTTCAACCCGCGCCAGCGCGCGGCGAGGAAGTGCCCCAGTTCGTGCACGAAAATGGAGCCCACGAGCAAGACAATGACAAATCCCCACCCCCACATGTTGGTGAAGAGTCCGCTGATCCAGGAAAAGTCGCCGGTCATGGGTGAAGGGGTAAGATTATGGGGAATTTATCCGCAAAAAGCCACGAATTTGTGTGGGGCGCTTTTACCTTAGACCGTCATTTCCCCCTTGGGTTTCGCGGCGCCAATCTGCCGGGCCTCAACGCTTCTTTATCTTTTTCACCACCTCGGCGGCACGCAGACGGGCGTCGGCGTCGGCGTCCAGCACGTCGTCAATGTTGCGCAATCGGACGGCCGGCAGACGGTTGAGCGTCGCTTCGATGATGCGTGGAATATCGAGGTAACTGATGCGGTTTTCGAGGAAGGCGGCGACGGCGACTTCATTGGCGGCGTTGAATGCGCCGGGCGCGGCGCCCTCGGCCCGCAAGGCTTCATACGCCAGGCGCAGACAGGGGAACAGATCGAGATTGGGCGGGCGGAAATCGAGCGAGAGTTTTTTGCGGAAATCGAGCGTCGGCGTCACGCCGTCCGCGCGGCCGGGATAAAGCAGGCTGTGCTGGATGGGGAACGTCATCGAAGGCGGCGAAAGCTGTGCGATGATCGAGCCGTCCACAAATTGCACCATCGAGTGAACGATGCTCTGCGGGTGGACGACGACCTCGATGCGCTCCGCCGGCAGGCCGAATAGCCAGTGCGCCTCGATGACTTCGAGGCCCTTGTTTGCCATCGTCGAGGAATCGATGGTGACTTTCGGCCCCATGTTCCAATTCGGGTGCTTGAGCGCCGCGGCGGGCGTTACCGCCGCCATTTGCTGGCGCTTGTAATCGCGGAACGGGCCGCCGGAGGCCGTGAGCAAAAGTTTCGCCACGTCCTCGCGGCGCTCGCCATCGAGGCATTGGAAGACGGCGTTGTGCTCGCTGTCGAGCGGCACAACCGCGACGCCGTGCTTTTTCGCCGCCGCCATCACGAACTGGCCCGCGAGCACGAGGATTTCCTTGTTCGCCAGCGCGATGTCCTTGCCGGCTTTGATGGCCGCGAGCGTGGGCTTGAGGCCCAGCGTGCCCACCACCGCCGCAACAACCATGTCGCCCGCGGGCAATCGCGCGAGTTCTTCGAGGCCCGCTGGGCCGACGTGCATTTTGCGCCCGGCAAAGAGGCCGGATTTTTTCGCCGCGTGCGCGGCGGCCTCGTCGAAGACCCCCACATGCTGGACGTGGAACTCGCGCGCGATTGCGTCGAGCTTCGCACAATTGGTGCGACCGGCGACGGCGACGAGTTCCAGCTTGTCCCGGTGGGCGCGGAGGACCTTGAGCGTGCTTTCGCCGATGGACCCGGTCGCGCCGAGCAGCACGAGGCGTTTTTTGCGGAAGGATTTTTTGGAAGCAGCAGCAGGCATGTAGTTTTAATGACCTAACAGGAAAATCCTGGCTTGTCCGCTTTGAATTTCATGCCCGGGTAATTCGCAAGCTTGAAAGAATACCACGGCAGCTAAACACTGCAGGGTAAGAGAATTTCGAAACTTCGCATTTCTCGTAGCGCGGTGCTTTAGCCCGCGCCTCCATCCGTGTCGATAATCCCAAAGCGCGGGCTAAAGCACCGCGCTACAAGCTGGCCGCCAACTCGCCATCACCCCCATTTTTAGCGCGCAACGAGCTGGGAAACCTTATATTCAATCAGAGGAAGGGATTTTTGCTGTGCGCTTAGCGAACGGAAGGCTTACCCCATGAATAAACGCCGTCTGCTCATTATTACTGTCATCGCCCTACTGTTTTTGGCGTTGGTTTTTAAAATGCGGAGCACGCAGTCGAGTGATAGGGCGGCAAATGCGATTCAAAACTCTTCGACGCTATCCGCTGCACCAACAGCAACCAGTGCCGTCATTGCCGGGCCAGCCAAGACGTCCGTTGTCGCCCTGTCCGATTCAAAACCTGGGCCAGCGACTACGACACCCGCGATTACTCCCACGCTGCCAACCAATCCAACCCCACTGACAAGCAGCGCTTCACCGAGCGCCGCCGCGCAAAAAGCCATGCGGCAGATTGGGCAGAGCTACATTGCTTACACCACGGATGGAGGCGTTGAACGGATGTTGAGTGCCAATTCCGGCGACTCCGCTCACTTTGTCGCGCTCCTGCTGGCCCAAAGGACGAATTCCACCGACGCTTCGGTCTATTTTGTGCCCGGTGACCCAAAAGCACCAAACCTGCCGCCCGCAGCAGTCACCGATCCTGATTTTGCGAACGCGACGTTGAGCGTCGAAATTGCCGCGAACATCCCTATCGGGTCAGAAGTAACGACGACACCCATCGCCTGGACGCGAGGGTTGCGCGAGGACGGAACATGGGCACCGGATTCACCCTTTGGCGGCAAAGGCGGTTACCTCGTTTTCTTTGATGGGCACACCGAGTGGGTGGACATGCTTTCTACCAGCGATCTAAAACATGACGCTTATTTCTTAAAATACGGCGCCCAAACGCCCACCGTAAACATCCGCGAGGCCCTGCCGCCGGGGGC
>JABDGR010000072.1 GCA_013285985.1 Verrucomicrobiota bacterium
GGCACGCAATGGCTATTACGTGACAGCTTATGTCTATTGTGAGCCGAAATACATTGATCCGCCGACCTTTACCGTGAAGCCGAAAATAAATCCGTCCGCCAACGGCCTGGCGAGTGTGAGCTACACGCTCGATTTGGCCGGCCGGCAGGACCAATCGGTCATCACCTGGTATATTTGCGATGACCTCAAGGGAACCAATGGCCGGGAAGTCGCCACCAGCCGCGGCAACCAGCCGATGATGTCTTTGCCCTTAACTTCCGGTTACGTCGGCAAATATCTCCTCGTCGGCGTTGAGCCGAAGCACCAGATCAGCGACCCCGGCCCGGCGGTCACGGCCATCACGCCTACGCCGATTACCGCAGCGGACGTGCTCTCGCCGAACATTACGGTGAACTTCCGTAACTTTGACCCCACCACTTACGAGACCTATGTCAACGGCTTGTGGACGGTGCTCGGCACGTGGACCTCGGAGCAGGGAGACAACTTTGCCAACGGCTACGGCGTACGCGCGGCCTCGCGGGGAGCTGCATTGCTCTATCAACAGGATGCTCCGATGGGCGACATGCAGGTTGACCTCGTAATGAATCCGGAAAAGTCGGAAGGCATGGGCTTTGGCAGCCCGGGCTCCAGCGTGGATGGCGACCAGAATCAAAAGGCCGACGTTTATATCAAGTACGATCCGCGCACGAAAAACGGCTACGCCTTGCGCTGGTGGCGGACGACGGAATACACCGGCAAGTGTGTGTATCAATTGTTCAAGATTGAGAACGGCGTTGGCTCGCCCTTGAACGACAAACAGGTCGTCAGCGGCGTCTTCAAGGCGAATACGCACATGACGCTCAAAATCATCGGCAACACTTTTTCCGTGGCGGCGAGCAATGGGGTAACGGATGAAACCTTGGCGCTGGAAGGAGCGGTGACCCCGAATCGCTATGGCGGCGCGGGCGTTTACTGGTCCGGCTCCATCCCCCGCGGCAACAGCAATGTGTATAGCCAGTTCGCGATTTCGTACCCTGGGGCGAAATAGCCGGCAAGAATAGCTGCGAACCCATGCACCAAAAGCACACATGTCCCTATTGAGACAAAATTGAGAATATACTCTTGACCCTGTCGGGCGGAGGAGTAAAGTTAAGGGTTTCACCACCACTTTACACCGTTTCCGCCATGGCCAAGAGCCTCTTCGAGAAAGTCTGGGACACGCATGCCGTTCGCACCTTGCCGAACGGGCAGACGCAATTGTTTGTGGGCACGCACCTCATCCACGAGGTGACCAGCCCGCAGGCCTTCGGCATGTTGCGCGACCTCGGCCTCAAGGTGCTCTACCCCAAGCGCACGTTTGCCACGGTGGACCACATCGTGCCGACCAATGAGCGCGCGGAGCCGTTTTCCGACCCGCTGGCGGACGCGATGATCAAGGAATTGCGCAAAAACTGCCGCGATTTCGACATCACGTTCTTCGACCTCAACAGCGGCAAGCAGGGCATCGTCCACATCGTCGGACCGGAGCAGGGCATCACGCAGCCGGGCATGACGATCGCGTGCGGCGACTCGCACACCTCGACCCACGGCGCGTTTGGCGCGATTGCCTTTGGCATCGGCACCAGCCAGGTGCGCGACGTGCTGGCGACGCAGACGATGGCGCTCAGTAAAATGAAGGTCTGCCGCATCAACGTGGACGGCAAATTGGGCCGCGGCGTCTATGCCAAGGACGTGATTCTGCACATCATCCGCGAGTTGGGCGTCAACGGCGGGCTGGGCTTCGCCTACGAATACGGCGGCGAAGTGTTCGACCGTTTCACGATGGAAGAGCGCATGACGGTGTGCAATATGTCCATCGAAGGCGGCGCGCGCTGTGGGTACGTCAACCCGGACGACACAACTTTCGCTTATTTGAAAGGCCGCCTGTATTGCCCGAAGGGCGCGGAATGGAATCGCGCGGTTGAGCGCTGGCGCGCGACGGCCTCCGACCCCGGCTGCAAGTATGACAAGGTCGTCAACATCCGCGGCGAGGACATCAGCCCGACGGTGACGTGGGGCATCAACCCCGGCCAGGCTATCTTCATCCACGAAAATTTGCCCGAGCCGGATTCGCTGCCGGAGAAGGACCGCTCCACCGCGCGCGAAGCCTTCACGCACATGAAGCTGAAGCCCGGCCAGCCCATCAAGGGTACGAAGGTGGATGTCGTCTTTATCGGCAGTTGCACGAATGGCCGCCTGTCGGACTTGCAGGAAGTCGCGAGGCTGGTGAAGGGCCACCATGTCAAAGCGGGAGTGAAGGCCATTGTCGTGCCCGGCTCGCAAGGCGTGAGCAAGCTGGCCGAGGAAATGGGCCTGGCCGACACTTTCCGCGAGGCGGGCTTCGAATGGCGCGGCGCGGGCTGCTCCATGTGCCTGGCCATGAACCCGGACAAACTCATCGGCGACCAGCTCTGCGCGAGTTCGAGCAACCGCAATTTCAAGGGCCGCCAGGGCAGCCCGACCGGCCGCACGATTCTGATGAGTCCCGCGATGGTCGCCGCCGCGGCCGTCACCGGTGTCGTCAGCGACGCGCGCGAAGTTTTTAAGAACTAAAATTTATAAATCATCCTCCCATGTCTCTTGCCAAAATCACCTCCGTCACCGGCCGCGGCGTTTGCGTCCCCGGCGCCGATATAGACACGGACCGCATCATCCCGGCACGGTTCATGAAGTGCGTCACGTTTGACGGCCTCGGCGAATTCGCTTTCTACGACGAGCGCAAAAAAGCCGATGGCTCGGACAAGCCGCACCCGCTCAACGACCCTCGCTTCAAAGGCGCGAGCATCCTGCTCTCCGGCTCGAACTTCGGCTGCGGCTCCTCGCGCGAGCACGCACCGCAGTCGCTGTATCGCTTTGGCTTCCGCGCCGTGATTGCGGAAAGCTTCGCGGAGATTTTCTTTGGCAACTCCATCACGCTCGGCATGCCATGTGTCACGTTGCCGCGCGCGGAGTTGCAGGCGCTGGCCGCGGTGATTGAAAAGGACCCGAAGGCCGAAATCGTCGTGGAAGTACAGAACCGCAAAGTAATTTGCGCTGGGAAAAGTTACGTCGCCGGCCTGCCCCACTCCGCGCACGAAGCCCTCATCACCGGCAAATGGGATGCCATCGCCGATTTGCTCGAAGGATTGCCCGAAGTCGCGCGCGTGGCGGCTTCGCTGCCGTACGCGATTTAAGTTGAGCAAAGGTGAATTGAAGGCCGGGCAATGCCACCAGCGCGCTTGAAACCAGCCGGCGGAACCCATATATCCTCGATGAGGACTTTATGGCTCTCTCCACCGACGAAGTTGCGCTAATCATCCTCGTGGCGGTGGCCGCGGAACAGAACCACCATCCCGGGGATACGCGCGGCCGCCGGACGCTCGGCACCCTGACCAAGCAACTCATGCAGCGGCATCACTGGCAGGAACTGGATTTTTTGCAAGGCTGGGGCTTGATTATGTCGGATAAGCTGGCGGAAGTGCAGGAGCACGAAGGCGGCTTTTATCCCTGCGTAACGGAAGCGGGCCGGGCTTTTATTGAAGAACAGCAAGTCATCATCAATAAGGCGGCCAATCGCGGACTTTTGTTATCGGGTCGGGATTGGCTCTATATTATTTTGCTGGGCGTGGTGTTGGTCCGATTTGCCATGATTTTGTGGTATGTGGACCATTAGGCCTGAGACTTTATTTCGCCCGGTTCTTCAGGAAATTTTTTATAATCCCGTGCGAATACACCGCGGCGACTTCTTTGATGAAGGCGAGGAAGTCGATGGGTGCGGCCTCGTCCGCGGAGTCGGAAATCGTCCGGATCAGCCCGAAGCGAATTGAATGCTCCAGGCAAACCTGCGCGACGGCCGCGCCTTCCATCTCCACACAGCCCACCGGCAGGCGGCTCCGCAGTTCCCTGACCTCCGCTTTGTTCGCAAAAAACTTGTCGCCGCTGGCGACATCCAAGGTGACCGATTTAGGGGCGGTAAGGTTAAAACGTTTGCGCGCGGTCGCAGTCAGTGCCGTATGCACCCCATGCTGTAGGAAGTCTGCGGCGGCTTTTTCTAATTGAGCGCGCAGCACGGCATCCGTGGGGATGGCCGTGATTTTCAGGAGCGGAATCTCGTGCCGCTCAAACAGCGGTCGGGCATCCATGTCATGTTGATATAGCCGGTTCCCGATGACGACATCGCCCACCTTGAGTCGCGGGTCCACCGCGCCGGCCACGCCGGTGAAAATAATCCCCGTCGCGCCAAATTCGCTGATTAAACACGCGGAAGTCGCAGCGGCCGAGACCTTGCCCCAGCGGGAGAACACCAACACCACCGGCGTACCCCACAAGACGCCCTTGTGGTAATTTCGCATGCCGCGGGAAAATATTTCCGCAGTGGGGCCCATTTCGGCCACGAGGTGTTCGATTTCCTCGGTGAGGGCGGACATGATGGCGAGCATAAATTAGATAATTAAGGCCGTGACGTTGCTTGAATCGAGAAAATTAACCCATGCGCGATGAAATCGCCATAAACGCCTCGGCATAAAAAGGCTTTCCCGCCAGCGTGGTAATTTGATAGAAACGCCGGTTTCCACGTGTCCGCCGCCGCCAAAGCATCGTCCGCCACGCCTGCCGCCCAGGCTTCGCCGCGCCTGCGCGTGCGGTTTAAGAACCCGGACGAGCGCATCGTCGTCACCGGCCTGGGGCTGACCGCGCCGAACGGCAACAACCTGGCCGAGTTCCGGGCCAACCTCCTCGCCGGGCGGCCCAACATCCAGCGGATGCCCATCCGCTACATGGGCGAGGTCTTCGCCGGCGTGTGCAATTACGACGCCCTCAAATACCAAAAGCGCAAGGAAGTGCGCAACGGCACGCGCGCCGGGAGCATCGCCATCTATTGCGCGCGCGAAGCCCTCGCTGACGCCGGGCTGGACCTCGCGAAAATGAACCCCGCGCGCGCGGGCGTGTACATCGGCATCACCGAGCACGGCAACGTCGAGACGGAGAACGAAATTTTCAACATTTCGCAGTTCAATTACGACACGAAGTACTGGACGCACCACCACAACCCCCGCACCGTCGCCAACAACCCCGCGGGCGAAGTGACCATCAACCTCGGCCTCACCGGCCCGCACTACACCATCGGCGCGGCCTGCGCCGCCGGCAACGCGGGCCTCATCCAGGCCGCGCAGATGCTCCGCCTCGGCGAAGTGGATGTCGCGCTCGCGGGTGGAGTGAGCGAAAGCATCCATACTTTTGGCATCTTCGCCGCGTTCAAGGCGCAGGGTGCGCTCGCGCATCATGAGGACCCGAACAAAGCCTCGCGCCCGTTCGACCGCGACCGCAACGGCATCGTCATCTCCGAAGGCGGCGCGCTCTACGTCGTCGAGCGCCTGAGCACGGCGCTCGCCCGCGGCGCGCGCATCATTTGCGAAATCGCCGGTTATAATCTCAACTCCGACGCCACCGACGCCGTGCTGCCAAACCCCGAGCGGCAGGCGGAATGCATGTTTGCCGCCATCGCGCGCAGCGGCTTGGAACCGGCGGATATCGACCTCGTCTCCACGCACGCCACGGCGACGCATCAGGGCGACGCGCAGGAGTGCGCCGCGCTGCGCCAGGTGTTCGCGAGCAGCAACAGCACGTACTTTAACAACACGAAAAGTTTCATCGGACACGCGATGGGCGCGGCCGGCGCGCTCGAACTCGCGGGCAATTTGCCGAGTTTTACCGACCAGTTGGTGCACCCAACAATTAACTTGGATAACCTTGACCCCGCGTGCGAATTGGCTAATCTGGTGATTGCTCGTCCGCGGCCAGTGTCGCGGGTACGCGCAATCCTCAACAACTCCTTCGGCATGCTAGGCATCAACTCTGCCGTCGTTGTAACCTCCTACCAAAACTAATATGGCCACCAAAAAAACCAAGAAACACGCTCGTAAATCCGCCAAGCGCAAGCCCGCCCGCAAGTCGAAGCGGAAGTAAATTAAACGCCCCAGCACTTTTCCGCACATGCCAGTTACCGTCACTACACCCGACGAAGTTAAAAAAATCGTGCTGGCGATCATCGCCGACAACGCGCCCGACGAGGACTTGAATAACGTCAAGCCGTCGGTGCGCCTCCGCGACCAGCTGGAGCTGGACTCGATGGACTTCCTCGACATCGTCATGGAACTCCGCA
>JABDGR010000073.1:0-6045 GCA_013285985.1 Verrucomicrobiota bacterium
TTTCGAAGTCGTCTCGGAAAATCCGATTGTTGAAGCCGCCCCGGCCCCCGGCCAAGCCCCTGCGGGTGGCGCCCCGACGGGCGACCGCAAGGATTTCAAGCCCCGCAAGCAGCGGGAATACAAGGACAGTGGCGGCGGCGAAGCCCCCCGCGAACGCAAGAGCAACGTCGAGATGCTCCTCGACTCGCTGGGCCCGGCCTCCTCCGCCAGCGAGAAGCCCGCGGCCTCCGACGACAAGGCCAACAAGGGCAAGAAGAAGAAAAAGAAGGATTAGGGGGCGAGTGTCCACGACCAGTCGAGTCATCTTTTCGTAGCTGAAACAGCCTCAAGGGGTTTCACACTCAATACACCCATGTGTTTGTTGTTTGGATCCGCTTCTTTTTGAAGAAAAAATTAATGAATGAATACAACGTTTTCCCTTCATGTAGTTCTAAGCCATCGTGGTTTAACTTAACCACTTCCAGGCACACCGCGTAAATTTCTGATTTACTTAAATTTTTTACTTTCTTGCTGAGAAAAACTGGGTTGACTGGGTTGAGTGATTGCACGGCTTTTTTTGTAATGGGGGCGGCTTTTCTCGTTCCATCCGGGTATAGGCACTGCTGCAGGTAATGGAGCAGAAACGAATTGTCATGTAACGGGACTAGGGTTACGGTTTCCAGTTCGCGAAGTAGCTGCAAAATATCCTCGTCGCTTATTGAGGCAATTTTAGTATGAAGGTAGGGTGTCGTCATGGGAAAAAGTTGTATATGTGTTCATTTATGCACACCAACAAGTTAAGACATAAATAAAAATGTCATGGCATTCATTTTCGGCAAAACGGCACGAAACCCCAGCTTTATCCCACCCGATAAGGAGGTGAGTCAAGAATGGGGAGGATAGCGAACAGCTTTGTTAATAACTTGCAGAAAAGTATGGTTTTTTTGAAGGAAAATTATTAAAAAAAATGCAAAAGCCGTTTCGATGTTGCACGCGTTCCGCGTTCGGGCAATCATCTATTTTAGTCTGTTTCACATGTCTGTCACCTCTACATCGCGCCCTTCATCCGCTAAAACTTCGGCAAACACATCGGAAGGCCGGGTTGCGCCGCACAACATCGATGCCGAGCAGGGCCTGCTGGCTTCCTGCCTGTTGGAAAACGGCGCGGACATCCTCAATGAGTGCCTCGCGGTCAAATTGCGCCCGGAATATTTTTACCGCCCGCCGCACCAGATTATTTTTGAGACGCTCATCGCCCTGAACGCGCAAGGCGTGCCGCCGGATGAAATTCTGGTGGCCAACAAACTCAAGGACCTCGGCCAGCTCGATGCCATCGGCGGCCATGCATACCTCTACGAGCTGACGAACCGCATCCAGACGACCGTCCACGCAAAATTCTGGATGCAGATTGTGCGCGAGAAGTTTTTCCTGCGGCAGCTCATCCGCACCTCGCAATGGACGGTCGAGCAGGCGCATGGGGTGGGGCAGGGCAGCGTGCCGGAGTTGCTCAACCAGGTTGAAAGCGAGTTTTTCAAAATCCAGCAGGACACGATTTCCGATTCCGCCGAACCGCTGGCCAAGTCGATGGATAAAGCTGCCGCCTTGGTTGCTCAAATGTTGCATCGACAAGGAGCAATTATTGGTGTGCCGAGCGGCTTTACGGATTTGGATCGGCTGACGTTCGGCCTTCATCCAGCGGAAATGATCGTGGTGGCGGCACGGCCCTCCATGGGCAAGACTTCCATTGCGCTGAACATTGCCGAGCATGCATCCATCCCGCTGCCGCGAGAAACGCGTGTGCCGACGCCGACGTTGATTTTTAGCCTCGAAATGGCCGCTGAGCATCTAGCAATGCGCCTGCTTTGCTCCCATGCCCGGGTGGACATGCAGCGGCTCAAAGAGGGGTTTTGCGACAGGCCCCATGGTGAGCTTAGTGAAGTGACTAAAGTGCTGAAAGCTGCTCCCATCTGGATAGACGCCAGCTCAAATTTAAATGTTTTGGAAATGCGCGCCAAAGCCCGACGGTTACACACACGAAATAAGCTTGGGCTCGTTATTATCGACTATTTGCAACTGGTTTCACCCGCGGGCAATTACAATTCTCGGGAACAGGAAGTGGCCGAAGTTTCGCGCGGCATCAAGGCCATGGCCAAGGAGTTGAACGTGCCGGTCATCGTCCTGTGCCAGCTCAACCGTGAGTCGGAAAAAGAGAAGCGGCAGCCGCGGTTGAGCGACTTGCGCGAGTCCGGCTCTATCGAGCAGGATGCCGACGTGGTTCTCCTACTATCAAAGTCTAAAGAGGCACTTAATTCGAAACATAATGAGGAGGAAGAGCAAAACCCGGTCGCCCTCAAGCTTGAATTAATCATTGCCAAAAACCGCAATGGCCCGATAGGAGATGTGGCACTGACGTTCAACAAACGCCTCACCCGCTTTGAAAATTACACCGGTCAAGCTTCGTAAACCATTCCGGGCCGCTTTGTTACTGAGCGTCTCGCTGGCCTTGGCCCTTCGCGTGGCGGCGCAGGCCGGCCCCTTTCCGGGTGCGGCCCCGGCGGCCGCCACCGCCGCCGAAGCGCCCCAGCCGCTGGTGGGCGAAATTACCATCCAGGTCGAAGGTCCGCAGCAAATCAGCCGTGACGCCATCATGGCGCATGTGCTGCAGCCGGAGAAGGCGCCGTATAACCAGGCGTTGGTGGACCGGTCCATCAAGTCTCTTTACGACACCGGCCAGTTCGCCTTTGTCCGCACCGATCGTGAATCCATGCCCGACGGGAGCGCCCGCGTCATTTTCCGCCTGGTGCCGTATGCGCGGGTCGCGGCGGTCGTCTTCAAGGGCAACAAAGCCTACACCCAAACCCGGCTGGCCGGGGAAATCAAGACTGTCGCCGGCGATGTCGCCCTGCCCGACAAACTGAAGCACGACGTCGACGCGCTCAAAGCCTTTTACCAGAAAAAAGGCTACCCCCAGGCCAAGGTGGATTATATTCCCGACACCAATGAAGCCACCGGCACGACAGTCATCACCTTCAGCATTGACGAAGGCCCCGAGGTGGCCATCCGCAACATCCTGTTTGTGGGCAACGACCATATTGACGCAGGAACCTTGCGCGACCAGATGGATACCAGCGAATACACTTTCCTGATTTCGTGGATCACGGGCGGCGGCCGTTTCGAAAAGGAGAAATTCAGCGACGATCTCGACGCCCTGCGCAAGTATTACAAATCCAAAGGTTATCTCGATGCGGACATCCCCGAAGATGAAATCACCTTCGACTACCCCAAGCCCGACAGCCTCAACATCACCATCCACGTGCATGAAGGCCGCCAATACCATATTGGGAAGAACATCACGGTCTCCGGTAATTCCATTTTCCAGACGGATGTGCTCAAGGCCCTGCTGACCATCAAGCCCGGCGACGTCTTCTCCCCGGAAACGGTGGACAAGAATGCCGATGCCATCCGCGACTACTACGGCAAGGCCGGCTACCTCGACACTTTTGTCCGCGTGGACCGCAAGACCGACGAGTCGAATGACATCGGCCTGGATTTTGTCATCATCCACCCGTCCGGCAATGGCGATGTCGAAGGCGAGTCCGAGAAAATTTTTGTCGAGGGCATTGATATTCAAGGCAACACCAAGACCAAGAGCACCGTGATTGTGCGCGAGCTGACCCTGGCCCCGGGCGATGTCTTCGACACCGAGCGCATGAAGACCAGCGAAGACCGCTTGAAAGGCACCGGGTATTTCGTCCCGAACCAAGTCAACCTGGCGCCGGAGGAAACCAACATCCCCGGCAAGCGCAATTTGCGGGTTACCGTGGTGGAGGATAAAACCTTCACCGCTTCGGTTGGCGTGGGGTTCAGCGGGGTCGAAGGCGCGGTCGCCACCCTGGGATTCCAGGAAATCAATTTCGACCTGTTTAATTACCGCACAGATTTTCGCGGCGGTGGCCAGAAGGCCCGGGTGAACTTCGCCATCGGCAACGAGCTTCTCAGCCTCAGCATCAACTACGAATATCCCTGGCTGTTTGAGCGCCGCCTCGACGCCGGCATCACCCTCTATCACAACGAAAGCAGCTACCAAAGCACGACCTATAACGAAGAGGACACCGGCTTCACCGTTTATCTCCGCAAGTCCCTCATCGAATACATTGACGGCAACCTTGGCTATACCCTGCAGACCACACAAATCAAGGACGTGGACCCCAGCGCAGCGCCCCCGGTCCAGGCTGAGGCGGGATACACGACGCTTTCCAAAGTCAGCCTCGACCTGGTGCGCGCGAAAGACATGGATAGCCCGATCGCCCCCACCAAAGGCCAGCGCGAGGAGCTCATCAACGAAGTCGCGGGCGGCCCGGTCGGCGGACAGACGAACATTTACCGGGTTGAAGGGCACGCGAGCTGGTGGATCCCGACCTTCGGTTATCATAACCAGGTGCTGTCATTCCTGGGGCGCGCCGGCAGCGTGATGGGCTACGGCGGCAAGGGCGTGCCCTATTCGGAACGCTATTTCCTCGGCGGCCAGTACGACTTGCGCGGTTACGCCTACCGCTGGGTCGGCCCGCGCGTCGAATCTCCCGGAGCGCTCTCCAACGGCCAGCCCCTTGGCGGCAACACCATGGCCAACCTTTCCACGGAATACAGCGTCGAGATGTTCACGGATTTTCGCTTCGCGGTTTTCCACGACATTGGGTTCGTCAACTCCAACTCCTGGGACATGACGCCCAACCACTACCGCCAGGACGTCGGCTTTGGCATCCGCTTTTTCCTCCTGCATGCGCCCATCCGCCTGGACCTCGGCTACCCGCTCAATCCCGACGCCTTCCAGTCGCATAGCTTTCAGTTCAACTTCTCCTTCAGCGCAGTGTATTGAGCTGCGGCCCGTTTAATTTGTTTGGACAGTCAGCGCGTGGATGACGACGAACGGCACGTGGGATTCGGGATAGACCGTGCCGTAAATTTTCACTGCTTTGCCCAAATAGGCCACGACCGGGTTGGGCAGCACAACGTCGTTAAGGTCTACCAGTGCGAGCACCTGGTCTCGACTGCTGTACAGCACATACTCGGCGTTGACCGGGCCGGCGATCTTCTGGTCGGTGCGCGATTTGAGTACGCCGTAGTAATAGTGCCCCACGTCACTGGGATCCGCCTGCCGGGTCGGGGCTGTGGCGCTGACGGCCGTCACCGCCGTGACGGCGGTGACCGCGGCCGGGTGCGTGGGCGGCGCGGAAACTGCCGGCGTCGGGCTGGCAGTGCCCGCCGCAGCGCCGGTAAGGAAATAAGCCGTCACGGGCCCGGGGAAACTCACCTCCGAAAAATCAACGCCCGCGCTGGAAATTTTCAGCAAAGGATTATTTGTCGATAATCCCAGCACGGGGCTGTTCTCGTCGGCGGAGACATGTACTGGCGTTCCAGGAGTGACGGAGAAGTCCTTATGCGAAGCCTTGGTCGTGACATAACCCGTGAACGGCCCGGATAGGCTTACAACATGCCAGCCCTGGGCGGCTTTCGCGGCATCGGGCGCGGGCTTGGCATCGGCCAGCTTGGCGTCGCCGGCGCTTACCTGCGACAGCGCCGGCTTTGTTGCGTCCGGCGAAAGGTAAAGGGCGATGTTTCCGGCGGGCGCGGGATTATCGGCTCCGACGGCGGCAACCATGGTCAGGCCGAACGCGGCCGCGAACAAAAATGAAGTACGGGAGTTCATGACGGAAGGTGACGGGAATGTAACTGGCCAGTCTAACGTGTTTTCTGCCAACAACAAAGCCTTTTTTCGGCCGGCCCACCGCCCTATTTTGGGAGTTGCCAACCGGCCTCGTGGCGGCGATTTTTTCCCTTTTCCCAGAACCATGACTGCCGACTCCAGTTCCTCCGCTTATTCCAAGGACCGCCCGTTTTTCGCGCGGCTGACGGAGCGCCGCCGCCTGTGCAAACCCGGCAGCGAGAAGGATACGCAACACTTTGTCGTCGATATCACTGGCAGCGGCCTGACCTATAAATGCGGTGATTCGCTCGGCGTGTTCCCGGCCAACGACCCGGCCCAGGTGGATGCCGTGCTGCAGGGCC
>JABDGR010000073.1:6055-6132 GCA_013285985.1 Verrucomicrobiota bacterium
GAGCCGGTCACACCGCCAAAGGAAACGCAACCCATCCCGCTGCGCGAGGCCTTGCTCAAGCGTTTCTCCCTTTCCCA
>JABDGR010000074.1:0-3891 GCA_013285985.1 Verrucomicrobiota bacterium
CGCGCGAATAAGTAAACGTCGGCGGGCCGACCGAGCTGTCATAGATGACCGCGGGGTTGCCGCTGGTGTCCTTGGTGTGATACGTGAGGGAAAACTGGCTGGGCCGCGGCGCCGGCACGCCCCGCACCCACGCGACGGGGCCCTGTGGCGAGTTCACCGGCATCACACAGTTGATGAGCGCATTGAACCTTCCGCCCCCGCTGCCGAATTCGGATTTGGAAAATTGCAGGCCGTGGGTTGCTTCAAACTTGCAATTAATAAACGTAATCCCCGAGGCCGACATCACGCCGCGCCCAGTCGGGAAGACAATCTCGCAGTCTTCCCAGACACTGATGGTTCCGCCGCCGATGAAGTCGTCGGTGCCTTCGATATAAACATTCTTCAAATAGGAACGCGTGGTCCGCAAAAACGTCGTGTCCAGCCGGCTGAGAAATGCGACGTTCTCGTAGACGTGTTTGTCGCCGGCGGTTTGGATGGCCACGGCCTGGGTGATGACCGGGTTGCGCATCTTGAGGTTCTTGCTCGGGTCACCAGGATACTCATAGTCGGTGTTGCAGTAATTGAGCACTGTCAAATTTTTCAGGGTGAATCCGTTGGCGTTGACATCGAGGATGTAGCCATTGCCCTGGCCGCCCTCCATGTGCCCGCGATTATCGGCCAACACCACCGCGCGGCGGTTGTTGGTCAACCCCAGCAAGGTGATGTAGTTTTTGGTCATGGACAGGCTGGTGCCGGTGTCCGCGCCCGGGAGTTGATAGACGTTGGGTTTTATCCCGATGACGGTGGGCTTTTCTTCCGTGCCTTCCGGCGCGGCGGCATAAGCGGCCTGGAGGGTTTTGTATTTATTGTTCGCGGGGTCGTCCTGCGGAAGGTTGCCATCAACGAGAATATCGTACGTCAACTTCGCCACATCGATTGATTTATCAATTGGCTCGACCGTGACGCTGTCTTGCGCGCGGGCGAAATGTCCGGTGGACAATAAAATGGCTGTGACCAGCAGCAAATAGGTCTTAAAGCGTTTCATGGGGTGTGCCGTCGTTTGTCTTGGGATTCAGCCCGGCTTCGACTCGGCAGGCCGGCGCTTTGCCCCAGTGGGGTGGGCGTGGAATCGTGCGGAGGCAAGGGAAGTGGGTCAACTTCGTTTTTGTCTCTACTCCGATGCGATATTCCACTTCCGCGAATGCGTTTCGGCAACGACACCCAACTCCGCGCGCGTGCTTACTTTTTCCAGCGTCCCGCGCAAGGCCGCCGCTTCCGGCATGTCCTTGACCATGCTTTTGAATATCGCGCGCAAGCCGCCGAGGTTGGCCGTTGCCGGGTCGCGGCGTTCCAGAGCCAGGCGCTCATCCGCATAGCGGAGCATCATGGCCCAGCGTTCAGCCAGATTCGGTGGCGGTGGTGGTGGTTGGCCTTCCAGCTCGGCCTTGAGTTCGCGGAAAATCCATGGGTAGCCCAGCGCGGCGCGCCCAATCATCAATCCTGCCAGCGCGGTTTCACGCCGCAGCCGTCCGGCCATTTCCGGAGTATCCACGCTGCCGTTGCCGATGACGGGAATCGCCACGGCCGCGGCCACTTCCGTAATCACCGTCCAATCCGCGCCGCCACGGTAGCCCTGCTCCTTCGTGCGTCCGTGCACGGCCAGCGCCCGCACGCCAGCACCCTCGAGTCGACGCGCTGCGTCGGGTGCGACAATTGAACGCTCGTCCCAGCCGAGCCGGATTTTTGCCGTGATGGGAATCTCCACCGCCGCGACGACCGCAGCCGCAATTTTTTCCAACAGTGGTAAATCACGCAGCAACGACGAGCCGGCGTTGCGGCACGTCACCTTGTCCGCCGGGCAGCCAAAATTGAGGTCGATGAAATCCGGTCGCAGGCGTTCGACGACCAAACGCGCGGCCTCGGCCATCAAGGCCGGGTCACCGCCGAAAATCTGCACGCCGAGTGGACGCTCCAGGACGGTGAAATGCAAGTCCGTCCACGCCATCGGTGTGCCGCGCACGAGTCCTTCCGCGTTCGCAAATTCTGTCACCAGCACATCTGCGCCCTGTTCTTTGCACAGACGGCGGAACGGGCTGTCGGTGAACCCGGCCATCGGCGCGAGGTAAAGCGGAAACCGTCCTGCGCCGAACCAGGGCAGGGGAGGCTTGGCCACTTCAAAGGGTGCAACGGCGAGCATGAAAAACAAATTCTATTCGTGTTTATTCGTGGATAAAATTCTTTCTTTTCCTACCCCGTAATTCCGTCAAGCGCTTCAGCAAAGGCGGCCACGTCGCGCGTCAGCCCGCGCAAACGCCGGCGCAGGTCGCCGTCCTCCGCCAGTTGTTCGTCGGCAAACTCCTGAGTCGTCGCATAGACAAACCGCGGCGCGATCACGCAGCGGAAATCCAGCATCAGGCTGTTGGCGAACGGCATCACGCTCATGTAGCTTCCCGGCGCGCCCGCCGCGCAGATGAAGCCCACCACCTTGCCCGTCCACGCCTCACCCGTCAGCTCAACGAGGTTTTTCGCCGCCGCGTTCACGTCGTAATTGTAAACCGGCATGGCGAGGATGATGCCCTTTGCTGCGCAGATTTTTTTCGCCATGGCCTCGACCGCGGCATGGTTGTAAACCCCGTCGCCATCACACACCGGGAGGTTCAACGGCCCCAGCGCGATGAGTTCAGCTTGGCCGCCCGTGGCGCGGCAATCCTCCAGCGCCACCTGCGCCAGTTGCGCGCTGCGGCTGGCCGGGTTGAGCGAACAACTGACAATAAGCAGGCTCATGATGGAGACAATGCGCTAAAAGGGAAAGGGGGCATCAACCATAGGGCAAACCATGTCGTTTGAACAGGAAGAACCGCGGCACTCTGTTAGCTCAACCATCCTTGCTCCCCGTCAATTCCGGCGCTTGCAAGGCGCGGGGTTGCTTTTCGATCGGCTCGGTCGCGGTGATTTCTTCAGTCCCGCCCGCGCTCAATTGGGTGAATTTCCGCGCCGTCACCAGGACGCGGGTTTCGAGCGACGACATGGCGCTGTTATACGATTCGACCGCCTTTTCGAGCCGCCGGCCGAGTTCCGCAAAATGCCCGCCCATGGTGCCGAGGCGCTCGTGCAGTTCGCGCCCGAGGTCGCTGATGTGCCGGGCGTTTTCCGCCAGCGCTTCTTCCTTCCAGCCATAAGCGACGGCTTTGAGCAGGGCGATGAGCGTCGTCGGTGTGGCCAGGATTACCCGCTCGTTCACGCTCTCCGCCAGCAGGTCGGGGGCCGTTTCGAGGGCGGCGCTGTAAAACATCTCGCCGGGCAAAAACATGAAAACGAATTCCGGCGATGGCTGGAATTGCTCCCAATACTTTTTCTCGCCGAGTTTTCTAAAATGCTCGCGAATTTGTTGCACGTGTCCGCGCATTTTTTCCAGCCGGAGGGCTTCGGTGGGCGCTTCCATCGCCTCCAAATAGGCGGACAGCGGGGTCTTCGCGTCCACGACCAGATTTTTCCCGCCAGGCATTTTTACTATCAAATCCGGCCGCAGGCTGTTCGCCTCGGAGGTCTGCTGCTCGACAAAATCACAATGGGCCTGCATCCCGGCCAGTTCAACCACGCGACGGAGCTGCATTTCCCCCCAACGCCCGCGCACATGCGGCGCGCGCAGCGCCTTGACCAGGTTGCCCGTTTCAGTCCGCAGCGCGGCTTGCGTTTCCGCCATGCCCTGCATCTGTGTTTTTAACGCCCCGTAGGCTCCTTCCCGCGCTGTTTCCAGCGCGCGCAACTGGCTTTCAAACTTTCCCAGCGTTTCCCGCACGGGGGTGACCATCCCCTCGATGGCCTGCTTGCGTTGTTCCAAATCCCCTCGCGCGGTTTCCTGAAAAGTTTTGAGCGTTTCCTGCGCCAGGGCCTGGAATTGCTGGAGGAATT
>JABDGR010000074.1:3901-5986 GCA_013285985.1 Verrucomicrobiota bacterium
TGCTGGTTGTTCTCCCGCAGGGCGTCGGTCGAGAGCGCCTTGAACGTTTCGCGCCACTGTTCCGGCGCCATTGGGTTGGTGCCGAGGCTGTTGTCGCGCTTGCGCAGCAGCAGCCACACCACCACCACCACGCCAATGGCAATGCCCAGGATAATATAGAAAGCGTTCGCCATGCCATCTCCACGCTACGCCTGTGCCCTCCCGAAGAAAAGCTTGGATTACACGCCATCAATCCGCCGCGAGAGTTCGGCCACCAGTTCGTCCTCGCTGAGGCGCACCTGCTGGGTCGTGTCGCGGTCGCGCAGGGTCACGCTGCCGTCCTTCTCAATCGTGTCAAAGTCCACGGTGACGCAGAAGGGCGTGCCAATTTCGTCCATGCGCCGGTAGCGCCGGCCAATCGCGCCGGACACGTCCCAAAACACATTCCACTTACGCCGGAGCCTTTTATACAGCGCCTCCGCGTGCGCGAGCAGTTCCGGCTTGTTCTTCACCAGCGGGAACACCCCGCACTTCACCGGTGCCAGCCGCGGGTGCAGCCGCAGCACCGTGCGCTTTTCACCCTCGACGACGTCTTCGTAATACGCGCTGCACAGCACGGCGAGGAAGATGCGGTCCACGCCTACTGCCGGTTCGATGACGTGTGGCACGACCTTCGACTTCGTGGCCTCCTCAAAATAATCCAGTGCCTTGCCGGAGAACTTGATGTGCTGCTGCAAATCATAGTCCCCGCGCGCCGCAATGCCCCAAAGTTCCTGCACGCCGAAAGGGTACTCGAACATGATGTCCGTCGTCCCGCGCGAGTAAAACGCCAGCTTCGCCTTCGGGTGGTCGTATTCGGAGAGCCGTGCCGCCGGCAGGCCGATGGACACGAGCCAATTTTTGCACCAGTCAATCCACGCGCGGTGCTCCTTCTGCCAGTCGGCCGTCGGGTGGATGAAGTATTCCATCTCCATCTGCTCGAACTCGCGCGAGCGGAAGACAAAGTTGCGCGGGGTGATCTCGTTGCGGAAAGAGCGCCCGATTTGCGCGATGCCAAAGGGCAGTTTCACGCGCGTCGTATCCACCACGTTTTTGAAATTGAAGAACATGCCCTGCGCGGTCTCGGGTCGCAGGTAGGCGACGGCGCTTTCGTCGCGCATCGCGCCGACGTGGGTTTCGAACATCAAATTGAAATCGCGCGGCGCCGTCAGCGAGCCCGGCTTGCCCGTGGCGGGCGAGGGGATGAGCGCGTATTCGTCCGGCTTCGCGTTCGTGTAGTCCTGGAGGACGATGGGTTCAAGCGCGCCTTGTTTGGCCAGTTTGCGCTTGAGGCTGTTGGCCTGTTCCTCGGCCTCGGTTTGCATCTTGGCGTCCTCGAGCACGCTTACGTAGCCAATTTTTTCTCCCGCGACGACGACCGGCGCAAAAAACAACTGATCCGCGCGGTAACGCTGCTTCGACTCCTTGCAGTCCACCATCGGGTCGGAAAAGCCGCCCACGTGGCCCGAAGCCTCCCACACTTTCGGGTGTGAGATGATGGAGCAGTCAATCCCCACGATGTCGTCGCGCCGGTGAACCATGTCTTCCCACCACGCGTTGCGGATGTTGCGCCGCAGCTCGGAGCCCAGCGGGCCGTAGTCGAAAAATCCGTTCAGCCCGCCGTAAATCTCCGACGAGGGGAACACAAACCCGCGCCGCTTGCATAGCGACACGAGCATGTCCATCGTGACGTTGGACGACGCGAGCGGGGACACCGCGGCCTGGTTTTCTTCAGCCATAAACCCAACAGCATCGCGGGTTTACGCGCCCCGGTCAAGACTCGGGTGGGGCTTGAGAGCCGATGCCAAACACTTGTCAGGCGGCAAAACGCGGGTTAGAAACGTCAGGAGAAAAGCCTCAATTGCCCCCATGCCTTCCAAGACTCTTCCCCGGCTGGCTTGTGTTTCTGTAGCGGTCATTGGCGCGGCCGTATCGCTCGCGGCGCTTAATTCCGCCGGCACGCCTGCTGCGACAACTGCGGTTTCGTCTGGCTCGACCAGTGTGCCCGGTGCGAACACCGGCAGCAATCAAGTCAGCATCACGATTTCAGGCGACTTTCGTATTATT
>JABDGR010000075.1 GCA_013285985.1 Verrucomicrobiota bacterium
ATTCGCGATGGCGACCTTTTTCCGCAAGGCTTTCTTCCGTTGCCGCACCCCAATCAGCCGGAGGGCGGCATGGTCTTTCCCCATTTCGAGATTGATGAAATCAAGCAGCAGGAGGGAAGGGATTTGACCCGGTTCGATTTGGATTTTGATTTGCCGGACCATTTTCTCCCGGAATTCCCCCCGCCGATGTTTTTGACCACGCGACCGGATTTGGGCGACGTCTCACAGGGCAAGCTGGTGACCAGTGACAACTTTTTTGAATTGTTCGACGGAATTTTAAACCCGAAACAAATCGAAGGATTGCGGTTGCTGGTAACCCCATTTCCGCAGCAGCAATTCAATGACACCAGCGACCGGCGATCTGAACGGCCATCCCGTGGGGTATCTTGCTTTGATTGTCATGCGAACGGCCACACCAACGGCGCAACCCATTTGTCCGGCGATACCCGCCCCCAGGAATACCGACACCGGATCGGCACGCCGTCATTGCGCGGCGTAAACATCCAGCGCCTGTTCGGCTCACAACGAGCCCTAAAGACGGTGGAGGATTTTACGGAATTCGAGCAACGCGGGGCCTACTTTGACG
This sequence comes from Verrucomicrobiota bacterium, assembly GCA_013285985.1. GTDB lineage: Bacteria > Verrucomicrobiota > Verrucomicrobiia > Opitutales > JABDGR01 > JABDGR01. The sequence goes on from JABDGR010000075.1 coordinate 587, forward strand.
GCGACCCGTTGCTCGCGACCCAAAAAGGCGTCAATATTTTGGAGCGGGGCAGCCAGGTCCAGTTCATGGCGGAATTCGAGGAGTTGCTGGACTTCCCGCCTGCGCCCAAACTCGATGTTTTCGGAAAATTGAATCTGACAAAAGCCTCCGCCGCGGAACTCCGTGGCCAGGAAATATTTTTTGGCAAGGGGCAGTGCGCGACTTGCCATGCGCCGCCGTATTACACCGACAACTCGATGCACAATCTGCAAGCGGAACGGTTTTTCAAACCCAGAATGATCAACGGCCTCATGGCCGGTGCGGATGGCCCGATCAAGACGTTTCCCCTGCGGGGGATCAAAGATTCTCCGCCCTATCTCCACGATGGACGGTTGCTCACGCTAGAGGACACCGTGGAATATTTTAACCTGATTCTCGGCGCCAAACTGACCGCGGACGAGAAAGCCGACCTCGTGGCTTTTCTGCGGGCACTGTGAACCGCCCTGCCTGCTAAGATCGAATGAAAAAAATCGTTACCCCAAAGCTAGAACATTTGTTCGGCGGTTTTCAGAAATTTGCCCGGACGATTGTGCGGACGAGCGGGCATCCCATGGCTTTTGTCCTCGCCCTCGGCACGATTGCGCTCTGGGCGCTCACTGGACCCTTGTTCCGCTTTGGCAACACGTGGCTGCTCGTCATTAACACGCTCGCCAACATCATCACCTTTTTAATGATCTTTCTGATTCGCAATGCCCAGAACCGGGAGAGCGAAGCCGTGCAGATAAAACTCGATGAATTGATCCGGGCAACCAAGACGGCGAGGAACACCCTGCTGGACATCGAAGAATTGTCTGAAGAGGAACTGGACCGAATCAAATCGCGTTTCGAGCACCTCGCCCGCAAGGCCAGAGAAGAGTCGGGTACCGACCAGGCCGAATTGATTCCCCGCGAGAACGCGGATGCTGCTGTCGTCGCACGATCCAGCCTGGAAACAACCATCTAAAAACCCATGAATGCCTTTAGCACCATCGGGAAACCCGCCGCCAAACAAAGCATTGGCCAGCTCTGCGTTCAGGTGGTGAAAAGAGCCCTGACCAGCCCCTTGATTCGCGCCGGCCTGGTGCTTGGCGCGGGATTCGGGGGCCTGGCCGACGGGATCATTCTTCATTCGATCCTCGGCTGGCACCACATGATTTGTTATTCCACGGATTGCCAGCCCGCCACCGTCGCGCAACTGCAACTGGAGAATACCCAGGACGGCTACTTTCTTCTCGTGGTCTGGCTGATGGTGCTGACGGGAACGGCGATGCTGTTTCGGGCCGCGAGCCAGGCGGGACTGGAGGCGAGCGGACGGGTTTTGCTGGGCTCCATGCTGGCGGGGTGCGGCATGTTTAATTTTCTGGAGGGTCTGATTAACCATCAGATTCTCGGCCTGCATCACGTGGTTCCTGGCAGTCCGCATCAGTTCCTGTTCGACATGCTCTACCTCGCAAACGGGGCGCTGTTTTTTCTGGTCGGTGCGTGGCTCATTCAATCGTGCCGGAAAGAGATCCAACGGCGCTATGGTCAATGAGCGCGATTCGCCGTGCTCCGCAAACATTTCTTCAAACAACCCAACAATCCGCTCACCATGCAAACGATCAACCCGGTTACTTCGCTGACAGGTTCGCACCGGCGCACCTATGAAAAAATCCTTCAGCATCCTGTCTCGCATAATCTGGCCTGGCGTGAAGTCCTCACCTTGTTCAGTCATCTCGGTGATATCCTGGTCGAAACGAATGGCAAACTAAAGGTGACCCGCAATGGGCATGTCCTGACCTTGTCGCCGCCGCGCTCCAAGGATGTGACCGAGGTGGATGAAGTCATGAAACTGCGCCATTTTCTTGAGCAGTCGGAAACAAAACCGGCGAAATCCAGCCAGGCACCGTCCCATATGCTAGTAGTGATCGACCACCATGCGGCCCGCCTTTTCCGCACGGAAGTCCGCGGCACCGTTCCCGTGACTATCCTGCCCCACGAACCAGCCGATTGCCTTCGCCGCGCGCACGACGCCCGAGATTTTTTTAGCGGCAAGGAAATGCCGGTTTCAGACCGCTTCTTTGAATCCGTGGCTGAGGCGTTGAAGGATGCCGGTAAAATCCTGGTTTTTGGCCAGGCCACGGGCGCCAGCAGCGAGATGGATCAATTCACTACTTGGGTGAAAAAGCATCACCCGGACTTGGCCCGGCGGATCGCCGGCACGCTGACGGTCGATGAACATCATTTGACCGAACCGCAACTTTTGGCGAAAGCGCGGGAGTTTTATGAGAACACCCGGGAATTGTAGAATTTGTTCCTGACCGAACGCGCTTTACGTGAGACGAGGGCCGAAAGTCCGCGGTAGGGTTACGCCCCATAGCAGTCGCAGCGTTGTTAGAGTATTCTCCACCTGTATTCTTCACCTCACATTTTATGAAAATCAAAAATCTGTCAGTTCTCTTGGCGCTCATTGCCTGCCCGGTCGCCTTGTTCGCCACCCCCGCCAACGATCTTAAGATCGAAGACGCGGCCAAAGCTTCGTATAATTTTCGCGTGGTCCTTGAGGATCGCGTGACCGCCAAAGCCGCCAACGGCGTCGTCACCCTGACCGGCACGGTCCTGGACGGTGCCGATAAAGATCTCGCCGCCGGCACCGTGGAAAATCTTCCCAGTGTCGTCAGCGTCACCAACCAGATCAAGGTCGAGCCGTCCTTTCCCGAGCATTCCGACGGCTGGATGGCGTTCAAGATTCGCGGGCTCCTCCTCGTCAGGGCCAACGTCAGCGCCATCAACACCAAGGTCGTGGTCACGGACGGCAATGTCATTCTGACCGGTACCGCCGACAATCTCGCACAAAAAGAACTTACCGAGGCTTATGCCAAAGACATTGATGGCGTGAAAACGGTGAAAAATGACATCACTGTGACCGACAAACCCGCCGCTGCGCCCGTCGGCGAGACCATGGACGATGCGTCCATCACCACGCAGGTGAAATACGCCCTCCTCACGCACAAATCCACCAGCACTTTCAAGACCACGGTTGTCACCACGAATGGCGTAGTCCGCATTACGGGCGACGCCGATTCCGCCGCCCAGAAGACCCTTGTCGCCAAGCTTGCGGCGGACGTACGCGGCGTCAAATCCGTGACCAACGACCTGACGGTGAAAAACTAGATCCCGCCGCGCTTGCCGCGCTCGCACTGCCGGACTTATCGAATCGCGCCAATCGCATCTGCAATTATCCGACCTACGATTCCCTCCAGTCATGTTCTCGCCCTCATTTACTGCCAGCACTTCCTTTGATCCGAGTGATGAGTTGTATTCGGATCATATACTCGTGGAATTACTGATCATACATGAGCAGTCCATCACTCAGCTTCGCCGCCAAGACCCGAAAGGCATCACCGCTTTGGATCTGAGCAGGAATCTGATTGATCGGCATGAACAAACGGCAGCGCGGCTCCGGGCGCATCTCAAAAGCCTGGCCCGAATCCCATTTGCCGGCACCCCCACACTCGCTGGGGTAATCCAGTCCTAATCGCATCTCTCATGAAAACCAACATTGGACTAAGCGACACCATCCGGGATGAGATGGGCCACCTGCTCAATCTCCTGCTGGCAGACGAGTATGTGCTGTATGCGACCACGCATGATTATCACTGGAACGTCACCGGCCCGAACTTTGAAGGCTTGCACGTGCTCTTTGAGACGCAGTACGGCCAGGTCCACCAGCTACTGGACGACATCGCCGAACGGACGCGGGCCATCGGGGTTGGGGCTGCCGGTAATTGGGGCGAATTGACCAAGGCCGCGCGGATTTCCGCCCAGCCGGGTACTAACCTGCCTGCCGAGGGTATGCTGTTGGAATTGGTGACGCTGCATGAGGATTTAGCCATCCAACTGCGCGCGGACGCCACCATCGCCACCCGCCTGGCGGACATCGGCACCGCCGATTTTCTCACCGGATTGCTGGAAAAACACGAAAAAGCCGCGTGGATGCTGCGCTCCCACCTGCAATCCCAGGAAAAGGTAACCGTCTAATTTTCCGGTACTTTCTTTAACTACCCCCATTCTCCCCCTCATTTTTATGAATAACATCCAAGACACTGCCACTCACACACCCAAAGAACTTCTCGCCGAGCTGCAATCGCTCATGTCTGAAGCCGAAACGATGATCGCGGGATCTCTCACTGAGCACTCCAGCGAAGCCGTCGGTAATTTGCGCGAGCGGTTTAGCGCCGCGCAGGAACGGTTCAACGACATCTACGAAGGCACGAAGAAAAAGGTAGTCGCCGGTGCCAAGTACACCGACAAGACTATTCGTGAAAATCCGTACCAGTCGCTGGCCGTCGCGCTCGGCGTCGGGGCGCTCGTGGGCGGGCTGGTGGGCATGCTCATCGGTCGCAGCAGCAAATAGCGTCCTCCGCCCATGAAGAAGCCCGCGCAACCGGCTCCGGCTGGTTATCTCGCTTCCCTGCGGTCGTTGGGAGATGGTCTGCTCGCGACCGTGCGGGAACGGGCGGAGCTGTTCTCGGTCGAGCTGCAGGAGGAGAAATTTCGCCTGGTGCAAACATTCGTCTGGCTGGCTGCGGTTTTCTTTACGGGCCTGCTGGCCGTCATATTTGCCAGCCTTGCTTTGGTTTTTGCGTTTTGGGATACTGCCCGGCTCGCCGTCTTCGGTGGGCTGGCAGCGTTCTACATTGTCGCACTGCTCGCGGTTATCATTGCGTTTCGTCGTTATCTCGCGCGCCAACCGGCGCCATTTACTGACACGCGACTTGAACTCAGGGAAGACCAAGCATGTATCCGCAACGGGAGCTAACCCTGCTGGCCGCCCGCAAGGCAGTGTTGCGGCAGAGCATTGCCGTGCGGCGCGCCCAATGCGCCGCAGACGCGATCCGTGTGACAAAACCCTTGGAATGGCTGGACCGCATGCTTGCCCTGTGGAGGCGGATTCCGCCGCTCGTGAAGCTGGCCGCGCTCCCGCTGAGCTTGTTGGTCATCAAACGCATAGTTTTTCCACAACGAAAGATAAAATTTTTTGGCGCGATGCTCCGCTGGGGCTTGGTCGCCTTTGGCGCGATGGGAAGTATCAGCGCTACAAGCAAAAAAAGCTCGGGCGCCGTCCGGTAGGCGACACCAGGCGCTCAACCGCCCTGCCTGCCACACTTCCGCTCTACGCTGAATGCTGTCGATGTTGCGCGCTGACAAGAATGGGCAAAAGAAGTCCTCGCCAAATGGCATCCTACGTAGCACCAACCAAAGCATATTACGTAACTCCTTGATTTCCGCCTTATTCCGGGGATTTCCGTTCTTTTCCGGCATTTGCGTCATCTACATACTTCCGAAAAGA
>JABDGR010000076.1 GCA_013285985.1 Verrucomicrobiota bacterium
CCGATGATTATTTTGCTGGTGGACGAGCGTCCCGAAGAAGTCACCGATTTCCGCCGCAGCGTCCAGGGCGCCGAAGTCATTTCTTCCACCTTTGACGAGCCTGCCGAAAGCCACGTCCATGCCGCGGAAATGGTCATTGAGAAGGCCCGCCGCATGGTGGAATACGGCCAGCATGTGGTCATCCTGCTCGACTCCATCACCCGCCTGGCGCGAGCTTATAATACTCTCATGCCCAGCAGCGGCAAAATCCTCTCCGGTGGCGTCGAATCCAATGCGCTGCAAAAACCCAAGCGCTTTTTTGGCTCGGCCCGCAACATCGAGGGAGCGGGCAGCCTGACCATCCTCGGCACCGCCCTCGTCGAAACCGGCAGCAAGATGGACGAAGTGATATTTGAGGAGTTCAAGGGCACCGGCAACATGGAACTCCACCTCGACCGCGCCTTGTCCGACAAGCGCATCTTCCCCGCCCTCAACTTCGAAAAAAGCGGCACGCGCAAGGAAGAACTGCTTTACCACAAAGACGAACTGCAAAAAATTTATTCATTGCGTCGCGCAATGAAAGGTATACCTTCAACCGAAGCGATGGAGATGCTGATCACCCGCGTAAAGAAAACCAAATCCAATGCGGAGTTCCTGGTCAGCCTCAACCGCTAAAACCTCCCCTCCTTAACCCCTCAACAACCCCTCGGGGCATTCAACGGCGTGACCTCAGCTGACGATTTCGTTCTTCAACTACTCCAGGATAAAGGCTTGGTGACAACCGAGGCCGTGGCATCCGCCCGCAGCCAGGTCAAGCCCGAAACCCCCACCGACCAGATGGACGCGGCGACCCTGGACGTGCTCTTTGAGAGCAACAACCTCACTGAGGACCAGGTTTACAAGGCCCTCAGCAAAGAATTCCACATGGAGTTGACCAACCTGGCCGAGGTGCGCCCCGGCGAGGAACTCCTGAAGATGATCGGCCGGGACCTGGCCCTGCGCTACAAAGCCTTCCCCATGTCGCTGGACGGCAAGCAACTCGACCTCGCCATTTCCGACCCCCTGAACGTGGACGCGGTGGACAGCCTGAGCAAGATGCTCAACGTCACCATTACTACTTACCTGGCCAGCCCGAAGCAGATTCAAGAAGCTATTGACGAAAACTACGGCGTCCCGACGACTTCCGCTTACGGCGACCTTTTTGGCGAAACCGAGGCAAAAGACGCCACGTCCGCCGATGCGGCGAAGACCAAAGCGGCCAAAGAGGCCGAGGCCCCCATCATTAAGTACGTCAGCATGCTCATTACCGAAGCCGTCAAGCGCCGCGCTTCCGACATTCACCTTGAGCCGATGGAAAAGCGTTTCCGCGTCCGCTACCGCATTGACGGTTCCCTGCTCGAAATTGAAAATCCGCCGAAGCGCCTTCAGCCGCCCATTGTTTCGCGCCTGAAGCTGATGGCCAATGTCAGCCTCGCGGAAAAACGCATCCCGCAGGACGGTCGTATTCAGATGAAAGTCGGGCAAAAAGACGTCGACTTGCGCGTCTCCGTGCTGCCCACCGTGTATGGCGAAAGCATCGTCATGCGAATCCTCGACAAGGAAGGTCTCAAACTCGGCCTGCCGGAATTGGGCTTTTTCTCCGACGACCAGGTTGTCTTTGAGAAAATCGTCGGCATGCCTGACGGCATTTTCCTGGTCACCGGGCCGACCGGCTCCGGCAAATCCACCACGCTCTATTCCGCGCTCAACTACATCAACCATCCCGACCGCAAAATCATCACTGTCGAGGACCCGGTCGAGTATCAGATGAACGGCATCAACCAGGTCCAGGTGCGCCGTGAAGTGGAAATGACCTTCGCCCGCGCGCTGCGCGCAATGCTTCGCCAGGCCCCCAACATCATCATGATCGGGGAAATTCGTGACTTTGAAACCGCGGAAATCGCCATCAACGCCTCGCTGACGGGCCACATGGTGTTCTCCACCCTGCACACCAACGACGCCCCCAGCGCCGTTACGCGCCTGGTGGATATCGGCGTCAAGGCGTTCCTCGTCTCCGCCTCCCTGCGCGCCGTTCTGGCCCAGCGCCTCGTGCGCCGCGTGTGCATCCAGTGCAAAAAGCCCTTCCTGCCCGAACCGAAGGACCTGATGAGCATCGGCCTCAACGAAGTGCAGGCCGCGCAGGCCACCTTCATGAAAGGCGAAGGCTGCCAGCGCTGCCTCGGCATCGGCTTCCGCGGCCGCATGGGCCTTTTCGAAATGTTCCTCATCAACGAGGAAGTCCAGCAAATGATTTACGAAGGCCGTTCCTTGGTGGAATTGCGCCAGAAGGCCCGTGAACTGGGCATGCGGACCATGCGTGAAGACGGTGTGCGCAAAGTCACCAGCGGGCTCACCACCGTGGACGAAGTCGTCTACGCGACCATGGCCTAAGCCAGCGCGAATATTTTTGGAATTTTGCCGCCAGGAGCTGACTCCCATGAGCTACGAAATGAATGACCTGCTGAACCTGATGGTGGACGAGGGCGCCTCGGACCTCCACCTGCAGGTTGGCCAGGCGCCCACGCTGCGTGTGTCCGGCGGCATGTCTCCGGTGGACGGGCCCAAGCTCACCCCGGAGGACACCGAGCAGCTCATGCGCTCCATCGCCTCCGACCATCACCAGCAAAAGGCCAAGCAAGTCGGCGGCGCGGACTTTGCCTTCGCCTTCATGGACAAGGCGCGCTTCCGTGTCTCGGTACTCAAGGCCAAGGGCAACTACGGCATGGTGCTGCGCATGATTCCGCACAAAATGTTTTCGATGCGCGAACTTGGCCTGCCGGACCGCATTAAGGATCTCCTGAACCGCCCCCGCGGGCTCATCCTCGTCACCGGGCCGACGGGTTCCGGCAAATCCACGACGCTCGCCTCCATGATCAACTGGGTCAACGAAAACGAGGAAGGCCACATCATCACTTGCGAAGACCCCATCGAATATTACCACAACCACAAGAAATGCATTGTCACGCAGCGCGAGGTAGGGGTGGATGTGCCCAGTTTTGCCGAGGCCATCCGCGGCGCGCTGCGCCAGGACCCCGACATCATCCTTGTCGGTGAAATGCGCGATTTGGAAACCATCGAAGCAGCAGTCAGCGCCGCTGAAACCGGCCACCTCGTCTTTGGCACGTTGCACACCACCGGCGCCGCCCGCACCGTGGACCGCATTGTGGACGCCTTTCCCGCCAGCACCAAGGATCAGATTCGCACCCAGCTGGCCTCTTCGGTCATTGCAGTCATTTCCCAGGCCTTGTGCAAGAAAGTCGGCGGTGGGCGCATCGCCAGTTATGAAATCATGATCACGACGGACTCCATCGCCGCGCTCATCCGCGACAACAAGACCTACCGCATCACCTCCGACATCCAGACGGGCGGCGGCCTCGGCATGATCACCCTCGACGCGCATTTGATGAGCCTCTATGCTCGCGGGCTCATTTCCGCCGAGACGGCCGTTGAGAAAGCCCAAAGCCCCGACGAGATGCGCAAAAAAGTCCAGGAATCCACCGTCAAAACCTAAATTTTACTCTCCGCCTTTTTCCCTTAAACTTCCGCCCAGCCCCAACCATCCCCGGATATGTTCGAAGACCATAATCAAGCCATTGCCGACGTTTTTCAAAAAAACGGCCAGGTAACGCAGGTTCAACTCGATGAACTGCAACAAACCGCCCAGCAAACCGGCAAAAGTCTCGCCGATTGCCTGATCGACTCCGGCACCGCGGATCGCCCCGCCTTGCTGAAAGCGGTGGCCGATTACCTCCAGTTCGAGTTTCTGCCCCAGGTGCCTTCCGCCCTTGATGAGCTGGCCACCAAAACCATCAAGTCCCAGGTCGCGCGCATGTACGGCGTGGTGCCCTTCCGCATGGACGACACTTCCATTACTGTCCTCGCCAAAGACCCTTTTAACAGCCGCGTGGTGGATGACCTGACGTTTTCCCTGAACAAGGACATCAAGATTGTGGTCATCGACCCCGATGTGATTGACGGCTTGATGACCGCCACCTACGGCGAAGAGGACTCCTCCATCGACGCGCTGCTCGCCGAGATCAAGGGCTCCAAAGTCGGGGCGGACAGCGACGCCGACCTCGAGGCCAAAGACCTCGAAAATCTGGCCAATGAGACGCCCATCATTCGCTTCGTCAACCTGATCATGCAGCAGGCCATTCGGGACAAGGCCTCGGATATTCACTTCGAGCCGTTTGAAGACCAGTTCCGCATCCGCTACCGCATTGACGGCGCGCTCTACGAAATGGCCCCGCCGCCCAAGAGCCTCGCCATCCCCGTCATTTCCCGTATTAAGGTTTTGTCGAACCTCAACATCGCGGAGCGCCGCATCCCGCAGGACGGGCGCATCAAGATGACCATCGCCGGCCGCCCGGTGGACTTGCGCGTTTCGACCCTCCCGACGCAATTCGGCGAAAGCGTCGTGCTGCGCGTGCTCGACAAATCGGTCGTCAATCTCGACCTCGCCAAGCTCTCCATGCCCGATGACGTGCTGGTGAGCATCCGGCATCTGGTCAATCTCCCCAACGGCATCTTCATTGTGACCGGGCCGACCGGCTCCGGCAAAACCACGACCCTCTACAGCGCCCTGCGCGAAGTAAACACCATCGACATTAAAATCCTCACGGCCGAGGATCCGGTGGAATACGAAATTGACGGCATCATGCAGGTCGCGGTCAACCACCAGGTCGGCCTCGATTTCGCCAAGGCCCTGCGCTCCTTCCTGCGGCAGGACCCCGACAAAATCATGGTCGGCGAGATTCGCGACTTGGAAACCGCCCAAATCGCCGTGCAAGCTTCGCTCACCGGCCACGTGGTGCTGGCCACCCTGCACACCAATGACGCCCCCGGCGCCATCACCCGCATGATCGACATGGGCTTGGAGCCATTCCTCATCTCCGCCTCGTTGGAAGGCATCCTGGGCCAGCGTCTGGTTCGCCGAATCTGCAAGACCTGCAAGACCGCCTACGAGCCCGACCATGAAATGATCAACCTCCTCGGCGCCGACCCCCTTCAAATCGCCGACCGCCAGTTCTACTACGGCAAAGGTTGCCCCGAATGCAGCCAGACGGGCTATCGCGGCCGCCAGGGCCTCTTTGAGCTCATGGTCGTCACCGATGCCCAACGCGAGCTTATCACCAAAAAAGCGCCCACTCTCGTCCTCAAGCAGAAGGCCATCGAGCAGGGCATGCGGACGCTCCGGGATGACGGCATGCGGGCTATTTTTGACGGACTCACAACGGTGGAGGAAGTTTTGAAATATACGTGATAGGAAGCACCTACCCGGGTAAGCTCCCCATCCTGCTCCACAGAATCTTCTCGCCAACCGTCTCCAAACCCCCAGCATCGCATACTCCGCCGTCACCCCCCTTCGCCCCGCCTGCCCATGCCTAAATATCGCTACAGTGCCATTGACGCTTCCGGCGCCCAAAAAACCGGCCGCATCGACGCATCCTCCCCCGACGAGGCCAATGCCAAGCTATCCCAGCAGGGGTTGATGGTCGCCTCCCTGAACGCTGAAGGCGAGAAACCGGGCAAGGGCGGCAAACCCGGCTCCAAGAAAGGTTTCAGCCTCAACTTTGGCAAGGTCATCAGCGTGGAAAATCTGGCGATTTTTACCCGCCAGATGGCCACCCTTCTGCAGGCGGGTTTGCCGCTGCTGCGCAGCCTCGAAGTCATGATCCGCCAGGAAAAGAACCAGCGTTTCAAGGACATCCTGGTCGCTTTGGCCGACAATGTCCGCTCCGGCAACAATCTCTCTGACGGCCTGCAACAGCATCCGAAAGTCTTTGACCGTCTCTTTATTAACATGGTCAAGGCTGGTGAGGCCGGTGGCGTGCTC
>JABDGR010000077.1:0-4303 GCA_013285985.1 Verrucomicrobiota bacterium
AGACCCAATTTTTTGCGAGTGTGAGCCACGAGCTGCGCACGCCGCTCAACGCCATCCTCGGTTTCACCGGCACGATGCTGATGGGCCTGCCGGGACCGCTCACCCAAAAACAGGAGAAGCAGCTGCAAATTGTCGAAAGCAGCGGCAAACACCTGCTCTCCCTGATTAACGACCTGCTGGATCTCGCCCGCATCGAATCCGGCAAAATCAAGCCGGACCTTGAAACCGTCAACGCCAACACCAGTGTGAGCGAGGTGGCCACATCACTGCAGCATGTTGCCTCGAAAAAAGGCCTTAAACTGAATATTGAGAGCCCCAAGCGCCAAATAACCCTGCACACCGACCGGCGCGCACTGCACCAAATTTTGCTCAATCTCTCCAGCAACGCGCTTAAATTCACGAAGCGCGGCTCGGTCACGCTGGCGTTGAGCACCCGCAAGGACGGCCCGCGGACATTCGTGGAATTTGCCGTGAGCGACACCGGCTCCGGCATTTCGCCCACGGACCAAACCAAGCTGTTTGAAGCCTTCCGGCGCTTAAACACGGGCGAAGACCGGCAGGTCGAGGGCACCGGCCTGGGCCTGCACCTAAGCCGCAAACTGGCGGAATTGCTCGGCGGATATATCACCCTGTGCAGTGAAATGGGCGAAGGCAGCTGTTTCACGCTGACTCTGCCAAAGGAACCATCCCCCCACATCGCCATTCGATGAAAAAACGCATCCTCATTATCGAAGACAATGAGACGAACCTCGAGCTGATGGTTTATCTGCTGGAGGAGTTTGGTTACACTCTGTTTACGGCGACCGATGGCGAAGCGGGGTTGGCAACCGCCCGGAAGGAATCGCCCGACCTGGTGTTATGCGACATCCAAGTGCCCAAACTCGACGGTTACGGCGTGGTCAAGGCGATGAAGGCAGATGCACGGCTGCGGAAAATCCCGATTATCGCCGTCACCGCGCTCGCGATGGTGGGGGATCGGGAAAAAGGCCTGGCGGCGGGCTTTGACGGCTACATCAGCAAGCCGATCGAAGCAAAATCCTTCATCGAGCAAGTGGCACAATTTCTTGGTTTGCCACCCGATACCCGGCCCAACCGATCGCCCACGGAAGGCCCGGCGCCTACTCCGCCGAGGAAAAAAGCGGCCATCCTCGTCATCGACGACCTCGCAGCGAACGCCAAATTGCTCGAAAGCCTCCTGGAGCCACTAGGCTACACCATCGTCATCTGCACCAGCGGCATGACCGACGCAATGGCCCTGGCCCGCAAGCACCGCCCCGTCCTGATTATCTCGGATGTTTTCATGCACGAAGGAGACGGGTACCAGCTGTGTGAAGCACTGAAAACCGACCCGCGGCTGAAAACTATTCCGCTCATCCTCATCACCTCGACTTTCAGTGATGAAACCTCGCGCCAAAAGGGCCTCGCGCTGGGCGCGGCGCGTTACCTCTTCCGCCCGATTGATTCCCGCGAACTGCTGCGGGAAATCAAGGACTGCCTGGCGGGAAGGAAATAATTTCCCGCCAAAGGAGTTGCGTCGTGGCACCGCGCGGCTTCAAATGGGAGCATGAGCGCCGATTCCACCCAGCCTTTCTCCCGCCCCGATGGCCGGGCCGCCAACCAACTGCGCCCCGTTTCGTTCGCGCCCGGCATCGCCCCGCACGCGCATGGCTCCGTCCTGGCACGTTTTGGGGACACGACGGTCATTTGCGCAGCGATGATTGAGGACAAGGTGCCGTCGTGGATGATGCAGCAAAAGGTACCGGGCGGCTGGCTTTCCGCGGAATATTCCCTGCTGCCCTATTCCACCCTCGACCGCAAGCAGCGCGATATTTCACGCGGCAAACTCGATGGGCGCACGGTGGAAATCCAGCGCCTGATTGGCCGCGCCCTGCGGGCAGTGGTGGATTTGCAGAAACTGCCCGGCATGACTCTGTGGCTCGACTGTGACGTGCTCCAAGCCGACGGCGGCACGCGCACGGCGGCGATTTCCGGCGCGTATGTCGCGACCCGGCTGGCGGAGAAAAAGCTCCTCGCCGCCGGCAAGATAAAGACAGGGTTTTTCACCGACTCGGTGGCGGCCGTCAGCGCGGGCGTGTGCCGCGGCCAGCCAATTCTCGACCTCAATTACCTGGAAGACCGCGACGCCGAGGTGGACGCGAACATTGTCCTCACCGGGTCGGGCCGGTTTGTCGAAATTCAAAGCTCGGGCGAGGAAGCGACTTTTTCCCGCGAGGAACTCGACACCCTGCTCGAACTGGCCCGGAAAGGCGCGGTGGAAATATCGCAGGAACAGAAGCGCGTCATCGGCGAATAGGCGCCAAACTGGCGAATAGCCGCATTTAAGAATTGTCAAAACGGGCAAGTTTGCTCAATCAAGACCCTTTGCCCGAACGCCCTTTTACGCCCACGTGAACATCCACGAATACCAGGCCAAGCAACTCTTCCGCGATTTCGGCCTGCCCGTCGCCCGCGGGGCCGTGGCCAAGACCCCGGCGGAAATTGACGCCGCCCTCGCCCAACTGCCGGCGGGAAAAATCGTGGTCAAGAGCCAGATTCACGCGGGCGGGCGCGGCAAGGGCAAGTTTACCGATGGTTTTGCAGGGGGCGTGAAAATCGCCGCCAGCCCGGCCCAGGCCAGGGAGTATGCCGGCAAGATGCTCGGCAACACGCTCGTCACCCACCAAACCGGCCCCAGCGGGCGCAAGGTGCAGACAGTGTTTTTTACCGAGGCCACAGACATCGCCAAGGAGTACTACCTGGCCATCCTGCTCGACCGCGCCGCCTCGTTGCCGGTCATCATTGCCTCGACGGAGGGCGGCATGGATATCGAGCACGTGGCTGCGCACACGCCGGAAAAAATCCTGCGCCGCCACGTGGACCCCGCCCTCGGCTTGCGCTCCTTTCAAGCGCGCGAAATCGGCTACCGCCTCGGCCTGGGAGATGAACAGGTCAAGCAGTTCGTCAAATTGCTGGACGGCCTGTGGAAGCTCTTTTGGGAAAAGGACTGCGCGATGGTCGAAATCAACCCGCTCATCGTCACCCCCGCGGGCCAGGTCGAGGCACTCGACGCCAAAGTCTCCTTCGACGACAACGCGCTTTACCGACATCCGGACATCCAGGCCCTGCGCGATCTGAACGAAGAGGACCCGAAGGAAATTGAGGCCTCCAAGTTCAGCCTTAATTACATTGCCCTCGATGGCAACATCGCCTGCCTCGTCAACGGTGCGGGCCTGGCGATGGCCACGATGGACATCATCCAGTATTTCGGCGGCAAGCCAGCCAACTTCCTCGATGTCGGCGGCGGCGCGACGGAGGAGCAAGTCACCGCCGCCTTTCGCATCATCCTGAGCGACCCGGCGGTCAAGGGCATCCTCGTCAATATTTTTGGCGGCATCATGAAGTGCGACATCATTGCGCGCGGGGTCGTCGCCGCGGCGCGGAGCGTGCAGATCAAGGTGCCGCTGGTGGTGCGACTCGAAGGCACGAACGTGCAGTTGGGGCGGGAAATCCTCGCGCAGAGCGGCCTGGCCATCACCCCCGCGGATTCGCTCGCGGACGCGGCGAAAAAAATCGTGGCCGCGCTGAAAAACTAACTGAATTTTCCATGAGCGTCCTCGTCAACAAAAACACGCGTTTGCTGGTCCAGGGCATCACGGGCAAAGCCGGCAGTTTCCATGCGCAGCAGTGCCTGGAGTACGGCACCAATATTGTGGCGGGCGTGACGCCGGGGCGCGGCGGGCAGAAGTTTCTCGACCGGGTGCCGATTTTCAACAGCGTGCGCGAAGCGGTGGAAAAAACCGGCGCGAATGCCTCGATGGTCTTTGTCCCGCCAGCCTTTGCCGGCGATTCGCTGCTCGAAGCCATTGATGCGGGCCTGCCGCTGGTCGTTTGCATTACGGAAGGCATCCCCGTGCGCGACATGCTGCCCGTCAAGCAACGCTTGTTGCGCAGCGCGACCCGCTTGATCGGCCCCAATTGCCCCGGCATCATCACCCCAGGCGAATGCAAGATAGGCATCATGCCGGGCTATATCCACCGCCCAGGCAAAGTCGGGATAGTGTCGCGCTCCGGCACGCTTACCTATGAGGCGGTGTGGCAAATCACCTCGCGCGGATTGGGGCAAAGCACCTGCATCGGCATCGGCGGCGACCCGGTCAACGGCACCAGCCATCTTGATGCCGTGCGGTTTTTCAACGAGGACCCGCAAACGGAGGCGATTATTTTGATTGGGGAAATTGGCGGTTCCGCCGAGGAAGAGGCCGCCGCGTACATCAAGGCCCAGGTGAAAAAACCGGTGGCGGCA
>JABDGR010000077.1:4313-5553 GCA_013285985.1 Verrucomicrobiota bacterium
GCCGCCGGATGGGTCATGCGGGGGCGATTGTCTCGGGCTCGAGCGGATCCGCCGCGGCGAAAATCGCGGCCTTGCGCGATGCAGGCATTGCAATTTCACCGACTCCGTCGGACATCGCGGAAACTTTGCTAACTTGTTATCGTGGTTAGCTGTGCCGGATTGGAACATATCATGCTTAAACCGCCTCAAGCATGGATGTTACCTTTCATATTAGATTATCTATTGGCTGGCATTAAGCGAAATATATCCAGCGTTTGACATAAACGGTTAAAAAAATCGAACAAGTGTTAGAAAATTCTTGCACTTTGTTCATAAAAGGATTAAATTGTACAATCGTCGTTGAATAATGGCGATGCCTGTCACACCACAACAAATCAAACCTGCAACAATAAACTAAAAATGGCTAAGAAACGTAAAATACGCGCGCGTGCTCCCGGCATGACGCAGATCTCCATCAGCCTGCCCGAAGGTCTCGTTGGCATGATTGATGAAATGGCCGATGCGGAAAACCGCAACCGCTCCAATTTCATTGCCACAGTCCTGGAGAATCTTTCGAGCGAGCGCGGGGTGAAAGCCGCCGAAGGCTCAAAGAAATTTGGTTGATCCAAAAGCGATTGCGTGGGTGATGTGGCCGGATGTTTAGCAGCGGCCACCACCAGCCCCACTCAATGGCCGTCAAGCGGCGGAGTAATTCAGGGACGAATCTGGTTCCACCCTTCCGTTTGGCAAATACCAGGCAGGCACATCGTGGCCTGCCTGTTTTATTTTCCAGTGGCGGAAAGGCCGGTGCCTGACCGGGAATTCCACCAGCCGTTGTTTGGCTCGGGCCCAATCCAGCCCACGTCATCTTTGCCAGCATCGCCGCCGTAAAGATTCACCCCGCCCAGCCGCGCCGGGGGCTCCGCGGTGACGGAGCCGTCACACCACGCCACATGGGTGAGGCCGCCATGGCGGAAGTGCACCGTCGGGGTCATCGCCGGGCCGAGACTGCCATCGGACTTGGCTGCCTGATAAGGTTCGCAAAAGGGATATTCCTGGAGGCCATTTCTGCGGGGCAGACAAGTGTCCGTAAACATAATGGTGCGGGCAGGATTGGCGACGTTGCTGGTTTTCTCGGAAGTGAACGGGTCTTGCGGCGTGCCGCCGATGTATATTTCGTTATAGCCGTAATCCCCAGCGCCGGTTTCAAAGCTTTCGCTGCTTTGGGCGCATTGCTGGAAAACCGGACAAATGAGGGACT
>JABDGR010000078.1 GCA_013285985.1 Verrucomicrobiota bacterium
GGTCAAACCCGAGACGAGTTTTGAGGAGTTGGACAAACTGCGCCACGACGCCGAACGCCTTCTGCAAAAACTCGGCCTGCCGTACCGCGTGCTGCTCATCTGCGCGGGCGACATCGGTTTCCCGCACGCCAAGCAATATGACCTCGAAGTCTGGGCCGCCGGGCAGAAGCGCTGGCTCGAAGTTTCCAGCTGTTCGAACTTCACCGATTTTCAGGCCCGCCGCGCGGGCATCCGTTATCGCCCGGCCGATGGCGGCAAGGCGGAGGTCGTGCACACGCTCAACGGTTCGGGCCTCGCGGTGCCGCGCGTGCTTGCGGCCATCCTCGAAAATAATCTGCAGGCCGACGGCCGCGTGCGTGTGCCCGCAGTATTGCATCACTGGTATGGGGCGGAGTATATTGGCAAAAACGCCTCCGCTTGAGCAAATCCCTCCCGAAACCCTGGCCCAAACTCGCCGCGCACGTCGGCGAAACATTTCCAATCGCGCGCCTGCATCCGCAAGTGCGCGGGTGGTTGGACTCAGCTGCGAACGCCGATGAACCCTGGGCGGTGGCTGTTTCCGGCGGCGCGGATTCCGTCGGCCTTTTATTACTACTCTGGACGCATTTTCCCAAAAAACGGAAGAAGCTCCTCATGCTGCATTTCGACCACGCGACGCGTCCGGATTCAGCCGCCGACGCGAAGTTTGTCGAAAAACTCGCCAAGGATCTCGGCGTGCGCTTTGCCACCGCCCGGCGCACTTCCACCGGCCCGGCCAGTGAGGGAGTTTTGCGCGAAGCGCGGTTGAAATTTTTTCGCGAGCAAATGGCGGCGCAGAAAATCCGCGTCATTTTTACCGGCCACCAGCGCGACGACATTGCCGAGACCATGTTGATGCGCATCGCCCGGGGTAGTGGCGCGGCGGGCCTGTGCGTGCCGCGGCCCGTGCAGGATTTTGCCGACAGGATTTTCGTCCTGCGGCCTTTGCTCGATATTTCGCGCCGGGAATTGCGCGCGGCCCTGCAATCCGCCGGCGCGGCCTGGCACGAGGATTCCAGCAACGCCGAAGACCTTTACCTCCGCAACCGCATCCGCAAACAAGTCATCCCCGTCTTGCGCTCCGTCCTCGATCCGCGCGACCTCGACACCGGCGCGGCGCGTTCACGGGCGGCATTGCAGGACGATGACGATGCGCTCTCCGCCATCACCAATGTGGCTTACGGCGATTTGCCGCCGGGCGAACCTTTGCCCCTGGCGCGCTTCGAAGGCCAGCCGCCCGCGATTTGGCGGCGGGCGATGTGGCGCTGGCTGAATCAAAATGGGCTCAAGGAAAACCTGAACGCCAACGCTATCGACGTGCTGCTGGCCGCGTTGCTCAACCGCGAACCCGGCCGCTGGAGCGCCGGGCCGGGCCGCTGGCTGGTTTTGAATGAATCGGCGCTTTCCCTGGTGGGCGGTGAGGCCTCCGCAATTTCCACTTGGGGCCCCATTATCTTTAAGCCCGGCGCGACAGTGAATTTGCCCAATGGCGCGCGCTTGACGAGCCGCCTTGCCGCTGTGGATAAAAAATTGCTGGCCGCTTTGCAGCGTGGGAAAGTCAACCCGTCCGTCACCGCCTGGCTCGCACTGCCCAAGAAAATCGAGAAAGTCTCGTTCCATGCGCGCCCCTGGCAGCCCGGCGACCGCTACCGTCCGCTCGGTGCTCCCGGCACGCGCAAACTGCAGGATTTGTTCACCGATAAAAAGATCCCAATAAAGGAACGCCGCATGCTTCCGGTTGTCTGTAATGAGGATGATGAACCACTCTGGGTCCCCGGTTTGCCGCCCGCGCACGTCCTGCGCGTTACTGCCGCCACGCCGTCGGCTCTGGAGTTGACTTATTGCCCCCGCTAGGGGAGAATAACCTGCTGAACTTAAAATGAACGACAATTCCAACCTCCGCAAAAAGTCGCCGTTGCCCGGCGGCCAGCCGGATCGTTCGCAGCCCAAAGTGCTTCTCATTTGGCTGGGGTTCATCGTTTTGCTCATTGTTTTGTGGGCCGTCACCTACCAGCAGCCCTCCGGCGCGACGGAGTCGTTGACCATCCAGGGCATGCTGCAAAAGGTGCAGGACAATCAAATCGTCAAGATGACGATCAAGAGCGACCCGGCCAGCGGCGGCGGGGATAACTGGTATGTCGTCCACGGCACCTACCGGAAGCCGGCCATTGCTCAAACCACCGCTCCGGCCACGGCCGACACCACCAACCCGCCGGCGCACCCCGCGGATGCCAAGGAGCCGCAGGACATCAATTTCGTCGCCAGCGGCCACATCCCGGAGAGCGTTTACGCGACTTTGCTGAACAATCCCAAACTCGACGTCAATGAATCGCCGGGGAACAGTATTTTCCTGAACATCCTCTTTAATTTCCTGTTCTGGGTGATCATCCTCCTCGTGCTTTACTGGGTGCTCATGCGCCAGTTCAAAATGGCGGGCCGCGGCGCGATGGCCTTTGGCAAGAGCCGCGCCCGCATGTTGACGCGCGACCGCGAGCGCATCACTTTCGCTGACGTCGCCGGCTGCGATGAAGCCAAGGAGGAAGTGCAGGAGGTCGTCGAGTTTCTCAAGGACCCGAAGAAATTCCAGCGCATCGGCGGGCGCATCCCCAAGGGCGTTCTGATGGTCGGCCCTCCGGGCACGGGCAAGACGCTCCTCGCCCGCGCCGTTGCCGGCGAGGCCGAGGTGCCGTTCTTCAGTATTTCCGGTTCCGACTTCGTTGAGATGTTCGTCGGTGTCGGCGCGGCCCGCGTGCGCGATATGTTTGAACAGGGCCGCAAGAACGCCCCGTGCATCATTTTCATTGACGAAATTGACGCCGTTGGCCGCCAGCGCGGCGCAGGGTGGGGCGGCGGCAACGACGAACGCGAGCAGACGCTCAACTCCCTCTTGGTCGAGATGGACGGCTTTGACGGCCACGAAGGCGTCATCATCATCGCCGCCACCAACCGGCCCGACGTGCTCGACAACGCCCTGCTGCGTCCCGGCCGTTTCGACCGCCAGATCATCATTGATTTGCCCGACCTCAACGGCCGCGCCGAAGTCCTCCGCGTCCACGCCAAGAAAATCAAATTATCCAAGGAAGTGGACCTCACACTCGTCGCTCGGCGCGCTCCCGGCTTTTCCGGCGCGGACCTCGCGAACCTCCTCAACGAATCCGCCCTCATCGCCGCCCGCTACAATAAATCTGAGGTGCAGATGAACGACATTGACGAGGCTCGCGACAAAATTTCCTTCGGCCGTGAACGCCGCAAGTTGATGGATGACGAAGACCGGAAAATCGTCGCCTATCACGAGGCCGGCCACGCCATTGTTCAGGCGGTCATTGACGACGGCAAGATGCCCCTGCACAAGGTCACCATCATCCCGCGCGGGCACAGCCTCGGCAGCACGATGATGGCCCCGACCAAGGACATGCTCAACTGGGGCCTCAAGCGCCTGCTCAACGACATTTGCTGCAGCATGGGCGGCCGCGTTGCCGAGGAACTTCAATTTGGCAACATCACCAGCGGCGCCGCCAGCGACATCAAGCACGCCACCAAGCTCGCCCGCCACATGGTCAGCGACTGGGGCATGAGCTCCCTTGGGCCCATCGCCTATGGCGACAATCAGGACCAGATTTTCCTCGCCAAGGAAATCAGCCGCGCCCACGGCTATAGCGAGGAAACCGCGCGCAAAATTGACTCCGAAATCCACCGTTTCGTTGAGGAGCAATACCAGCGCGCCCGGGAAATCCTGACCAAGCACCGCGAAGCGCTCGACAAGGTCGCCGCCGCCCTGCTCGAATTTGAAACCATCGACGGCAAGCACGTGCACGAAATCCTCGAAACCGGGGCCATGGTCACGCCTATTACCATTGCCCAGTCGCGCAAGCCGGATGCGAAACCGCCCGAGCTGATCCAGCCCGACAAGGCCAAGCGCAAAGGCGAGGATCTGGGCCCCACGCCGCAGCCCGCCGGTATGCCGGCGTAACTCGTTCCCCGCGGCGTCTTAGACTTCGACGCGCGTTTTGGGCAGGCCGACCACGCGGCTGCCGGCCTTCCATTGGCCGCGCTTCTTCATCAACTCAATGCGTTCGAAGCGCTTGAGCACGTTGCGTTTCTTGCCGCTGCCGGCCGTGAGGCGAAAACTGGGATGCTGGGACATGGCGAAATTCAGGTTGTAAACGTTCAGCCTACACAACCCCCCGCCCGCAGCGCAACCGTAAAATAGCCGGCCCATGGTGAGTATTGCCGAAGGTTAATCGCTGTGGTACGTTATCCCCATCCCCACCGGGCGCGGTTGGAAATTACCCTCGTTTGCTCTGCCACTATGAAATGGCCGAAGTTCTACCTTGCGGCAATCGCCCTGCACCTGCTGGTGCTGTTTGGGCTGTCCTGGTCGTCTCACGCGCCGGTTACGGTGGAGGATCACTACGCGGAGGTCACGCTGGTGGCGGTGCCGCCCGAACCCACACCGCCTCCGCCGGAAACACAATCTACGACACTTCCAGTTCCGCCGCCGGATACTCCCGACCTCGGCCTTTCCCCCGGCGAAAAGACGGATCATCCTGAACTCGCTCCGGGCGTCAAATCGGACGCCGCGCCCGCCCCGGCAGAGGCTATGGCCCGCGTGCCGACGCCAGAAACACCCATCACATCTGACACAACGCTGGTCCGCCAAGCTGCCGACAAAGCCGGGCCGGACACGCCGGGCGTTGTCGGCAGCCACGGCGGCAATGGCTTCGGCGGAGGTGGTGGCGGCGGAGGCAACCCCTTCAAAGTTGTCGCCGTGCCGGAAGGGATTACTCTGCGGGACACGGAAGTCGCCGCGCTGGCTTGGGGTGGTCGCCTGGCTTATTTGCATACGGACGAGGAGGTGCAAAAAGTATTCAAACTCGCCGACGACCCCAAATATTGGCGCGATACCATCAATTCCACCATCGGCCCGTGGCTCGGCGGCGATTATCGGATTAAGCCTCTACCCCCAGTTGTCCGCGTGCCGGACAATTATGTAAACGACGGCCTGAATCACATTTTGCCGAGCGGAGAAGCCGTCACTCAGCCTCCTCAAAAAGGCATGCCGGCCACCTTCTGGGGAATTTATTTCAAAGGCCCCCGGCCCAACCAGCGCGCGCCCGACGCCGTTTGGTCCGAGAACGACGTGCAAGCCAACGGTTTTGTGCTGCAATATGCGCCTATTTCTCTGCGGCCCGATGATGTTTCCCTCGCCAAGGGGCATTTGGGCAACCACACCTTCGAAGTGTTTGCCATCTCGCCGCAAGCCCGCGGGATTAGCTGGCTCGACGCCGAGCGTCAGGCCCAGGCGCGCGGCGGTTATCTGGCCATCATCCGTACCGCCGAGGAAAACAATTTTGTGTACAACCTCTCCAACCAGAAACCGGGAGCGTGGACATCCATAACCATACCTGTTGGTCAGGGTGATAAAAGAATTCGAAACGTGACGCGAGACTTCGGGCCGTGGCTGGGGGGAT
>JABDGR010000079.1 GCA_013285985.1 Verrucomicrobiota bacterium
GCCCTGCGCGAAAGCCCTGAGTTTAAGGAGGAGATCTCCACCTTGCTCGGCAAGCTCCGCAAGGCCGCGCCCAAGCACTACGCCCGCATCCAGGATTGCCTCGCCGACGTTGCGGCCCGGGCCCAGGACGCCGGCATCAAATTTGCCTGCGAAAACCGCGAAGGCCTGCTCGAACTCCCGCTCGACGAGCATATGGACGCTTTTCTTGCCAGCGTGGACGACCTCGTTGTCTGTGGCGGCTGGCACGACACCGGCCACGCCTGCATCAAGCACCAGGAGGGCGTCATTGACCATGCCCAGTTCCTCGAGAAAAACCATACGCGCCTGCTCGGCTTCCACCTTCACGATGTAAGCGCCGAGGGCAAGGATCACCAGCCCATCGGCACCGGCCTCATCGACTGGAAGATGATCCGTCAGTATATCCGCCCTGAGCACCTTCTTATCATCGAGCTCAGCCCGAAATTGACCAAGGAACAGGTGCTGGAGTCAAAGGCGTTTGTCGAAAAGTGGCTGAACTGATCGACGATTGCTCGATTTATAATTGTCCTGCTTCGATCGGTGTTCCGAGCGGGGCGTCCGCGAGTTCCGCCGGCGAACCGTAAAGCGCGTCATCAATCTCCGCTTTATTCAACTTCCAAATCAGAATGGAATGGCCGATGTTGTCATCGGGTGGATGGTGGTGCCGCAGCCAGGCGCAAAGCCGGGCAAAGCGAAGATTCCTATAACCGCGATATTCGAGATTCCATAGCGGCATGGGGTATTTTTTTAACAAGGTGGGGCCTCGGGCGGGGTCTTTCATGGTTTCATTGAAAATTCGCAGGTTGTTCAGCCGTTGTTGATAACCCGCCTCAAACGCCTTGTTCCACGGCCCGACGGTTTGCGAATAGAATCCTTGTAATAGGGTTGCGCTGATGGCGTAGATGCCGGGTTTCAAATCGTACACGCCTTCCGCCTCCCAGGTGGGGAAGGAGGGCAGCCTCGTTGACTGGATCCCATAATAGTCGGGATTGTCGGTCCCAAAGTAGCTGAAGTAGAAGGTCTCGCGGTTCCGCGGATTGTTTTTATCGAGCCAGCTCTTTAAACTGGGCAAATCCATGCCCCAGTCCAACGAGCTTTCGACGAGTCGTTTGTAGCCCTGGGACGACCCGCCGACCGAAGGGCTAAAGTAGGCCAGATAATTCGGATAAATGGTTGCGGAATCACCCGCATAACCGAGCGTCAGCAGGGCGATCAACCCGTTTAGCCAGCGTTTGCGTAGCAACCAAACCAGGCCAATAGAGCCGCCGGCCAGTATATCAATTGGCGGATAGATTGGCAGGATATGTCGATGGGCAATATCCAGGTGTTGGGCCACTGCCACCATGGCGAAAACCACCACGAGTGCCACAAAGGGAACTGCGCTATAAAATGGTGGAGCGGCATTTATTTCGGAAAAGAGGGCCGATTTTTCTGGTGAGGCCAGCCGATTCTGCCGCCGCATCCGCCACCACCAGCCCATCCCCAAAACAAGAAACACCAAAAGAATCGGCGGGGTTTTGGCCCAAAAGACATAAGGATAAAAAGCGGGCGTACTGCCCACCTTCCATTGGCCATTCATAAATGTCTCCCGGGTTTCATTGCTGGAGAGCAGCGACTCCACGCCATCCAGATATCCCTCCGGAAGGATTTGCACATGCCGGCCCCATGATATCATTGTCTCCAGGGTGGAATTGACGGGGCTTTTGTCGATATGCGACCAGGCGAGAACCTTGGGATCGGAAAGATTGGGGCTGGAGAGGTAGCGGAAATCATAATGGGCCCACAGGCATATCCAGCACCAAAGCCCATGGACGACAAACAGGGCGAAAAACAGGGCTGCTTGCCGGCCTCGTGAGAGGATAATCTTTGGCCGCCCCAACCGCCATTCCAAGGGCTGTCCGGAAATAATTCTTACCGTCAGCATTACTGCCGCCAGCGGGAAAATCACCAGCGCCGTGGCCTTGGCCAGAAATAACAGCGCCAGGAACCCGAGGCTGGCGAACAAGCGCCCCCACGTGACCCGGTGCATTAAACGCCAGATGCACCAGGTGGAACCAAGCAGCATCAGACAAATCGACATCTCCGTTGAGACGATTCCCCCAAATGCCAACATGTCCGGGCTGAACACAAACAGCGACAGTGAGAAAAGGCCGCCGATGTCGCCGAATATTTCCCTCGAGCAATAAAACACCAGCAGGCCGGTGGCGAGGCCCAGCAACACGACCATCGCGCGCCCTTGCAGCAGCAATAGTTCCGGCTCGTTTCCATTGGCAAAAAAGAAATTGTAGCCCAGGCCGTAAGGGTTGGCCGTGCGCCAATTCGGGTCGTCGGTGCCGGGAAAAGCCGGTTTGGAGATTAAATACGGCAGCGTGGCCCAGCGTTTCACAATGTCGCCGTTGGCGCCTTCCATGCGAAAGTCCTGATGCAGCCAGATATCATACCCGATGGCCAATTCCTCGCCTTCATCGAACGAAGCGCCTTTGCCCAGGGAAGCCGTGAGCGCCATTCCCGCATACAGCGCCAGCAACGCCGTCACGATTACCCAGGCCCAGCGCGGAGTCGAATTGGTCGCGCGAATTGCGGAGGGGCTGGCGGGCATAAATCCGTAGCCGTTCGCAAACAAAACAACACCGGTCTCACCATCTCTGTTGCTTTCGCGGGACTACTTCTTCCTTATCGGCTAAAACACTCCCAAAGTTAGCCGACAATGCTTATCTAAAAATGGTAGCGTGGCCAAGATTGGGCAAACCTCGGTTAACGGCCTAACTTCATCGGCGTTGGTGTGAGCCATTGACTAACTGGTGCGAAATTGCGTTTTCGGAGTTGTCCGTAACGGTGCGTTGATTGATTTTTTCACTGCCATAGAGCCGGTTTACCCGCGGGTAATCGGCCATGAGGTCGGAGCAAATTTCTTGCTGGGCGCGGTTGAAAACCTCGCGCCATTCTTCCAGCTCGCCTTTGCGGAAGTGCACCGACCAGTCTTTGGGCACGTCCGTGGGCGTAAACGCCCAGGCGGGTATTTCGTAAAAAGCCAAAATGCGCTCAATGACCGCCTGGGTGTTCTCGCGCAAATCATGGTAATGGGTGATGAGAACCCTCGGGCTTTCGCCGGATTCCGCATGGGCCAGCCAGCGCTCCGTCCATTCCAGCATGTTCGGCAGGAAATGGGCCAGGTGCCAGTCGATGGCGCCCGACAAACCGCCCTGGAGCACCGCGGGCGGCGGGGCCGGGGCAATCCAACTCTGGATGTACTGCAGTTCGCCCGTGTCCCAACAGTGTTTCAAGTGATGTACCATCGACAGCAGCGCCTGCCGCGGGTCGCGCAAATGCAGGACCATCCGCGGGCAATGCAGTTTCAGCAACTGCATATTGATGGGATTGGCATCCAGATGGGCCTTGGCCAGTGTGTTGCCGGCGGAAAACTGGTTAAGCTTGCGGTAGTCCATCACGTCCTGGGGGAAATATCCGCAAGCGACTTCTTTGTAAGCAATGTTTAATCCCCGGCGAAGGACCTCGACCAGATAAGCGCTCGCGGACTTGGGCAATGCGACGAGCATCATGAAGGGCAGCGGGTGCTCGGAAAGGTTCCCGCCCAGCAACCGCACGCGCTCTTGGGATTTTTTTAATTCAGCTTGGGTCGCCGCCAATTGCGCTTTCAATTCGTTGCGTTGGCGGATGGTGTCTTTCACGCCGCCCGAAAGCAGCCACCGCAGGTCTTTGTAGGGATTGCTCATGAATGGCGCAAAATTTGGGTTTGGAATGAAGACGGACGTGCTCGATAATTCATCCTGAAATATTTCGGCCGAATAAAACGCGAATCTTTCGACTTCAATTTAACGTAACCCGACGGTAATGCAGGGAATGTATATCCTCAGCAACGTTATTTTTAACCTAAAAGTTTCACTTAAATCGCTCATTATCACCGAAGAAGGAATTTCTCTCCGTTACCAGCTAATTTGACTTTCCTTAGGGTTTTTTCGTAGTAAATTTTTGCTTCAACATACCCCAAACAGCCATTTCTCTGTGAATAACTTCAAAATCACCTTCCCCACGCTGACTCTTGCCATGACCCTCGGGCTTTTCGCCAGTTGTGCCACCCCTGCGCCTTCCGCCCCGGCCACGTCCGCTGCCCCCGTTGTGGCTGAGGCCAAGTACGAACTCCAGCCCTTTGCCTACGCCCAAGGCTCCTTGAATCAGGAGGAAGACGACCCCAACACCCCGCGCACCGGCCAGGTCCTGCTCTGTCTCGCGGGCGACTCCACCGTGACCTACAACGCGGGCTATGCCGCCGGGTTGCGTTCGCATTTTGACACCAGGCTCCAGGTCATCAATCGCTCGCATGGCGGCAGCACCACCGCCAGTTTCCGCTCACAACACCGCTGGCAGGATGTCCTCAACCTCAAGCCGGACTACGTCATGATCCAGTTCGGCCACAACGACGGCGCCGTCATGGACACCGCGACGTACGCCGCCAACCTCGCTCGCTTTGTGGACGAGGCCCGCGCCGCCGGCATCAAGCCGATCCTCGTCACCCCCGTCGCCCGCCGCTACTGGCAAGACGACGGCACCATCGTGGACGACCTCGGCGACAAAGTCGCCGCCATGCAAAAAATCGCCGCGGACAAACACGTCCTCATCATGCAACTGCACGACCGCGCCATCGAACTTTACCTCAAGGTCGGCAAAGCCGTCACCGACAACTGGGGCCTGGAGAAGCCCGACCCCGCCGACCCCTCCAAAATCATCCGCGACAAAACCCACTTCACCGCCGAAGCCAGCCAGGCCATGGGCCAAGTCGTCGCCGATGAACTCAAACGCGTCGTGCCCGAACTAGCGCCGTATATCCACTAAGTCTTGGCTAAGTGAGGAGAAGTTGCTTATCGGTCTGAGCTTGACTGTGACCCCTGGCCAAGCACCTTATGCTCCCCATGCTTGCTTGCATGCGTCGCTTATCCTCCGCTGTTTTTTTGACAGCACTGACTTTAACAGTGTGTTGTATAGGTAATGGTCAAACGACTACCACTCCATCTACAGCATCCGCACCCGCTGCCTCAAAGACCTACACAATTAATCTCAGCTTGAAAAACACCGTTGGCGAAAAAGTTGGTTTGATCGCTGAACATTCAACTCACAGAGAATCTGTTATGACGCTGACAGGCTCGAATTCAGCGCCACCACAAAGTCGGAATCTAGTACAGGATGTGGTCGTTCACCTTGAAGCCGACGCTGAAGTTTTGGCCGTATTTCCTAATGGAGGAGTGAAAAAAGCGCTGTATAAAGTCAAAGTTCTGAATGGGACTGAAGATGGAAAGCCCATAGTTGACCTTCCTGTTCAAGGCTCTCAGATAATCGCCGAAAAAGACGAAAAAGACAAAACTCACATCACTGTCGATGGCAAGCCCGTTCCGAACGATTTGGTTGGCTTAA
>JABDGR010000080.1 GCA_013285985.1 Verrucomicrobiota bacterium
TAGGAGGCCGTCTGCCCGGCGAGGGCAGGAGCATCAAAATCCTTGGGGAAGGCGTGGGAGACGTCTTTTTTGTCGCCGGCTTTGAGGCCGATGACACCGTCCACCACGGCGCGCACGCCGGGGGCTTCGGTCGAGCCGGCTTCTTCCCAAGTACCATGCTGGGTGCCGAAGATGGCGCGGTCGGGCGCAATTTCGGCGATGGGCTTGCCGGCGAGCGTGCCGGTGTAGTTGAGGCGGACGAAATCGCCCTTGGCGGCGGGGCGCTCGACCGTGACGTAGTCGGCGCGCTGGTTGCGCAATTCGGTGATGGCGGCCTCGACGTCGGCGTCAGTGACCTCATGGGCGGGAACGAAAATGGGCAGGCCTTTGTATTCGGGGAGGGCGAACTCGGGCTGCACATCGACGGTGATTTTCAACACGGCGTCCTTGCCGCTGGCGACGGGGTCGCCATCCACGCCAACGGCGGCGAAGATTTCGAGCTTGGACTCCTTGATGGCGTGCTCGTAGGCCTTGCCGGTGACTTTACGTTGCAGCTCCTCGCTGATTTCGCGGGTGTAGCGGCGCCGGACCATGTCCACCGGGGCTTTGCCGGGGCGGAAGCCGGGCAGGCGGACGGCCTGGGCGAATTCGCCCACGACGGACTTTTCCTCGGTGGCGATTTCCCCGGCGGGGACCGTCACGACGAGCGTCTTGCGGGTGGGAGAAACTTCTTCGATGGCGATGTTCACGGTAAAAAGGGATTCGGGCGCGGCCGTTGGCGCGATGGGAAACTGTTGAACAAACCATTCCGGCGCAGGCGGGTCAACGATGGAATTTACCGTGGCAGACGACACACGCCGGATTGCGCTCGAAACGGCATGATTCCGGCTCTATTTTCCAGGAAAGCCTCATGCTATCCCGTGTTGCCGACAGTCTCTACTGGCTCAGCCGTTACATCGAGCGGGCGGAGAACCTCGCGCGTCTGGTCGAGGTGAACCTGCAGTTGCTGCTCGATTTCTCGAACCTGGACGACGAGAAAATCAAGGACCACTGGCAACCCATCCTGCGGGCGCTCGGGGATGAGGAGGCCTTCCGCAAACTTTACGACAAGGCGGACAGCTTGTCGGTCACCGACTTTGTGACGTTCAGCCACGAGAACCCGAACTCCATCCTGTCCTGCGTGTTTGCCGCGCGGGAGAACGCGCGGATGATCCGCGACCAGATTACCGCCGAGATGTGGGAATCCATGAACGAGCTTTACCTCTTTTTACGGGCGACCAACGGCAAAAAGGTCTGGCGCAGCGGGGTGCACGATTTTTTCCGGGAAGTCCGCAACCATATGCACGCCTTCCAGGGGCTGACGCATGCGACCTACCCCCGCTCGGAAGGCTATAATTTTTTGCAGATTGGCCGGTATCTGGAGCGGGCGGACAAGACGACGCGCATCATTGACCTCAAATACCACATCCTGCTGCCGCGGGCGAGTGACGTGGGCGGGTCGCTCGACGCCGCGCAATGGATGGCGGTCCTGCGCTCGTGCAGCGCGCTGGAGGCCTACCACCGGGTTTACCTGGAAAGCCCGACGCCGGGGAAGGTGGTCGAATTCCTCATCCTTTCGGAGACCTTCCCCCGTTCGCTGCGCTTCTGCGTCAAGGAGCTTAACCAATACCTGCACCAGATATCCGGCTCACCCGCCAACCAGTCCATCAATAAGGCGGAACACATCGGCGGCCGGATGCTGACACGCCTGGGCCGGTGCACCACGGAGGATATTTTCAAGGAAGGCCTGCATGAATACATGGACAACGCCCAGGCTTCGCTTAACGAGATCGGTGGGGCGCTGTATCAGAGCTACCTGTATGTCCCGCCGCTGGAGCAGCCGGTGACGGCGGCCTGAAAATATCTGCTCCTTAACCCAAAAAAAGGCTTTGCAAGCCCCCGAAAGCTGTTCTATGTTGAACCTCGCATGAAGCTAAAGTCCCTTACCCCCATCTTTGCCGCCACTGCTTTGGCGCTGGCGACGGCCGGCGCCGGGTGCTCTTCCGTGAGTGGCAACCCGCAAGCCGCCGACAAGAACCGGAATTTCCTGGGCTTGATTAAAATCGAGCCGAATTCCTATGCGGAGACCTCGCCCGCCACGCTGGAGCTGCATACGAGTGACCTCATTGAAAGGCCTGACATGACGGGCACCCGCATCTCGCTCCTGGAAGGCTTTTTCACCTTCGAGGACTATTGATCCTGCGGCCAACTCGGTTTTTCCGAGTTGCGTCAGTGGTTTTTGCCAGCTCCGTTTCCCCCCGCCGGGTAACGGGGCTTTTTGTTGGGTGGGGGCGAAACCTGCCGCCGGTTAAAGTCCATCGCCAACCAGCCATGGTTCTTGGCTCTATTAAAGAACGAATCCCGAGTTTGTGGAGAAGTTGGTTTGGCCATCATTACTTCAGCCTTCCGCCCCACCCCCTTCATCCTTCATCTTGAAAGCGTGCCTTTAGTTAACGTCGCCCGCTTCCTGCCTGAGCAGGCCCGCGCCCGGCCGGGTGCGTGCGCCGTGCTCGCGCCCAGCGGTAACAACCCGGCAGCCCCTGGCCGGATTGCCTATGTGTCCCGGACGTTTGCGGAACTCGACGCCGAGGCCGACGCCGCGGCCCGGCTCTTCCATGAGCGCGGAATTACCCGCGGGATGCGCGTGCTCCTGCTGGTGACACCGGGGCTGGACTTGCTGCGCTGCGTCTTTGCGTTATTTAAAATCGGCGCGGTGCCGGTGCTGATTGACCCGGGCATGGGCGTGAAGAATTTCCTCGCCTGCGTGCGGCGGAGCGAGCCGGCGGCGCTGGTGGGCATCGCCAAGGCCCACTGGCTGGCCCTGATATTTCGCGGGGTGCTGGCCTCGGCAAAAATCCGGGTGCGGGTTGGCGGCGCGGCGTGGGAACGGGCTTTGGCCGAACATCGCGGGGCTACACCCTTCCCCCTGGCGCCCACCCAGGCGGAGGACCTTGCCGCGATTTTGTTCACCTCCGGCTCGACGGGCGCGCCGAAGGGGGTGTGCTACGAGCACGCGTTTTTTGAGGCGCAGGTGCGGCTCATCCGCGACCATTACGGCATCCAGCCGGGCGAAATTGATCTGCCGCTGCTGCCGATTTTCGCGCTTTTCAACCCGGCGATGGGGATGACGACGGTGGTGCCGGAGCTCAACCCGTCGCGTCCGGCGGCGTGCGACCCGGCCCGCCTGGTGCAGGCCATCCGGCAAAACAACGTGACCAATTCCTTCGGCTCGCCGGCGCTGTGGAACATCATTGCGCGCCACTGCGAAGCCACCGGGCAGACATTGCCGAGCCTGCGCCGGGTGCTGGCAGCCGGGGCGCCGGTGCATCCTTCGTTGCTGCGGCGGCTGCAAAAAATCCTGCCCAATGGCACCGCGCATATTCCCTACGGCGCGACCGAGGCGCTGCCGGTCTCGAGCATTTCGCTCGCGGAAGTCCTTGGCGAAACCTGGGCGCTGACGGAACAAGGACGCGGCTCGTGCGTGGGGAAACTGTTTCCCGGCGTCGAGGCCCGCATCCTGCCGCTGCGGGATGGGGCAATAACCCATTTGGGCGATGCACCAGAATTGCCCCAGGGAGCAATGGGTGAAATCGCGGTGCGCGGGCCGAGTGTCACGCGTGCGTATGACCGCCTGCCCGAAGCAACCGCCCGCGCGAAAATCCCCGCGGACGATGCCGCCGACCCCGGCGCAGTCTGGCACCGGATGGGCGACGTGGGTTACCGCGATGAGAAGGGACGCCTGTGGTTTTGCGGGCGCGCTGCCGAGCGCGTTGAAACCCGCGCGGGCGTTTTTTACCCGGATTGTGCGGAAGGTGTCTTCAACCGGCATCCGCGCGTGGCGCGCACGGCGCTCATCGGTCTCGGCAAGCGCCCACAGCAGGAAGCGGCGCTGGTCGTTGAGCCGGCACCCGGCGAATTTCCCCAAAACCATGCTGAACGCGAAAAATTTTCCACCGAATTGCGCGCACTGGCCGCCGCCGGCACGCCGCCGCTGGCGCAAACTTTCTTCCGCAAAACATTGCCGGTGGACGTGCGCCATAACGCAAAAATCCACCGCCTTGCCCTCGCCCGCGACTATTCAAAATGAATTCTTCGCGCATTCTTGTCACCGGTGGCGGCGGTTTCCTTGGCCGGGAAATTGTGCACCAGCTCCGTGCGCGGGGTGAACGTGTGCGGAGTTTTGGACGCACGCCGCAGCCAGCGCTCACCGCGCTGGGCGTCGAGGTGGTGGCCGGCGACTTGGCTGATGCTGCGGCTGTCGAACGTGCCGTGGCCGGCTGCGACGCCGTCATCCACACCGCCGCCAAAGCGGGCATCTGGGGCCCGCGGGATTCCTATTACCGCCCGAATGTGCTCGGCACGCAGAATGTCCTGGCGGCCATGCGCCGGCACGGGGTCGCCCGGCTGGTTTACACCAGCACGCCGAGCGTGGTCTACAATGGTGCGAGCCACGCGGGCCTGGATGAATCGCAGCCGTACGGTTCGGATTTTCCCTGCTATTATCCCGAGACCAAGGCACTTGCCGAACAAGCCGTGCTGGCGGCGCAGGATGACGGGAAGCTTCGCGTCATCGCCTTGCGCCCCCATTTGATCTGGGGCGCGGGAGACCCGCACCTGGTTCCACGCATCCTGGCGCGCGCCCACAAATTGCGCATCGTGGGTGAAGGAAAAAACCGCGTGGACCTCACCCACGTGCGCCACGCCGCCCAGGCGCATCTGCAGGCGCTCGAGGCGCTGGCCACTTCCCGCCATCCCGCCGCCGGGCGGGCGTTTTTCATTTCTGATGGGAACCCGGTGCTGCTGTGGGATTGGATCAATACCTTGCTGCATCGGCTGAAGCGGCCGGCCATCACCCGCCGGATTTCCCTGCCCGCCGCGCGCACCGCCGGCCTGGTCATGGAGCTTTTATGGCGCACCTTGCCATTCCTCCCCGGAGAACCGCCCATGACCCGATTCCTGGCCACGGAACTTGCGAAAGACCACTGGTATGCCATCGCTGCGGCCCGGCGCGATCTCGGCTACGGCCCCAAGGCCAACCTGGAAGCGGAAATGGATGAACTAGTCACCAGCTCGCGCGGCTAGATGCGCCTGACAGGCCGGCCAGGAAGGCCGGCAGAATTAAAATCATCTTCTAATTACCATCCAGCAGCCACATCAGCGAGACCGCAAGGGCGCTGGACAGGGCCATCAACTCGAAATCGCACACCGCGCGACGGCCGGATTCAATTTTGGCGATGCCAGCCCGGCCAATGTTGACGCCGCGCGCCGCCAAACGACCGGATAAAGCGTCTTGCGACAACGCCGGGATATGTTTCCGGCGGGCGTGACGCACACGTGGGCCGATGATGTTACGCGATGAAACGCGACGTTTTTGCTTAGGCACTTGCAAACAGTATCA
>JABDGR010000081.1 GCA_013285985.1 Verrucomicrobiota bacterium
CTCCTCAATTGCCATCTTGCTCGCCACCTCGCCATGCCCCAGGCCGCCGACGCCGTCGGCAATCAAGGCCACGCTGCCTTGCTTGTCGCGGATCAGCGGGTCGGTCGCTTCCCAGAAATCCAGCCAGTCCTCGTTATTCTGGCGGACGGGGCCGGTGGTCGTGAAACGGGCGTAGCGGATGCGCATAGGGGTATATCCAAAAACACCAAGCCCGGCCGGGCAAGCTAAAGCCTACCCGGCCGGGCTGGTTAGTTCAGTTGCGGTGAACACCGCGTAAGTCAGGTGGCGCTGGCCATGGGGTTCTTCGAGAGGAAGACTTCCTTGCCTTTCTTCTTGCTCTTGATCCAGAAGTAAATCCCTCCCCAGATGCCCCATGCCGCCACTACGCCCAAGGCGATATTCGGTTCGGTTGGGCTCATGCCGGCCACGAATTTTGGCCCAATGATGTAAAACACCATGCAACCAAGGTTCGCCAGCAAGCCAAACACCGGGACGACCACGTGCTTGAACCCGTTGAAGGTGTGATGTTCCATGAAGGCGACAATTGCGATAATGCATGTCGTCATGTAGAGCAGGAACGTGCCGAAGTTGCTGATGAGGGTGACAATCACCACGGTATTCGGCAAGTAGGTGTAGGCATGTGGCGCGAAGATGCCGAAGCTATACCAGATATTATGTTTGTCCAGAGCCGCCAAGTCCGACCCTTGTTCACCATTCCAGATCGACACGGTGGCAATGCCGATGAAGATGGAGAGGATGCCCAGCACCCAAATCGCGCGGTGGGGGGAGAGGGTCTTCTCATGCAGCAGGCCGAAGTGGGCGCCCAGTTCCTCGTCACGGCCCATCGCGTAAGTCACACGGGCGCCGGTATTGAGGCAGGCGAGGGTGGTGCCGATCAAGGCCAGGAAGACCGTGACCGCTTGCACCTCCATGAAGGCCAGGCCCGCTTTGGGGCTGCCAAAGGCCCAGGCGCCGACAATCTTCATCATGTCACCAATCGGCGCGCTGGAAGCGCCGGCATTGGGCATGGTGTAACCGTTATTGAGGAAGAAGTTGGCGCAGAAGTATTCAATCAGGTAGCAGAATGCACCCTGAATGAGCAGTGAGAGAATAATCGCGATGGGAATGTCCTTCTTCGCGTTCTTCGCCTCTTCACCCATGGAGGACACCGATTCGAAGCCGACCAAGATCAGAATCGCGATACAGGCCTGGATGACGAAGTTAGTCAGGCCGTGCGGGGAAACGACCGAGGAGGCCGACTCGTGATAATTGAACGTGGTCGGGTCCTTGGCACTGCCGGTGCCGCTGATGCCGCCGTCTTTGGCGGTGTAGCTGATGGTGAAGGGGGCGGCCGTCAATTTGCCGTCCTTGTCCTTGGTCAGCTTGCCGTCTTTATCGGCCTGAAAGACCGGGTAGGGATCACCAACCCCCAGACCCATGGCCGTTAGCGCAGCCAACCGGTCGGCGCCTTCGCCGTCCTTGTTCTTGGTTTTGTCCAAGTCATCGGCGCTGACAGTGCGGTCTTGGGTTTTATAGGCTGGCACTGGCTGGACCTTGCCATCCTTGTCTTTGACGTATTTACCGTCTTTGTCTTTTTGGAAATCAGGCAACGGATCGCCCACGGCGAGCTTCAGAGCGGTATAACCGGCCAGAGCGTCGGCGTCCTTGTTTTGGGCTGCGTCCAAGTCTGCGGCAGCGATCAGTTTTGAGGAGGTGTATTTCGGCGTGCTGTCAGACCAGGTATCCTGCACCGGGTTGTTCTTGTCATCGGTGACATTGGCTGAATCCACCTGATAGTT
Source organism: Verrucomicrobiota bacterium (assembly GCA_013285985.1). Lineage (GTDB taxonomy): Bacteria > Verrucomicrobiota > Verrucomicrobiia > Opitutales > JABDGR01 > JABDGR01. The sequence goes on from JABDGR010000081.1 coordinate 1,800, forward strand.
TACCGCAGTGCCGCCAGATAAGTGAATCGCCGGCATCCCTTCCTTGTGGCTCATCCGGTATCCGATGGCCATGGCGGAAAACACCAGCAAAGCGCCAATTTGAATGATGTTCATGGCGATGTTCACCGCCGTTGAACCGTTTACGCCTCGGTAGGCGATATACGACACTCCGATGGAGAATATGACGCAGACGATAATCATTTCCAGCGGGCTGTTGTAGACACCGCTGAAGGTATCAGGCCAAATAACTCCGGACATGTACCCGATAAAAATCGCCGTGACACCGACCATTAATCCTGGGTAGACCCAGTAATACAAGTGACTCGCCCAGCCGGTGAAGAACTTTGCCACCCGCGCGAACTTGTAGGCATGAGTCTTGGAAAGGAAGGCCTGTTCCGCATAAAAATACGAGGAACCCGCGCCCGGATAGAGTTTGGTGAGTTCGGCGTAGCTGATGGCCGTGGCCAGGCAAAGCAGCAAGGCGAAGAGAATGCCAGCCCACATCGCGGCACCCGCCATCGGCGCGCCATAGAGAGCTTGTTCTTCATAGGTTAGCCACAAGAATGCGCCCGGAGCGATGAGCGCCATTGCGTTGAAGGTCAGCCCCGTGAGGCCCAAAGTGGGCTTCATGGTGGGACTGGTTGGTGTTGGTTTATCAGCCATGATAGTGAGCAGTTTGAAGGTTTGGTGAACAGTTAAGGCAGGGAACGCGGTTAGCCCGCGGTGTGGTCCAACCCACCGGCAGCCCGGTCAAAGACCGATCCGCCAATGGAATGGCTTGTGAAAAAACACGCGAACCTCCCAGCCGGCCAACTCTTCATTTGGCGGGCGGTGGTTGATTTTCCTCGGTAGGACTGACGTTTTTCACAAGTCATGCCCCAGACCCTAGCAATTCAGAAGCCATCACGCATTAGAACGGCGTATAAGTTACGTTCATCAGTATTAAAAAAACATTAAAATCGACTCTTTCTCCATTTGCATGAAATTTTTGTGCCGGATAAACACTATTTGAAAGGCTGTTGAGTGTTTGCTAAACAAAAACAGGCGGCACTTTTCAGTGCCGCCTGCGCGAAAATAACCTTACGGGTAAATTTATTCCGGATTCAACGGAACAACTTCTTGTTTGCCGTCGGGGTCAAGGATCATAACCGCAATGGGCTTCTGATTGGCGTCATACATAATTTTGCCAACTTTTGATGACATCGGAATCGAAGAAGCCGCGGCAGGTGCCACTGCCGGAGCCGGCGCCGGAGCAGGCGCAGGGCTTACCGCCGGTGCGGGGGTTGCGGGAACTGGCACGGGCGTCGTCGCCACCATAGGCATGACGATTTGCTGCACAGGCGGGACGACCACACATTCATTTAAAACCACACCGGTCGGCGAAGTTTGGTAAGCGATAAAAGCACCGGGTGGCACGCGGCGGCAGACGACGACAGTTTCTGCCGGCCCAGCGGTGACCAAAGCCACATTGGCGGGAACCGCCTCAGCCACAAAATATCCGGGAGGCAGAGTCGAGACCACTTGCACTCCTGGTGCGACGCCGTAGAGCGTCGTGTTCACGGGCAAGCCAAGCGCATTGGCCAGCTCGACCGTCACAATGTCACCAATACCCCAGGCGACAGCGTTGGCCAGCGGGCGAAGCAGCAAATTACGCAACGAATCGCGCGAATCAATAAGATGCCGTTCCGGCAGTGGGCGGACAAAATGAAAATCTTCGTGGTTGGGTCCAATGAAGAACCGCGGCCCGGCATGGGGGTCGGTGATGGCGACATGGACATCACGATTTGGCCCGAAACGCGACGGCGGCTGCGCCGAGGCGGTGATGGGAATGAGGCTGGCAACCAGGGCCAAGGCCAACACCCCTGCAGTTACGGTGTTTAGTTTGCGAGCGCGGGAGGCGCCGCGAAGAGACAAGGTAGGCATGTTCATAGTTAAGTTGGGTTCGGGTGTTGGGACAAGCCGTTTTTCCGCCAGGTTCCCACCGTCATCCTGTGCTGGCTTAACTCATTTCAAACGAGCGTTTTAAATCATGTTATTTTACGGCTCCGGCCTGAACTTTAGATTGCGCCAGGCCGGGTTTTCGCCACTTTCGGCGCCATGAGGCTACGTGAGCTACGGGTGAAGGACTTTCGCAACGTGGCCTTGGCGCGCCTGGAACTGGATGGTCCGCGAGTATATTTTCTCGGGCCAAACGGGCAGGGGAAGACGAATTTGATTGAAGCCGTGGGCCTGCTGGGTGCCTTGCGTTCCTTTCGCGGGGCCGAGCCTCGAGACCTCATCCGCCATGGCGCACCCGAGGCCCGCGTGTGGTGTGCCCTCGAGCATGAACGCGATGGCGCCGTGGAAGTGGAAATTGCCATCCGGCCCAGGCAGCGCGAAGTTTCCATCAACGGCGCACGGTGCCGGCGGCTGGCGGAATTCCTTGGGCGCTTTCCCGTGGTGGCGCTTTCTTCCCATGATTTGCAATTGCTTCGTGGCGCGCCGCAGTTGCGTCGCCGCGCCCTGGATCTTGCGCTGGCCGCGCTCGATGAAACCTACCTCAATGCACTACGGCGCTATCACACCGCGCTTGACCAGCGCAACGCGCTATTGCGCAGTTCCCGTACGCCGATGCCGGAGGAATTGACGGCCTTTGAAGCACAAATGGCGCCGGAGGCGGCTTTGATCGTTGCCGCCCGTGCCGCAACCTGCGCCGCACTGGCCGGCCATTTCACCATCGCGTATAACCGGCTGACCGACGGCGCACCCGAAGTGCCTGCACTGCATTATTCACCTGACGCCCTGCCCGCATCCCTGGTAGACTGGTGTGCTCTGTGGATGGACTCCCGGGCCCGCGACTTGGTGATGAGAACCACGATGCGCGGGCCGCATCGCGACGATTTCACCTTCGAATTACTCAACCACGGGGCAAAATCGTTCGGGTCCGAAGGCCAGCAGCGGGGTTTGGTTGTCTCCTGGCGTCTGGCGCAAGCCGCCTGGCAGCATGAACGGACGGGCTTTGCGCCCATTGTGCTGGCGGACGATGTCCTCGGCGAACTTGACCCGGCCCGCCGTGCCGGTTTTTGGCACGCGGCTACTGATGCAGCCCAAGTCATTGCCACCGGGACCAGTCTGCCAGCCGGAGGTTCAACCGAGTGGAAAGTTTGGAACGTAAAAGATGGAGCCTTCGCGCTTTGAATGTTATAACCTCCGCCATGTCTCGTTCCCGCCGCGCATTATGGACTGCCAAGGTATTGGGTCGCCTGCCTGCGGTGGCGCGCAATGATAATGATAATGAGATTCTGGCCCGGCGTTATTCACCCCTCGGCCGACGCGAATTCCACGGCGTGGTGCTGGGCATTGACCCAAGCTTGCGTGGCACCGGGCTGGCGTTGGTGGAGTTTTCATCCCGCGGCCCACGCTTGCTGGCCAGCCACACTATCAAAATTAAGGCCAGTCAACCATTTGCAACGTGCCTCGGTGAAATTTTTCGTGCAACGCAGGAGTTTCTGAACAAGGCGCCCGTCAAACACGCCGCCATTGAACAGACAATTTTTGTGCAAAGCCGGCGGACGGTGCATATCCTCGGCT
>JABDGR010000082.1 GCA_013285985.1 Verrucomicrobiota bacterium
CGAAGAGTACTTGAAAAGGCTGGCGCAACAATTCCGGGCCGGTGTCCAGAATCGCCGACTGGACAATAATCGTGTCTCGATTCAGCACCGTTTGCAGGTCGCCGCGCTGGTGTTTGTCGAAAAACGCCATCGGCATCGCCTGCAGGTGGTTGAAAACATCCTGCTGCAGCCCGCGGGCGATTTCCACCGCCACCCGCGTGGCGAGCAACTGGCTTGTGTAACCAAAAGCCGCCCGCAGCAGGAACAATAACGGCACGCACAACGCCAACAGAATGACGCGGGACAACCCGAAGCGCACTGGCGTGACCACCGCCACTCCTTCAATACTGGACGGAATCGCGGCATTTTTCTCCGCCGCTTCGTCCGCGAAGGTCACCTTAATCAAATAATTGCCGCTGGCGGGTTGGGCGTCCTGATCCTTGCGGCCGGGCAGGTGCAGCTGCTTGCGCAGTTTTTCGAGGAGCGTCTGTTTTTCCTCTTGTGCCGGTTGCGGCGCCACGCTGACGCTGTAAACCCCCGGAATTGCCATCAATTTGCCCGCGTTGCGGGTGGCCACTTCCAGGACGTGCTGTTCCTGGGTGATGTTCGGCGGGTTCGTCAGCGTTTGCCCTTTGCCTTTGGTGCCCAACACGATTTCGGCCGGGGCCGGGCCGGCGCTGTCGTCCGTGGTCTCAAAGGCCTGGTGCAGGACATTGTTGAAAATATACGGCAGACCCATGCCGCTGCTCGCCCCCGCGATGATCCCGCACACGAGCGCGAGAATCAGCGTGCCCCGGTAGGGCAGCAGGTATTTAAAAAACGGCTGGTAAACTTTGAACAAGGGGAGAATCCCAATTCAATCCGGGCCGCGCACATGCGCAATCCCGAATCTCTATTTTTCCAGCACCATCCAGAGGTTGTCGGAGAGTGGCCAGCGGTCGCCCAGGGTGCAGCGCGCGATGCGAAAGCCGCAATCCCGCGCCAGGCGCGCGAGGCTCGGTGGCGTGAAATAATTGACGTGGTCGGGATGCCGGAAGCCGCACCACTTCGCTCCGCGCACCGCGCGGTTAATGCACGCGTAATTGGGCACCTTGATGATAACCGGCGCGCCCGGGCGGAGTACCCGGTGCAGTTCCTTTAATAAAACCGCGGGTTGCGCTTCATGTTCCAGAAAAGCACTCAGCAACGCACCGTCCATCGCATCCGCCGGAAATTGCGCCAGCCCGGCCACGGCGCTGGCCTGCACCACGTGCCCCCCGCGCGGCCGGGCCAGGGCGTCGGCCTGCGCCGCGAGCACTTTCGAGATTTCGATGCCGTGCGGCTCGTAGCGCACCGGCAGGTCCTTGAGCACCGAGCCGCCGCCGCAGCCGATGTCGAGCACCTTGCCCTTCGGCAGATGGCGGTAGAGCAGGTACGTCAGCTTGTCGCGCTTGAGCACCCTTTGGCGGAAATGCCGGAACGCGCGGCTCAGGCGCTTGGCCAGCGGGCGTGCGGTATTGCGCCGGGCTTCTTCGGCGGCGGAAGTCTTCTCCCAGGCAAAGTTTTCCTCCAACTCCGCGTAATTCGGCGGGTTTTCGAGGTACACAAACCCGCACTTCGCGCAGGTCTTAATCTCCCACGGCGCCTGACTGTAAGGATTAATCAGCTGCGCGCGATTGTCCGCCCCGCACAACGGGCAAACACGGATTGCGGTCTCGGTGGCGGCGGGCATTGGGTTGATGGAAATTTATCGAGTGCGCGCCAAGGGGTCAACGATGCTCCAACCACGGCTTCAGCGCCTCAAAAACCTGTTCCTCGGGCAATTGTGCAAGCGGCGCACCACCCGTGGGCGGGCAGCCGGGGGGTTGCACGATGACATGCGGGGCTTCGAAAATTGGCCCGGTGCGCACGGGGTTCGTCGGGCCGTAAACGACAACGACCGGCACGCCGATTAAATTCGCCAGGTGCATTCCGCCGGTGTCATTGCAGACGACCACCGCGCAACCTTTTAACTCATCCGCCAATTCGACGAGGCTGGTTTTGCCGCAGAGGTTGCGGATGTTCTTCGCCGAAAAACCCTCCGCCACGGCGTTCGCAATCGCGACATCATTCGCCGTGCCGAAGAGCGTGAACATGGCGTCACCGCGCACGGCCAAAATGGTCTGCATCAACTCGCGCCAGCGTTCCACCGGCCAGCGTTTTTCCGGGAAATTCTCCGTCCCGCAAATGAGGCCAATGTTCAACCCGGCGGATTTTTTGCCGTTCCCCGGCCAGTTCAACGGTTGCAAATCGAGTGCTTGTCTAAGCCCGAAATGCTGGAAAAACTTTTCCAATACGCGCGTGTGGTGGATGTTGGCTTCGTCCAAATCCTCGGGCATGCGCCACGAATGAGTCAGGAACGGACGCCATTTTCCCGGCCGCACCAGACCAAAGCGTTGCGGCGCGCCGGTCGCCTTCGCGCCCGCGTCACCGCGCCAGGAATTGGTTAAGAGCACATAAACATCGGGATACTCCTCGCGCAGTCCGCGATAAAATTTCTTCTGCGCCGGCCCTTTCGGCGGCAGGGCCAGAAAGCGGTCGCCCACGCCCAGGCGTTCCAGCAACGGCAGCACCCCCGGCTGGGCAATGAGCGTCATTTCCGCATCGGGGCGCGAGATGCGCAGTGCGCGCAACAGCGGCAGTGCCATCACCACATCGCCGAGCCAGTTCGGCAGCCGGATGAAGTAGCGCGTGCGGCGGGGCAGGGTGGTCAGGCCGAGGCTGGCCATTTGTTCCGGCAGTAAATTGCGCTTGGCCTCGAGGCGGAAGCGCCGCTCCGGGCTGTTCTGATTGCGCCAGCGGTTGTGCAGCCACAGCCAGTCCGCGCACACGTCGTCGCTCGAGCGCAGTTTGTTTTCCAGCCAGCGGTTCGACGCAAATAGCACGGCGTCGCTGTTGCACGGCACGTCGAGGTATTCGCCGCGGATGCACGAGCGCATGAACCCGCGCCGCTCGGGATAAATGAACGCGACCCGCGCCTTGCATTTTTCCGTGAGGATTCCCGGCAGTTCCGTGGTCGAGCAAATGCGGCCCATGAACAACGACAGCGCGCCCTGGTTGCCCGCGTTTTGGTCAAAGAGCACCACGATGGCCCCGCCTTTGCGCAGCATGTCCACCGCCTGGAAATAACCTTCCTTGCGCGAGAGCAATTTCAGACCCCAGCGCTCGCGCGTTTGCTTCACCCAGCGTTCGATGCCCGGCGCATCGAAGGGCCGGTAAATGGCCCCCATCGGCGGGAGCTTGCCGTCGTAAAGCAACCCCGTGAGCGTGTTGGCCTCCATCAGGGAAAGATGCGGCGACAACACCACCGTCGGCTTCGGTGCGGCTTCATTTTCGCGGAACAACCTTTGCAGTTCCTCATGCACTGAAAACTGCCGCTTGAGTCGTTCCTTGGAAAAGTACGGCGAGCCGAGGATGAACAAAACCATCTCCAGGCTGCGCCGGGATGCTTCGAGGGCGATTTTGCGCCGCCAGGCCTCCGTTTTCTCCGGGAAGGCATGGTGCAGGTTGGCGCGCAGGGTGTGCCGGCGCTTGCCGGGCAGGGCGGCCACCAGCCAGCCCAAACCCTGGCAGCCCGCCACCAGGATGCTCTCCGGCAGCGCGGCAATCAGGCAGCCCATTCCCGCGAGTAGGTAATAAAACACAAAAAATCGTTGGATTTGCGGCCTATCCCGGCCATCGTCGGGGTAGCCACTGCTTTTGAAATGCTCCGTGTCCTGATAATCAAGCCTTCTTCGCTTGGCGATATTATCCACGCCCTGCAGGTCGCCCAGTCTTTGCGCGCCCAGGCGGGCGAGGTGGAGATTGACTGGGTCGTCGCCAAGGCCTTCGCCCCGCTTGTCCACGCCTGCCCGGTGGTGGACAAAGTTTACGAATTTGAGCGGCATGGCTCGCTGGCCGCGTTTGCCCGTCTCGTCCGGGAAATCCGCCGCGAACACTACGACTGGGCGCTGGACATGCAGGGCCTGGCGCGCAGCGCGCTGCTGCTGGCGGCGGCGCGGGCCACGCACAAGGCCGGCCGGGCCGATGGCCGCGAGGGCGCGCGCCTGCTCGCCCGCCGCAAACCGGCCCTGCCGCCCGCCGGCCGCCATTCGCACGCCTTGGATATACTCCTGCAATTTTTGCCTCTGCTGGGTTTTAAGGCGGAATTGGCCGCCGCGCCGCTGGAGTTTTTGCATTCCGAGGATTTGCCCCTGCCCGCCGAGGTCAGGAAGCACGGGCCGATTGTCATCTTTCCCGACAGCCGCGTGCACAAGAAGGAATGGCCGGGATTTCACGATTTGACCGCGCGTCTGCTCAAGGAACAGCCCGGTTCTCCCATTGTCTGGGCTGGTAGCCGCGGCCCGGAGCCGGATCTCGCCTGGCCCGAGGGCCGGTTCGTCAACCTGCTCGGGCGCACCCGGCTGGAGCAATTGCCGGATTTGATTCGCAGCGCGCGCCTCGTCATCTGCAACGACAGCGGCCCGATGCACCTCGCCGCCGCCCTGCACCAACCCGTCATCGCCCTCTTTGGCCCCACCGACCACGAACGCTTCGGCCCCTATCCCTTGAATAATCCCCGCCACCACATCCTCCGCGCCCCCGACGGCAAATTGGACCAACTGAGCGTGGATATCGTGATGATGAGTGTGGAGAAGGCGTTGAGAGCTTAGATGGTGTTTACTGCTTTTTCCGGCTGGCCTTCAGCACATTGTTGGGCACACTTGCCCCTTTTCCCGCCCATGATTGACCTCAAGCTCCTGCGCGAAGAGCCGGACCGCGTGCGCCAAGCTGTCGCGCGCAAGAAATTTGCCGTGGACTTCGACGCCATCTTCACCGCGGACGCCAAGCGCCGTGCCGCCGTCGCCGAGGCCGAGAATGCCCGCGCCGGCCAGAAGGCCACGAACAACGACATGGCCAAGCTCCCGAAAGGCTCGCCCGAGTTTCAGGCCAAGGTCGCCGAGATGAAGCAGCTTTCCGCGCGGGTGAAGGAGCTCGAGGCCGTCGCCAAAACCGCCGACGAGGAATGGGAAAAGATTTTCCTTACGCTGCCGAACCTCCCGCACGAAAGCGTGCCCGATGGCCGCACCGAGGCCGAAAACTTCGCCGTCTCTACCTGGGGTGATATCGCCCAGGTTTCGCCGCACGCACTGCCGCACTTCGACATCCCGTGGTTTTCGCAGTATGTGGACTTCGAGCGCG
>JABDGR010000083.1:0-4933 GCA_013285985.1 Verrucomicrobiota bacterium
GGTTCCGTCGGCGGCGACCACCACGCCAAGGTTCGGCAGCAGGACCAAACCCACCAGTGAGAGCCAGAACATGCCGTAGGAGGTGAAGGCGGTGGTGGCAAACGTGTTGCCTTTTTTCCATTCCATGATTCCCGCAATCACCTGGGCGGAGCCGCCATAGAAAATGCCCATGGCGAGGATCATGCTGTTGAGCGCGTAGAATCCCGCATTATGCATGTTCAACAGCACGGTGGTCATCCCGAAGGCGAGCAGGCCCAAGGGCGCAGGGTTCGCAGTCGTATCCTTGATTTGAGCAGTGGTAAGGTCAGGCATAGGGGTAGGGTTATTAGGGGTTCGGGCGGGATAGTCACACTTCCAATTCCCACAAGTCAAGAACGGGGCCATGAAAATTTGTCGCGATTTGGTCGCCGGACAAAAATTACCGTTCGCCGCCTGCTGAAATTTTTGATTCCCATGACCGCCTGCCGCAGTCAAACTACCAGCTTATGCGTTACCCCGCCCCTTGGTTGCTGCCCTCAGCATTGATTTTTTCCTTTGCCCACGCCGCTTACTCCCCGGCGCCCGAGGCACCGGCCTCCTCAGGAAAACCCTCCGCCCCCACTCCGACCCTGGCCGGGTCCACGGCATCACCGGCAGCCTCAACCAGCACCGACAAATCCGTTCCGGTCACCAAATCGCTCGAGCTTTTTAACGGAAAAGACCTCGCTGGTTGGCTCTATATCGCCGCCGGCCAGCCGGCAGATATTTCCAAGGTCGCGCAGGTCAAAGACGGAGTGATGGTGGTGACGGGCCAGGCCGGCAAGGGCACCGGCTTTCTCGAGCTGCCCGAAGTGCGGGAAAATTATCAGTTGCACGTTGAATGGCGCTGGACAGCGGAGAATCCGAAGAACAACAGCGGCGTGCTCATTCACATTTCTCCGGGGCCATTGCAACAGGGCCTCTGGCCCGTCTGCTTCCAATTCCAGACCAAAACCACTCGGGCCGGTGATTTTATCGTCATGGCCACCGCCAAATGCGCAGAAATCACTGCGCCCGCCGTGCAGGCCGACCGCAAGAAAGATAACAGCGAAAAACCCATCGGTGAATGGAATTCCTGTGATATTGTCGTGCGCGGCGACACCATCGAGTGCGCGGTCAACGGCGTGGCCCAAAATAAAATTACCCAATGCGTGCCGAGTTCCGGCAAAATCGGCTTCCAACTCGAAGGCTACGCCTATGAGATGCGCAATATTAAACTGTCACCCCTTGAGCCTGACAAGTCCGCGGCCGCCCCAGTAAAGTCCAATTAATTTCTGTTTTCTGAAGGATTGCATGAAAATACCTCGAACGCATCGCCGGCTGCTTTTGTACGTGCTGTCGGCGGTTGCCCTCGGCCTGGCCGGATGCGGCACAGCGCCCAAGGGCGCATCAAGCAATATTGCTACAGGCGGCAAATACACCCCTCCCGCCACACCACGGGCGGTCTATAATTTCAATCCTGGCTGGAAGTTTGTCTTTGGCGATGTGACCGGAGCCGAGCAGGTTGCGTTCGACGACTCCGCTTGGGCTAATATCAGTCTGCCGCACACCTGGAATGACGTGGATACTTACCGTAGCTTAATCCGCCACAGCAGCGGCGATGTCGGCGAAAAAATGTTCGGCATCGGCTGGTATCGCAAACACTTTAAGCTTCCTGCCGATGCCGAAGGCCAAAAAGTGTTCCTCCAATTCGACGGGATGCGGCAGGCGGGCCATTTCTTCCTTAACGGCCAGCCCATCGGTAAATATGAAAACGGTGTGACGGCCGTCGGCCTCGACATCACCAAATTCGCCAAGTTCGGCGGCCAGGACAACGTCCTCGCCGTGCAGGTGGACAACAGCACCGACTATAAAGAAGAAGCCACTGGCACCCCATTCGAGTGGAATGCCAAGGATTTCAATCCGAACTTCGGTGGCCTGAATCGCGATTCCTGGCTCATCGTCACGGGCAAGGTTTACCAGACCCTCCCTCTCTACGAAAACCTGCAGGCCTCCGGCATCTATATCTACGGACAGAATTACAATATCAGCAAGAAAACCACCGATGTACATGTCGAAGCCGAGGTGCGCAATGAATCCGGCGACTATGCATCCATCACGCTTTCGACGGTGGTAGTAGACGCCGATGGCTTGGTGCGAGCCAAGTTCGACGGCGACACCACCGACCTCGTGAATGGCCAAAGCGAAGTCGTCATCGGTTCCGGTCCGCTCGCCAACGCGCACTTCTGGGACGTAAAAGACCCCTACCTCTACGATGTTTACTCCATCCTGACCGTGAACGGCAAAGTCACGGACGTAGTGAAGACCCATACCGGTTTTCGCAAGGTCGAGTTCAAGGGCGGCGCCGGCACGGGTGGCGTCTGGCTCAACGACCGCTTTGTCTGGCTCACCGGTTATGCGCAGCGTTCAGCCGATGACTGGCCGGGCCTCGGTGGGGCGTACCCGGACTGGATGCACGACTTCAACGCCGCGCTCCTGCGCGCCAGCAACGGCAATTATGTCCGCTGGATGCACGTGTCACCCGAACGCGCGGATGTCGCGGCCTGCGACAAATACGGCATCGCCATTGTCTGCCCGGCGGGCGACAAGGAACGGCTCGTAAATGGCCGCCAGTGGGACCAACGCACCGAGGTCATGCGCGACTCGATGATTTTTTTCCGCAACAATCCCAGCATCTTCTTCTGGGAAGCCGGCAACACCATCGTCACTCCCGAGCAAATGGCGCAGATGGTGGCATTGCGTAAAAAACTGGATCCCAACGGCGGGCGCGTCATGGGTACGCGCGACAACGACGTCCTGGACGCCAACCTGGCTCTCACTCCCGGCTCTGAATATTTTGGTGTCATGATAGGCCAGGCGGCGCAAACCGACAGCAGCGCAGCTCGAGACGGCATTTTCCGAGGCTACAACGCCGAACGCCGCGACAAAGCCCCTATCATCGAGACGGAGGATTTCCGTGACGAGGCGCCACGCGACATCTGGGACGATTTTTCGCCGCCGTCGATGGGCTTCCATCCCGTAAACTACGGCGTGGCCAACACCGGCGACACTTATCACTGGAACTCTGAAACTTTCGCCCTCGCCGCGGCGAACCGCTATACGGACTATGTGCTCAACCGCATCGACAACAAGGACCCCGCACACTCGAAGTGGTCGGGCTACGCCTCGATTTACTGGTCGGACTCCGACGCTGATGGCCGCCAGGACGGCAGCGAAGTTTTGCGCGTCAGCGGCAAGGTGGACGGCGTACGTTTACCCAAGGAGCTTTTCTTTGTCTCGCGCGTGATGCAAAGCTCCGTGCCCGACTTGCATATCATCGGCCACTGGACCTACCCCGCCGGCACCAAAAAAACGATGTATGTCGCCGCGACGTTGTGTGACCAGGTTGAACTATTCGTCAATGGCCAATCGCAAGGCGTGCAAAAAACTCCTTGCTCGCCCACTGACCCCTTTGATGGCCGTAACCTTGGTTACACCGGTTTTATTTACGCTTTTCCGGACATTGCCTTCGAGCCGGGCGCGATTAAAGCCATCGCCACGAAAAACGGCCAGGTGGTCGCGCAACAGGAACTCAAAACCGCCGGCGCGCCAGCAGCCATCAAGCTCACCACCCACACCGGTCCGAACGGCCTCCAAGCTGATGGGTCGGACGTTGTGCTCGTGGATTTCGAGGTTGTGGACGCCGAGGGTAACCGTTGCCCGACGGATGAAGCGCGGGTGGACTTCGCCGTGGACGGCCCGGCCATCTGGCGCGGTGGATTTAATTCTGGCAAGACTGACTCGACGAACAACCTCTACCTGAACACCGAATGCGGCATCAATCGCATCGCCCTGCGTTCAACCCTCACGCCCGGCGTCATTACCATCACCGCCACACGCAACGGCTTAAAGTCTGCCACCATTAAAATCGAGTCTAACACCGTTGCCATCTCCGACGGTTTGGGCGCCGACGTCCCGCAGACTTTTTCTGGATTATCTTCGACCATTCCGGGTTTGGTGCCGTAGCGCGGGCCCATCCTTCAATGACCGCATGAGGAGGTGTTGGAAGCATCCCGGATGTCTTTGTATAACATTCGACATCCCGAGACATAACTTTTACAAATTAAGAGTAACAAAGCGACCTCGAGTTCGTATTATCTCCCTCAAGCTGAGGGTTTTCCTTACCGCGCCCTGCCCCACGGTAAACATGCCTTCTTTTTATCAGCGTCTGCCAACCCCCGTCTTTACCGCCCGCCGCCATGAAAACCCTCCGCAAAATCCTCCTGTTTGCTGTGCCGGCCTTCCTGTTCGGCACGGCGCTGGGATACTTCGTGCTCTCCCAATATAAGCCCGCCGCGAAAAATGTCCGTGCCGCCCATTCCCTCCTTAAACACGCCCAGGCGGACCTCCCGCCGCTCGCGCCCGCGCCCGTCCCGTGGGATGCCTCCAGCCCCTTAGGCAAGGCGCTGACCGCCACCACCGACCTTGAACGCGCCCAGGCCGTGAACGTCCTGGTCACAAATACTTCCGCATCCAAACTCGGCGACTTATTGAACCAGGCTGCCGCCGCCCCGCGCACTTCCGACCGTGATTACGTCCGTATCCGCGCCTACGCGAAATGGGCCGCATCCGACCCGCAAAAAGCCCTCGACCATGCCCGCGCCGCCGAGCAACTCGAAGGTGACAACAGCGTCTCGCGCTATGTTTTCAACGCCTGGGCCGAACTCGCGCCCAAAGACGCCTTCGCCGCCGCGCAGGCGATGGACACGCAATCGCGCCGGGCCGGCGCCATCGCCAACGTCCTGGGCACCTGGGCGCAGAACGACCCCGTCGCCGCCGCAGCCGCCGCCCTTACCCTTTCGCCAGCTGATGACAACAACGGCGGCCAATAATATTGCCCGGGTCTGGGCGCAAACCGACCCGAACTCCGCCCTCA
>JABDGR010000083.1:4943-5022 GCA_013285985.1 Verrucomicrobiota bacterium
CGTAAAAATTGTCCAGCCGTCCGATCACACCGCGGCCCTGCGCGGCGTCATGGATTCCTGGGCAAAAATTGATGCCGTG
>JABDGR010000084.1 GCA_013285985.1 Verrucomicrobiota bacterium
ACCCGGCAAATAATTCAGGATGATGTGGTCCCATTGGCCCGCGGCGGGGTTTTCGGGCAGGCGCCCTTCGCGGAATTCGCAGGCGCCGCCGTGGCGGGCGCGGGCCTCGGCGATGCGCTCCGGGTCGGCATCGAGGCCAAGACCCTCCGCCGGCTGCAGCGCCGCAAGCAAATCGCCCCGGCCGCAACCCCATTCGAGCACGCGTTCACCCGGCGGGATGAAGCGCGCATGCAACCGCGCCATCTGCCGGCGAAAACTCTCCTGGATTTTATAGGGGAAGCTTTCCCCGGGCCGGGCAGGGGCGGAGGCGGTGGACGCGGCGGCCGGCGACGTGGAATTCATAGACAAGGGTGAAGGCGCTACGGGAGCATGGGGTATTGGCTGCCCAGGAATTTATTAAATTCCTTTTGGTCCGCCGGCAACTGGGTGATGGTGGGGAAGGCGGGCGGTTCGTCCGCGGGGCGTTCGGTGATGGGAGCCTCGGTGCCAGTGGGCGGCACGTAATCTCCACCCAGGTCTTTCTTTTCCTGTTCGGTAGTGGAGGCGTCCAGTTCCGCGGCCAGCCGGCGGACTCCCGCGGGCCGGGTGGCATCGTAGCCCACGATTTTGCTGATGCGGACGTGAACCCCAACGTTGCTGACGTCTTCAGCGATGGTTTTCAGCAGGATGCGCTGGTCGAGCCGCGCCGCCGGCCATTCGACCCAAGCGTTGAGTTTCCCGTTGAGCGTGTATTCCTGGACGACCCACACCTCGCGGTAAAGGCCCAGTTGCACCACATTGAAGACTTTATACGGATTATGGTTGGCGATGCCCAGGTGGATGTTGGGCAGGCCGTAAAGGGTGAACATCACGCTCGCCCGGGAAACGATGAGCACGGACGGGTCGGCGTGCTTGAGCACGTAATCGCGCGCCCAGCGGTATGTGATATAGGTGCTTAATTCATTGGTGGTGTAGGCCTCGGAGGACACCGGCGCGGCGGTGACCACCGCACAGATGGCCGCCGCCCCGATAACCCAGCCGGGCAGCGTCCGTCCGCGCAAAGAACGCGCCGCCGCATACATCACGCACCACGCAAAGGCGATGTACAACGGCAATGACAAACGCTGGACGGGCGGGTCATCCCAAAACCCCCAAAACGACAGCAGGGTGATAAACGTCACCGCCAGCACCCCCAGCACGCAGAACAAAAAGGGAACTTCCACGCTGCTTTCGCGGGCGAAGATAAACAGCCGCCGCAGTATCCACATCAAAGTCAGCAGCAACGAGGCAAAGCCCGCGACCGAGAGCAATATTGAGCTGTTGAGATGCCAATCGGGCAAAAAGAGAAAATAGCCGGCATGAAAAATATTATCCCCGAGGTGGCTGACGTTCAGGAAGTTTTCCTGCTTTGTCTGGAAGTAGCTGCCCCCGCCTCCGCCCATGAAAATCAGGTTCAGCAACAGCGGCGGCAGCGCCAGCGGCGGGGAAAGCGCCGCGGCGAGGGTGAGGCTGGTGCGGCGTTCACGGATCCATTTGAGCACGGCCAAAATCATCACCACGCCAAGGAACAGCAAAGACTCATAGCGGCAATTCGCCAGCACCAGACCGGAATAGACACACAAATCCAGCCCGCCGGTGCCGGTCTGTCGCCAATAATTCCACGCGGCGAGGACAAACCCGGTTATCGCGGTGACGTTGAGGAGGTCGAAGCCGCCGCTCGTGGCGTTTTGCGCAATCAGCGGCAAGCCGGCGAGCAGCATCTGGCCCAAACAGCCGATCCGCCAGCCGCCGATGACCACGCCGAGGCCGTAAATGAACAAAAGGAGCACAAAGCTGATCAAGCCATTGGCCACAAAAGAATTTTCGGGTCGGAAGCCGGTCAAGTCATGCAGGATGGAAACCAGGAACGGGTACATCAGCGGGCGTTTGTCCACACCCATGCCAAAAGTTGACAGGTGGCCATTGATGTAGTGGGCATAGCCGGCGTACGCGCCCTGGCGTTCATAGTGCATCAACCGGGCGATGCCGCCGAGAACGTGCTCGTCAAAGAGAATCTTGAAGTCGTGCGGCTCGTGCACCTGCCAGAACCCGGCGATAAGCATGGCCGCCAACAACCCCGGCCAGTGCGCGCACACACGCTTCCAGCCCGGCCAGTGGGCGCGCACTTCCTCCTGCAGGGCGACAACAAAGGTGATGGCGGTAAGTGCCACCAGCCAATAGCCGGCATACTGGGTGACGTCCATCGCGATGGGAACCGTCGCCAGGTGAAAGCGGTAATACATCACCAGGCTGGACAGGGCCACGGCCCCCAGCAGGCGCCAGCGGGTGGCGCGGTCGTGGCTGTAGTTGAAGCACATCACCAGCGCCGCCAGCGCTGCCAGCGCCGCGGCCCCCACCAAGAGCCAGCGGGTGGCGTGGTCGAAGTAGAAGCACATCACCAACGCCGCCAGCGCCGCGGCCCCCAGCAAGAGCCAGCGGGTGGTGCGGTCGTGGTAGAAACGAAGGGTCATGGCAAAGTCATCCCGGGCCTGTCCGGCTACGAACAGGTTTATCGGAACTGGGGAAAAAAGAAAAGCCGTTTTCCCTTCGCGGGAAAACGGCTTTTCGGAAGGCAGTGGTTGTCTTACTGGGTGAAGGTCACCGAGCCAAGAGCCGCTGACGAGATCGTGAGCTGGGTCGTCGACTGCAGGATGCCGGTGAGGGCGGTGTAGTCTTCGCCAGCGACCGGCGCAACGTTATGCAGCAGGTTGTCCGTGGTCGTGCCGACCAAGTCGGTGTAACTGCACGTGGACACGCCCAAGGCGAGCATGTACTGCTGGGCTGCGCCCGAAACCTGGCGCAGATTGTTGAGCACAGCTTTCATGCGCGATTGCTGGCGCACTTTGCTGAACGCGGGAATGGCCATGGCGGCCAGGAGGCCGATGATGACCACGACGATCATGATTTCAACGAGGGTGAAACCTTTGCGGGCTGATTTATTATTCATGATATACCTAGGATGTTATATTTTTTGAGCAAGCACAGTCAGGATGACCATGCTCAAGCACACAGTATATCGGCAACAGAGCCACTTACCCAAGCCATTAAATTATTTTGAAAGATTTTTAACAAGGGCGTTTATGATTAATAATCAACGACTTAGGCTAAAATATTCTTGTCCCCGCGACCGGAAAGGTTGACGAGCAGGATTTCGTCTCGGCCCATTTTGGGCGCACGCTGGATGGCGTAGGCGATGGCGTGCGTGCTTTCGAGCGCGGGGATGATGCCTTCGAGCCGGCACAATAATTGAAAAGCCTCGAGTGTTTCTGTATCGGTGGCGTAACCATAGCCGATGCGGCCCTGGTCGTGATAATAAGCATGCTCGGGGCCAACCGCCGCGTAGTCCAGCCCGGCAGAGACGGAGTGCGTGCCGAGGATTTGCCCATCGGCGCTTTGCAGGAGATACGTCAGGCAGCCCTGGAGCACACCGAGCTTGCCACCCGCGAAGCGCGCGGCGTGTTCGCCGGGCTTGATGCCGCGCCCGCCGGCTTCGATGCCGGTGAGTTTGATCTTTGGCTCTTCGAGAAATTCGAAAAACAACCCGATGGCGTTGCTGCCGCCGCCCACGCAGGCGACGATTTCATCCGGCAGGCGGCCCTCGGCGGCGAGGATTTGCGCGCGGGCCTCGCGGCCGATGCAGCGATGGAAATCGCGCACCATCATGGGATACGGATGCGCGCCGTAGGCGGTGCCGAGGATGTAGTGCGTGGTGCGGACGTTCGTCACCCAGTCGCGCATGGCTTCGTTGACGGCTTCCTTCAAAGTCTTTTGCCCGACCTCGACGCCACGCACCTCCGCGCCCATCAGCCGCATGCGGTAGACGTTGAGCGCCTGGCGGCGCATGTCCTCCGCGCCCATGTAGATGACGCATTCGAGGCCGAACTTCGCCGCGACAGCTGCCGTGGCCGTGCCGTGCTGACCCGCGCCCGTCTCGGCAATCACGCGCTTCTTGCCCATCTTGCGCGCGAGCAAGGCTTGGCCGAGGACATTGTTAATCTTGTGCGCGCCGGTGTGGAGGCTGTCCTCGCGCTTGAGATAAATTTTCGCGCCGCCGAGGTGTTTCGTCAGACGTTCAGCAAAGTAGAGATTCGTGGGCCGTCCGGCGTAGTTTTTCAGTAAATCGGCGAACTCGGCCTGGAATTTGGCGTCGGTCTTTGCTGCGCGGTAGGCCTTTTCGAGGTCGAGCAACGGTGTCATCAGCGTTTCCGGAACATAGATGCCGCCGTACACGCCGAAGTGCCCGCGAGCGTCGGGCAGGGACTCCTTGTCCACCGTAGGCTTGACGGAGGAAGGCTTGGGGCGTTTGGCTGGTGCAGCAGCGCTCATGGGAGATTGGGGAGCGTGCCGGGTTTTTGCCCTGCGGGCAAGCACGAGGATGAAGACGGCGGGCTGAGGGCAGCCCGCCCTACCCCAATACAGAATACGCACGGTAGGGCGCGCTGCCCTCAGCGCGCCGCTGCTTTTCCCTAAAAAATCCTTCCCCCGCGAGGCTGCACCGGGTATTTTGTCGGTTTGCTTATGAAGAAAATGACCCCGTTGGAGGAACTGCGCCACTCGTCCGCGCACATGCTGGGCGCGGCGATGCTGCGCCTGTTCCCGCAGGCCCAGCTCGACATCGGGCCGCCGACCGACACGGGGTTCTACTACGACTTCGACCTCGACCACAAGTTCACCCCCGAGGATTTGGAGAAACTCGAAAAGGAGATGCGCCGCATCGCGGGCGAGAACCAGAAGTTCGAGCGCATCGAGGTCCCGCGCGACGAAGCGGTCAAAATCATCCAAGGCACGGGCCAGACGAAATACAAGCTCGGCCGCCTGGCGGACATCCCCGAGGGCGAAGCGATTTCCTTTTACAAAAACCGTGTGTCCGCCGGTGCGGGCCATTCAGGCGCTATCCCATGATACGTTAGGGTTTTATCTTATATCTCCGCCCGGGAAATTCCCTAAAGTTTTCTGCATGAGTCGAGCACACAACGGCCAGCAG
>JABDGR010000085.1 GCA_013285985.1 Verrucomicrobiota bacterium
GCTCCCAGGCCTGGAGGGTATGGTCGTAACAAGCGCCGAAGCTGTGGACGTCCTCAAAGACAAAGAGGCCCTCGACGGCGCGGGCGACCTGGGCGAGCGAGGGCAACTGCGAGTTGGGAAAGATGTAGCGGCTGATCCAGGGATCCTGGCGGAGGGCGGTGACATTGTCGCCAATCGAATGACAGAGGAAAAGACCGCCTTCGCCGAGGCAGCGCCGGGCGACTTGCATGTAGGCGCGATGGTTTTTGGCGCCAACGTGCTCGAACATGCCGACGCTGACGATGCGGTCGAAGGGTTCATTAATCTCGCGGTAGTCCTGTAGGCGGATTTCGACGGGGAGATTACGACAGAAATTTTCCGCAAAGGCCTGCTGCTTGCGGGAGATGGTGACGCCGACGACGCGGCAGCCGTAAGTTTCGGCGGCGTGTTTGGCGAGGCCGCCCCAGCCGCAGCCGATGTCGAGCAGGCGCATGCCCGGGCGCAGGCCGAGCTTGCGGCAGATTAAATTCATTTTCAACTGCTGCGCCTCGGTGAGGTCGTTGGTGCCGGAGAAATAAGCACAGGAGTATTGCATGGTCGGCCCGAGCATTTCCTCGAACAATTCATTGCCGAGGTCGTAATGGCGCTCGCCGACGACGTGGGCGCGCAGGCGGCTTTGCAGGTTGAACAGCAAGGAGGCGCCGGTGGCCAGAATCGTCTCGAGATTGAGGGGAACGTGGCGGGTAAGATTGGCGCGAAGGGCGCGGAAGGACATCTCGTCGAGGGCATCGCAGTCCCACCAGCCGTCCATATAAGATTCGCCGAGGCCGAGGGTGCCGCGAGCAAAGACGCGGGCGTAAAAACGCGGATCCTTGACGCGAATGTCCCAAGGCCGCCAACCGTCCAAATGGATGTCGGCGGAGGCAAAGAGGTCGGTGAGAACGCGTTGGGCGGCGGACACCGGACGGCGCACGGCGGGCCGGCCCGCATAGGTATAAGCCGGGATGAATTGTGCTTTCATGAATGAAGTGCCGGGCGCAATTTTATGAAACCGACGGCATCGGCGAAAAATAATCCGAGTTTGATTTTTCCGCCATAGGGAAAGATACCCCAAACGATTATTGAAAATTCCCCCCAGCCAAAAAAAAGCCTGCCGTAACGAAAATGACACGGCAGAGTTCACGCGATGCGGCGTTGACCGTGCGAGGGGCGGGCGTTAGGATGGGAGCGAAGTTCGGTTTCACCCCCCATTGACCCGGGCGTGCTGACCATGGCCGACGGCAGCTTCACCGGCATCACCGGCAACACCGGCTGGACCTTCACCACCAAAGCCTCGCCGCCCAAGGCGGGTTCCTCGCGTCTCGTCGTCGCCGCGGATGGCTCGGGCGATTTCAACACCGTGCAGGGCGCGGTGGATTTCATTCCGGACAAAACCCCCAACCGCACCACCATCTTCATCAAAGACGGTTTCTATGAGGAGATTGTCTATTTCCGCAACAAGACGAACATCACTTTCCTCGGCCAGGAGCGCGACAAGGTCATCGTCGGCTACAACAATTACGACGGTTTCAACCCCGCGCCTGCCGGCTACACCTCCACGCAGCTGCCTGGCACCTTCCCGTACCGCCGCGCCTCCTTCATGGGCGACAATTCTTCCGGCCTGCAATTCGTGAACATGACCTTCCAGAATCCCAGCACCGGCGGTCAGGCCGAGTCCCTTCTCCTCATGGGCGGGCACAACCTCCTCAGCCACGTCGTCCTCCGCGGCCATACTGACACGCTCCAGTTCAACGACTCCGTTTATATTCAGGACACTTTCATCGAGGGCGGTGGCGACTTCATCTGGGGCCGCGGGCCGTTGTTTTTCGAAAATTGCTCCGTCCGCGGTTTGGGCGGCGCGGCCTTCATCTGGGCGCGCAGTACGAACGCCACCCACGGCTTCGCCTTCCTCAATTGCAGTTTTGACATGGAAAACCCCGCCTCCACCGGCTCCTACATCGCGCGCAACCCGCCGGGCTACCCGTATAGTGAAGTCGTTTTCCTCAATTCCAAAATCGGCAAGATGAACCCCATCGGTTGGCAGTTGGGCGGCGACACCTCCAACGTGCATTATTGGGAATACAACAGCACCAATATTAGCGACGGCCAGCCCTACGACGTCAGCATGCGCAACCCCGCCACCCGGCAGCTCACCAAGCCGGCCGACGCCGACACCATCGCCGATTATAGCAACCCCGCCTACATCCTCGGCGGCTGGTCTCCCGCGATGGCGCCCATCCTTCTCGACCAGCCTGCGTCGGCTTCCGTGCCCATTGGGCAAATGGCGATGCTCAGCGCCACCGTCGCCGCGATTCCTGAGGCCACCTTCCAGTGGGAGTTCAATGGCAAGCCACTCGCGGACGGCAACGGCGTCTCCGGCGCCACCACCGCGACGCTCACGCTCAGCAATATTTCCTCCGCCAACGAAGGGAAATACTCTCTTGTCGCCACCAACCCCTCCGGTTCCGTCACCAGCGACGCGGCCACTTTATCCATCGGCGCTGGAAAGCCTTAGCGCCTCACCACGTTACCCTCGGTCGGGTAGCCGTCGCGCTTCCACCAATCCAGGCCGCCGATTAATTCCTTCACCCGGAACCCGAGCTGCGCGAGTGCTAGCGCGCCCTTCGTGGAGGCGTTGCAGCCGATGCCGTCGCAGTAAGCCACATAGAGCGCATGCTTATCGAGGTGCCCGGTGGACTCCTTCGTCATCGTCCGATGCGGTAGGTTAACTGAGCCGGGAATGTGCTCCTGTTGGAAACTCGCCGCTGAGCGCGCATCCACCACAACAATCTTTTCGCCCTTTTCCCGGGCCGTGTGCAAATC
Organism: Verrucomicrobiota bacterium; assembly: GCA_013285985.1. Taxonomy (GTDB): domain Bacteria; phylum Verrucomicrobiota; class Verrucomicrobiia; order Opitutales; family JABDGR01; genus JABDGR01. The sequence continues at coordinate 2,842 of JABDGR010000085.1, forward strand.
CCAGGAATCAATCTCGAACTCCAGCTTGTCGCGGTAGTGTTTGATTTGGTCGTTCATAAGACACCCGGCGGAAAACACCGGGTGCACGAAATTAAAACGCGACCGGAACGCCACGCAATGCCTTTTGGAGCGCCTCGTTCTACTTCGCCCCGGGATACGTGATATCGAACTGGCTGTAGATATTGCTGCTGCCGCCAGGCCAGAACACCCCCGCGCCGCCATACCGGTTTGGCGTAATCGTGCCTTCCAGCGCCAGCGTTTCGCCGTCCACGTCGTTCTTCGCCGTCACCGTTAATTTCGTACCCGTGACCTTGAGCGTCATCTTCGTCGTCGGTTTGAACACGCCCGTCAACACTTGCTGGTCATTCAACGGTGTGCCGACGCGGTCCACAATTTTATACAACTGGTACATGCACTTCGCGGCAGACTGTGTCGTGCGCCAGAACCGCAGCGCGTACCCATTCCCCGTGCGCGGGTCATATTTGATGTACACATCCGAATGCAAAATCCGCGGGCCGGACTCCGCCGGCGAGCCAGGCACCGAAAACCCCGTCCCCTCTGTCTTTTCCGGCGCCATCGTCAAATCCACCTGCATGTCGCCCGTGTCCGCGTCATTTTGATAAAGCATGTACCCCGCCGAACCCGGCCGCAGCCCGTACCCATTCGCCAAATTATCCGCCGCGACCGACGTCCACGCCCCCGTCACGGTCCACAAGCCGTTGAGATATGTACTGTACGGGCTCGTCGGAAAATTGCGGAAATTAACTGCGACGTTCGGCGAGGCCACATCCGCCGCGGCCACCGGCGTCGGTGTGATGGCCGTGACCGCCGGGCCCGGGTCGCAAATCGCGTGCTTGGGCTCCACGCCCACCAGCAAATATTTCCCTACATACCCAGCCGTCAACGGCAGCGACATCATCGGCTGGTTGCCGCGGCTCACCGCCACCGTCCGCCCATTCGTCCCCATCAGGTCGTCACAAATATACCACGTGATGAGCGATTGGTCCGACCGACCGCCCAAATCCAGCGTGTAGCTCACCGTCGCCGCGCCGTTCGCCGGCGGATTGATTTTCGGTTTCGTGATAAACGCCGGCGCCTCAATATACTTCGGCTCACAATACACATACGCCGTCACGTAAAATCCATTCGCCGCGCTCGCTTTGACTGGCACCCATTGCGCTTCGCCCGTCTGATTATTGCCCGTCACCACCACGCCGGTTTTTGAGATTTGGTCGAGCGAAACCAGGTTCGAAGTCGTGCTCCACTTGACCGCCGTGTCCGACGCATTGGCGGGCGTCACCGTCGCGTTAAACGCCGCGCCTGTTCCTCCGGTGCGGATTGACGCCGTCACGCTCACCGCGTTGCCCCGGCCAAAGGTCAAATCATTCAGGCCTCCGCGCGGCCCGCCGCGCTGGCCGGTGGCATCGTTGGCCAGCGCCATCCGGTAAACCAGGTTCCCCTGGCCCGCGGTTTCATACTTCGCCTTCACCCCGGCGGGGTCCCAGTCATCCGTGCCATTCGGCCCCGTGCGCAGCAGGTTCCACGGGTTGAACGCCCGCGCTTCCTCGTCGCTCATTTCGCGCGAATACGTGAACGTCGGCGGACCCATGTTGCTGTCGTAGATGACCGCCGGCTGCCCGCTCGTGTCCTTCACATGGTACGTCAGCGTCAACTGGCTCGGCCGCGGCGGCGTCACCCCGCGCAGCCACGCCACGCGCGCCGACGGCGAATTCACCGGCATCACGCAGTTGACGAGCACATCCGGCCGCGACGCGCTGCCGAACTCCACTTTATAAAACTGCAGCCCGCGCGTCGCCTCAAATTTGCAATTGATGAAGGTAATCCCCGTCGCCGACATCACCCCGTAACCTATCGGGAACGTGATTTCGCAGTCTTCCCACACACTGTTCGTCCCCCCGCCGATGAAGTCGTCCGTCCCTTCGATATACACATTTTTGAAGTACGACCGCGCCGTCCGCAAAAACATCGTGTCCAGCCGCCCCAGCAGCGCCACGTTCTCATACACATGCTTGTCGCCCGACGCCTGCAGCGCCACGCCTTGCGTAATCACGTCCGACCTCCGCGTTAGGTTCTTCCTCGCGTCGCCGGGGTAGGTGTAGTCGTTGTTGCAATAATTGACGACCGTCAGGTTCCTGAGC
>JABDGR010000086.1 GCA_013285985.1 Verrucomicrobiota bacterium
CCCCGTGATTGGGATGCTGCCAGGTTTGGGGTTCACTTGGTGGATGCGGCGGGCCGAGCAGCGCAACTTTCGCGACCAGGATGGATTTCGGGCCCGGCTGCACCGGGATTTCTTCAAAAACATGATGTGGTTTATGGGCCTGACGCTTTTGGGCACTTTTGTGTTCGCGCAAGTGATGTTCCATCTCGTTGGGCTACAAGCCATGTTTCTCGGCCCGGGCTTGTTTTCGCTTTTGATGTTGGTCTTCCAGGGTCGCTCCTTGATTCTCAATCGGAACCGGTTTCAAGTGGCCATATTTTTGAACGGGCTCATCACAGCACTCGGGATGCTGGCGGTGGGTCTGGGGCTAATGCCGATAATGATGTTCAGTCTGGTGATGGCTTTCGGTTCGTTAATAGTTATTTCCACGATGAAGGCGCGGCCGGTGCGCATGGACTACAGTTTGTTTTTACGCGCAACCCAGGGCCTGTTGAAAGGTCCATCGAAAGATAAGCATGTGGCTGCGATAACCTTGCCGCTGGGCCGGCACGATTTGCTGGCGTTTGCCCGTTTTTTGGGTGGGCGCTTTCTGGTGATGAATCACCGATGGGCGGAAGGTGGCTTGGAGCTTTGCTTGCCTGGATACAAACGCATGCCATTCGCCCAAATGGTGGATGTTTTTTTCCTTCGCTGGAAGAAAAGCTCCTGGGTTCAATTGGGTTACGACGGCATGGCGATTGCGCACTGCGGAGTCATGGACGCGGCTGCGATGTTGGAAATGGAAAGCGCCAAGACGCCAAATATTCCGGAGTTGGAAGCGCAAGTTGCGTCGACGGTGCAATCCGCGTGGCATTGTTTCAGAGCGGGAGACGCTGTTGCCGCCGAGCGCTATTTGGGCCAGGTACCGGACGATGACGTCTTCGTGCTGCCACCGTCCCGCTCCAAGGCTTACCGCGTGCCTGTGGCGATAATGCTGGTATTGGTCGCGGTGACGATATTTTTTACAATCTCGCTCCTTAGGCTGCATGTACACACTGAGCAGGCGCGCCCGTTGCATGAACAAATCGATAATATTGGAAAAAAAGTGTATTTGGAAAGCACGGAGGCTGTCCGCCTGAGCAAACAAGCTGGAGCACAACTCCAACAAGCCTGGAATTTGGAGCAACAGGCTCGGCAGGCGTCACCAGCGGAAGCGCAATCTCTGCGTGAGCAAGCAGCACAATTGAGGCAACAGATCGCTCAAGCGCAAGAAAAATGCGACCAAATGCTCAAAGACGAGGATCGGATGGTTGACCAGCAATTCGCACTTTTGGTGGAGATGAACCGTATTTACGGGTATCCACCCCCTCATCCGCCACTTCGGCCAACCCTGCCACCACCATCATCACCCAATCCAGCCCCACCGCCCGTTAAAGCTCCTTGAGAAAGGGCTTGCCAGAATCCAGCCTCCGGTGTTTACTCAAAAACTCTAGTTGGACCGGTTACCGTGCCCAAACTGTTGTTTTACCCCCATGAAAACCTCCAAGTTTCTCGCCCTGGTTAGTTCCCTTGCTGCTGTGGCCTTTGTCGCCATCGCCGCTGATGCCCCCGTCAAAAACTTTACCGTCACGTTGAGCGACGCCCATGTTTGCTGCCACACTTGCGTTGACCGCGCCGCCGCTGCCGTCGCGAGCTTGAAAGGTGTCACCGCTGACGCCGACATTGACAAGAAAACCATCGTCGTCACCGCGCCCGACCAGGCCACCGCCCAGAAGGCCGTGGATGCGCTGACCGCGGGGGGCTTCTTTGGCAAGTCCAGCGATGCCGCCATTAAGGTCGACGCTACGACCGGCGCCACAGACACCAAGGTTTCCAGCCTCGAAGTCAAAAACCTGCACCTGTGCTGCGGCAGTTGCGTCAAGGCCGTGAATGCCATCCTCGCCGATGTGCCGGGCTACAAGGCCAACGACGCCAAGCAAAAGGCCACTTCCTTCACCATCACCGGCGACTTCAAGCCCACCGATGTCTTTGCTGCATTTCAAAAGGCCGGGCTGACCGGCAAGGCCGGCGCGACGAAGCCCGAAGCGCCCGCTCCCAAGAGCTGATTTTTTCGTTTGTGGTTCCCGAAAAACGCCCGCGGCCTTCGCGGGCGTTTTTTTGGAAGTTGACCCGCGCCCGCAACGGAATGATGAAATCCGGGATGAAGCCGAATGGCTCTGACAAACAGTTCCCCGGTGCGCGCGGCGTGCTGGCGCTCCTGCTCGCTGTCAACCTGTTCAATTACATCGACCGCTACGTTCTGGCGTCGGTGGTCGGCGGGGTGAAGGACACTTTTCTCGCCAAGGGCGGCTCCAGCGGCGGGGCCATCGAAGCCATCCAGCAATGGACCCAGAACCACCTGCACTTCAAGCCGGAGCTGGCTTTCATGGGCTTCCTTTCGATGGCTTTCATGTCGGTCTACATGATTGGCGCGCCCATCTTTGGCCATCTCGCCGACCGCTACCCGCGGCGCGTACTCATCGGCATTGGGGTGATTTTATGGACACTGGCCAGCGGGGCCTCGGGCCTGGCGCCGACGTTTATTGCGCTCCTGCTCACGCGCTGCTGCATCGGCATTGGCGAGGCCGCCTACGGGCCGGTCGCGCCCACGGTGATTTCAGACATCTATCCGGTTCAACATCGCGGGCAGGCGCTGGCCTGGTTCAACATGGCCATCCCGGTCGGCAGCGCGCTGGGCTTTGCGCTCGGCGGCGCGGCACTCAAGCTGCATTTGGGCAATTTGGGCGCGCAATACCTTGGCATTCACGCGGAGGACTGGCGCTGGGCCTTTTACCTCGTCGTGCCGCCGGGGCTGCTCTTGGGGGTACTCTGCTTCTTCATGCGCGAGCCGCCGCGTGGCCAGGCGGACGCCGTGGGCGAGGTCAAGCCCGCCGCCTGGCATGACTACCTCGCGCTGCTCCACAACCCCTCCTACGTGCTCTGTACGCTCGGCATGGCGGCCATGACTTTCTCCATCGGTGGTATCGCGTTCTGGATGCCGTATTATCTCGCTCACGAACCTGGCGCGCCCGAGCTGGGCACGGTCAGCCTCATCTTCGGCGGGATCGTCTGCCTCGCCGGGATTTCCGGCACGCTCATCGGTGGCTTGGTCGGCGACAAACTGCGCGGCCGCTTCCCCGGCTCCTATTTCCTCGTCTCCGGTGCGGCGATGCTTTTGGGCTTTCCGTTCATGTTGTGCGTGCTGCACGCCGGCTTTCCCGGCTACAGCGTGTGGGCGCTGATTTTCCTGACGTGCTTCTGCCTGTTCTTCAACACCGGTCCGTCGAACACCATCCTCGCCAACGTCACGCACCCCTCCATCCGCGCGGTTGGTTTCGCGGCCAACATTTTCTTCATCCATGCCTTTGGCGATGTTATCTCGCCCGTCGTCATCGGCGTCCTTGGCGACCGCTATGGTATGAAAACCGCGTTCATGGTCGTCGGGCTGATGTTCCTCCTTGCCGGTGTTTTCTGGCTCTGCGGCGCAAGGTATCTGGAGCGGGATACGAAACGCGCGACGCAGCAGCCAGAACCGGCAAAGTGAGATAATTTTGTCCGTTTCCCTGGTCGGGCGGCATCCTTACTATAGACGCCGTCATGGATGACCATGTTTTATTGCGGGAATACGTTGAACACCGATCCGAGCGGGCCTTCGCCGAATTGGTGGAGCGGCATCTGCCGTTCGTTTACGCCACCGCCCTGCGTTTGGCGCGCGACCCGCACACCGCGCAGGACATCGCCCAGGCGGTCTTCATCCAGCTCGCCCGCAAGGCCAACACGGTGCGCGATGGCCACGCGCTGCCGGGCTGGCTCTACCGTGCCACGCGTTACGCCGCCCTTGTCGTTTTCCGGTCAGAAACCCGCCGCCGCCGGCGTGAAACCGATGCCATGAACCTCGTCAAACAAAATGTCTCCACCGACTCGTGGGCGCAGTTTGCGCCGTTGCTCGACGAGGCCTTGGATTGCCTCGACCGCGCCGACCAGAACGCCGTGCTCTTGCGCTTCTTTCATGAAAAAAGCTACCGCGAGGTCGGCGTGGCGCTGGGCCTGAACGAGGACGCCGCCCGCAAACGCGTCGAACGGGCTCTGGAGGATGTACGCGGTTATTTTTCCCGCCGGGGAGTGACGACCACCGCTGCGCTGCTGGGCTCGGCCATTACCTCCCATGCGGCGGTGCTGCCGCCAGTCGCGCTAAGTGCGAGTGTGGCTGGTGCCTCGCTTGCGGGCGCTACCGCAGCTGGAACTGTCAGTCTGGGCTGGAAAATTTTCTTTATGAGCACCCAAACTAAAATCATCGCCACTACCATTACCGTGGCTGTCATCGCGGCCATTGTCGTCACGATTCCAATGTTTCATCAGCAGCAAGAAATTAATTATCTGGGGCATCTGACGGACGACAAGGAAACAACCAAAACTGCCATGCCGGCAAATCAGCCAGTAGTGGCGGGCAATTCTGCCCTGCCGGCAATTCCCCCTCCCGTAGCTCTTCGTCCTCCGGTAGTCGCTCCAGTTGCCAAGCCTGCCACCCCGGGCCAACTTGTTTGGACTAGCCAGGTTGCCGACCCATCTTCCGCCCAAGCGCAAACCAAGGCCGTCCTCAATAACCTGCGGCAGATATCCAGTGCTGCGCAGCAATACATGCTCGACATGCGCGTGACCCAAGCAACCTACTATGACCTTGTCGGCACACGGACGGACAACTATCTCCGAAATGTAACGCCCGTCGGCAACGAAGATTACACCGGAATTGTGGTTAATCGATCGACTACGGAAATATCCATCGTCGGCCCCGATGGTTCGACGATCACCTATAGCCAGTAAAGAAACCGTC
>JABDGR010000087.1 GCA_013285985.1 Verrucomicrobiota bacterium
AACGTTGAAGCGGTGGCCCAATTTCCAGTGCCCGATAAACGGCATGGCAAAAAGGAACACAAGCACCAGCCCGGGGATGACGATGGCGCCCCAGATTTCCGTCGTGCCGGGAAAGTATTTCAGAAATTGGTAAAGGGGCAGGTAATACCATTCCGGCCGCGCAGCGGGAAAGGGTGTCGAGGGGTCCGCCGGCGCGCCAAGTTCTGCACCGTGAAAGTGCAGCACCAAAAACAAAACCGCGGCCAGCACGGCCAGGCAGGCGACGGCGTCCTTGAGCACTTGGTCCGGCCAGAACGCGGCATCGCGTTTTTTAAGCGGTTGCTTCGCCGTGATGCCATGCCGGCGGAAAAGATAAATATGCCCAGTAATAAGCAGGAAAATTAAACCCGGCAGCACTCCCGCGTGAATGGCGAGAAACCGGGTGAGGGTGAGGTTGCCGAAATCATTGCCGCCGATAACCAAACGCCGCAGGTCATCGCCGATAAATGGCACCACGCCGACGAGGTTGGTCACCACGCGCGTCGCCCAATAGCCTTTTTGGTCCCAGGGCAGCAGGTAGCCCGTCAGCGAAAGCGCCAAAACCAAGAGCAATAAGATGAGCCCGGTCCAGAAATTCAGTTCGCGCGGGGCTTTGTATGCCCCGTCGATGAGCACCTGCATCAGGTGCAGCACGAGCAGGATGATCATCGCCTGCGCGGTGAAGTGGTGCAGCCCGCGCACAAACCAGCCGAGGGTCATTTTGTCCTGAATGTAATAGACGCTCTCCCACGAAGTCTGCGAACCGGGGCTGTAGGCCAGCCAGAGGCACGCGCCGGTGATGACCTGGATGACGAGGGCGAAGGTCAGCGTGCTGCCCCAGACATAGCGCCAGCGCGCGCCGCCTGGCACATTTTCGTAGAGTGCCTCATGCGCGATTTTGCGGTAGCCCGTGCGATGGTCGAGCCAGTCCAGGATGGGTTTAATCATGCGCCGAGGGGCACTTTGTCGGCCGTGCCAGCTTGAAAATTTTGGAACCGCACCCAGACTTCATTGCCGTTTTCAATGGAGCACTCCAATTCGTCGAGCCCGCGCGGCGCGGGGCTCGTGCGGCCGGCCACCGCGCCATTGAGCTGGAAGGTGCTGTTGTGGCAGGGGCAAAGATAACCCGCCTGGGCGGGTGCGTCGGGCAACGCCGCCACGTAATCCACAAAGCACCCCGCATGCGGGCAAATTACATTGTAAGCCTTCACCGACGATTGGGCATCCGCCGGGCGTGATAAATAAATCGCGCCAATCGGCGCTTCCGGCGTTTTCGTCCACGCATCCACCCGGCTGGCGAGAATGGGAAATCGGCGGGGCACGCCATCAGCCGGCAGGGCATCGAGGGTCGTCACGCGCACTTTGACGCCGTCGGAATTTCCTGAAGAATTTCGCAACAACGGGTCGAGATATAAAGCCACACCCGACGCCACCGGCACCGCGCCCAAAACGCCGCCGATGGCTACGCAACAGGCCTTCTTCATAAAATCCCGGCGGTCGGGCTGGTCCGGGTTGGCACGCGGGGACATAAAGTTACGTATGTACCTATGAAGAAACGCCGCAGCCCCGCAATGCCAAATCCCGGTTAGCCTTCCATCCCCGTCAATTCTGTTTCTCAATTCCCCAACAACCGCTGCTTCCGATTGGCCGGAAGGTCGGTTTGCATGAGCCACTGGGTCGCGGCGGCCTTGTCCGTCTTGAGCCAGTTGCGGGCGATATTTTCGATGTCGTTGTTGCGCTGGTTCGGGTCTGCGACCTGGCCGACCCATTGCGCGGCGGTTTCAGGGAATTGGCTGGAGAGATTGTCCACATAGGATTGGACGGCGCCGTCACGCGAGGAATCGGGCGGGAGCGACTGGATCCATTGGCCCGCGGCGGCGGGGTCGTTGTTGGCCCAAATGCCAACCATGAAGGGCGTCGCCAGGTTGCGCGTGTCGCCCGCGGGCAGGGTGCCGATAAACGCGGCGGCGGCTTCGGGGGATTCCTGCGACCAGCGGCGCAACGCTGCGGCGCCGACGGAGTTGCGGTCGTCGCTCGAAGGCAGTTGCGCGAGGATATGGATGGCGTCCTCCGGCGATTTTTGCGAGATGGTGCCCGCGTAGCCGGCGAGGAAGGAGTTTTGCTGGTCGCCCGGCGCGAGAGATTGGGCATAGGCGAGCGCCGCCTGCGGGTCGTTTGCCGCCCAGCTCGAGGCGATGGTGCGAATATAAGGATCGTTGGCGCCGTCGGGCGTCAGCGCCGCCGCCGTTTCGAGCGCCGATTGCGGGTTCGTCTGCGCCATTTGGCTGAGCGTGCTGGAGTAGGCTTGCTGACGGCCCTGGGAATCCGGCTGCTGCTGCAGCCATGCGATGGCCCCGGCCGGGTCTTCCTTCGACATGGTGTTCGCGATGCCGACGAGCAACGTGTCGCGCTGCTGGCTGGGTTGGAGGCTGTTTGCGAGGTCGAGCGCCGCCGGCAAGTCGTAGTCGCTCAGCTTGGCGGTGTTTTGGTCGAGTGCCGCGCGCTTGGCCGCGCCTTCCGGCAAAGCCTGGGCCCAGTCCACGGCCGCCTTGGGGTCGGAATCCACATAGCTTTTGGCAATCGAGGTGACGGTGGCGACCTGGGCGTTGCTCGGCGCCATGGCCGCGGCAAAGGCCGTCGCGGTTTTCGGGTCAATCGAAGCGAGCTGGCTGGCCACGTTGCCGACAACGCGGGCGTATTCGGTGTCGGAGTAAACAGATTGGGCGTAGGCAATCGCGCCCTTGATGTCCTGTTGGGCGAGCTGGCCAATGGCGTTGGCGACCATGTTGAATTTGGCCGAACTGTCCGGCAGGTCTTTGGCGTAGGCCAGCGCTCCCTGCGGGTCGGCGATGCACCATTGGCGGACGAGTTGGGATTGCGCGGCGGTTTTGAGCGCGCCGTCGGGTAGCTGGTCAACCCACGCGCGGGCGGCGTTGACGTTGCTGTCGGCCCAATTGGCGAGGATGGCGTTGATGGCGCTGTTGCGGGTGGAAACCGAGGAAAGCCCCATTGCCGCCAGGGCTGCGGAAGCCGGGTCAGTGTCCGCCCATTGGGTGAAGACATGGAGCTGCAGCGTGTCGCGTTCGGAAGATGAGGGCAGCGTGCCCAGCCAGGTGAGGGCGGCCTGCGGGTCGGTGGCCGCAAGGGAAGTAGCGATGCCGTCGTACGCCTGGATGCGTGGCTGGCCGGCCGGGAGTTCCGCGGCTTTGGCGATGGCCGTGGCGGAATCCGTCTGGGCCCAGGTGGCAAAAATGGTTTTATAAACACCGGCCGCGTTGGCGGGGCTGAGGCCGGATTGCTTCATCAGTTGGAGGGCTTGCTCAGGGTCAGTCCTGGCCACTTCGGGGATGACTTGCTCCAGAGCTGACGCACGCAGGCGCGGGTTGGTCATTTCCAGCGCAAATTTCACCGCGGCCGCGGGGTCCAGCGACGCCCAGTTGCCCAGCACCGTGCTGATGGCTGTGTCGCGACTGCGCAAGCTCGGCAGGCTTTGGGCATAGGCCATGGCGGCCACGGGATTCTCCCCGCTCCACATCACAAGGAGGCGGGAGCGCATGGGGTCGCGCGCGCTGGCCAGGGGAAGTTTATCCACTTCCGTCAGCGCCTTGCGCATTTGCGCCGGGTCGAGCGTGGCGATGAAACTTAACCACTTGGTATAAGTGCTCGGGGAATAATTGCTGCCAACCTCTTTGACGATGGCGGCGATTTCCGCGTCAGAGTAGGTTTGCTTCGCGTCCATCGCGCGGGCCAGTCCGGAGGCCAGGTCGCCGTTCACTGGTGCGGACTTGCGCTTGGCGGCAGTGGAGTTGGTTTTCAGCGTTGGGGTCGAACCTTGCCGGCCATACCAGTAACCCGCGCCGCTGGAGATGAGAATGATGAGAACGTAAACGAAAAAAACTTTTGTTTTCATGTCATCATTTAATTTTCAAATTTATTCCTTGGTCGCAGTCGCCGCCGCCGGCTCCGCTGCCGGTGTGGCTGGGGGCGTCGTGGTGGCTTTCTGTGCGTCCACAAACTTTTTATAGAGCGTCTTCCAGTCGTGCCCGTGGGCCGTCACGTAGTCCTGGATTTTGGTTTTGAAGGGTTTGAAGGTTGGCTCAGATGTTCTCGGCTGGTTGGCGTCCTTGACGTCCAACGCTAATTCCCGCGCCTCGCGGAGATAACCTAAAATCACCTTGTCATCCTCGGCCGAAAGCTCGGGGATGATTTGATGGTACGCATTGAAGTCGCGCATGACCTGGCCGTCCGTAAGCGCGTCCTTGACGGTTTCAATCTGCTCGGGGGTCAGGTCCGCCTGCAGGCCGGCGTTCAAGGTTTCATGGACCGATTTTCCGGGGGCAAAGCCGGCGTTATGCGCATCGCGCACGTCGCGCAGATTGTTCACTAAGATGGTCGTCAGGCGCGCCTCGCGGGCCGGAGCGTTGAGTTTCAAAGAGCTGACGATGCCCGCCACCCGTTTGTCGAGCGTGGCATTGGAGGTCGCGGTGGCCACCGGGGCCACGGCCTTAAGCGCGGTAATCTGCTCCGGCGTGAGCTGGTCCGAGGACACTTGCAACGGCGCCCGCCCAAATTTCAGCAGGACGGCCGTGACCATGTCTGCCCCCACCGTGGCGATAACCTTTTTGTGCAAGACATCGGGGGTGATGTCGGCGATTTTGCTGAATTTGCCGTCAATGCTGATGACCGTCTGGTCATTCAAGGTTACTGGCCGTAGCTGGTCGTTTTTCTGCGCGTCCTTCCACTGGAAAAGCAGCGTGTATGTCTTGTCCGGGTTGGGC
>JABDGR010000088.1 GCA_013285985.1 Verrucomicrobiota bacterium
CATTCACCAGCAGATCCAGGCGCTGGTCGATCAATTGTTTGACCGCCCCAAAATTCTCGGCGGCGGGAAGGTCGTTGGAAAAAAGCTCTTCGAGGGTTCCCAGACTGCCGCGCAGCATGAGTATTTTCGTGGTGAACGGTTCGGGTGAAATCTGGTTGCCGGACTGGACATAGTCGGAGAGGAGATGTTCGGCATCAAGCAAATCGTTATCAACGGAAGAAAGCCGGTCGAGCATCCGGTTGGCACTCAAAAGCCCCTGGCGGGTTTGAATTAGATTTTCCACATAACGCCAGGAAACCACACCCGAGGTAAGCAAGGCCAACAGGGCAAAACTATAACCGACACGAAGCCAGAAAGCGCCGCGACGTTCGTTTTTATGCTGGGGAGTTGCGGACATGGAATGGCTTGGCTTACGAAAAAACCGGCGGATGGAGCGCATTCCAGCCGCGTAGGGTTATTATCGGAGTAATTATCGACGAAATCAACCCGCCGCTTAAGCTAATCACCGGAATCTTTCAAAATTGTAAATTAGTTTTAAAAATCGCGTAAAACCATAATTAGCAATGTCTTGAAAGGCATTTCATCCCAACTTCAAGTCGTTTTTGGCACTAAAATAAAATCACGGATTATCTGTTCATGTTCGGGCGGTGGTTCAACATTGGTCAAACGCTCCAAAGCAAGGCGAACCGCATTGTCGAAAATATCATTACCCGAAGAGCGGGTCAGTTGCTTTTCGGTGACACTGCCATCGGGTGCGATAACTAGGCGGATGCCGGCACTGAGCCCCGCATAACCTTGGGGCGGAGCAAAAACGGCGTAAACACTTTGGATCAACTTGTTATCGTAATCATCGCTTGACCCGTTCTCGCCGGTGGTTGCCGGACCAGCGTGTCCACCGCGGGTGGCTCGATTGCCCCATTGTTGCAATCGATTCGCAATGACGCCCGGATCTATTCCCACATGCGGAATTGGCGTGGTGGCGCCACGAGTTGAACGGGTCGTTGAGGGATGTTCCTTGAGCCATTCAGAATAAGGGACGATTTTTGCTTGGGGATTGGCGCGCGGGCCGGGACCACGAGTGACAACCGTCTTGGGTGATTGTTGGGGTGTTGTCTGGGTAGATTCCGTCGTCTGCGGAACGGCATCGGTGGGCTTGGAAGCTTCCGGGCTGCTTAAATTTGAAACAGTCAATGGCGCTTCGGACGAATTTGAGGCGGGCTCATCGTTGGCCGTGTCTGTGGCCGGCGGGCCGGCCACCAACTCAATGACGTGGGAAGAAATGGGTTTGGTGGCAGGATGCGTTAAGAAGAAGGCCGCCAGGGCGCCCGCAAGCAACGCATGCAGCAACACCGACAGGACGAATGCCTGGGGCGTGCGAGAATGGTCGCGATAAGGAATGGCAAGGCTCATTTAATGCACCTGGGTGGCACGGCTGATTTTGGTGAGTCCGGCCTTGGAGATGAGGTCCAGCAGGTCAGTTTCCTGTTGGACGTTGAGCGTGGCCGCAAGGCGCACATCAATGGTCGGCGGGTCGGGCAACGCGGCGAGTGCTTTGAGTTTTACCAGCAGCTCGTCCGAAGTAACCGGGTCGCGGCCATAGAAATACTCGCCTTGGGCGTTCATCGTTATCGCTTGGTATTTGAGCTTGGGGTCTGAGCCCTGGCCCGGAATGCGCGACTGGGTCGGCAGTTTCACCGGCATCGCCTGCTCGAGCAGCGGCGTGGTGATCATGAAAATAATCAACAGGCAAAACACCAGGTCCAGCAGCGACGTGATGTTGATTTCCGACATCGCGCTGAGGCGGTCTTTGCGTTTGAAAACACGGGCCATGGCGGGCGGTGGGAAAAAATTAATCCTCTTCGGAAATATCCAGCTTCAGATAATGCTCAACGGCCGGCGGCACAGGCTGGGCCGGAGTGGGCACTGTGGAAGCGGGCGGGGCTTGGAATGGCACGACTTTCTGTGATTCCATTTCCAGCTCCAGTCGGTCAGCGAGCCAGCTGGCATAATTTTCCAACTCGGTAATCATCAGCTTTACCTGCGAGAGAAGAAAGTTGTAGCCGAAGACAGACGGAATCGCGACCAACAGGCCGGCGACGGTGGCCAGCAACGCCGAGGCCACGCCAGGCGCGATATTTTGCAGGGTGGCACTGCTGCCTGGTGCGGCCATGCCATTAAAGGCCACCATCACGCCGACAACCGTGCCGAGCAGGCCCATGAACGGCGCGCCGGAAACCAGCGAGCCCAGGAGTACCATTTTTGTCTCGTAGCGTACGCACTCATCGCCGACTCCGCGCTGAAGCGCGTTCTCGACGAGGCCCATGCGGATGGACGGGTCGCGGTCGGCGGAGTGTTTGCGCGCCGCCTCAATGGCGTCATGAAAGAGCCGCGCATACGGGCTGTTATGGCGCAAGGCGGCGGAAATACTCTGCCCCATCAGGCCCTGTGTGTCCTGCAGGCGCACATGAAAATCAAGGTTGAGTTGTCGCCAGCGGCTTAGGTCGAGGTATTTGCCAATCATCACCGTCCAGGCCAGCAGGCTAAAAAACATGAGCAGCACGACGATGATTTTGCCGAACAATTCGGCGTTCAGGAACGTCGCCCACAGATTAAAGCCCGGCGCGTCCGCCGCCACGGGCAGGGCACTGGCCCAGGAGTGAAGTAAGCTCAAATGTGTCGTCAGCATGTTGTTGCGCAAAAATTTAACGGTTAGATGCGCCGATGGCAATAATTGTTCAATGCGCGCCAAAATAATTTCCCCGTGCTTTTCAGTTTGCGGCGAGGCCGGATGCGCGCCAATTTTTCCGCATGCCCACCGACTACAAACAGGCGACCCTTGAGGAATTAGCACGCAAAGGTGACGCGGTTTCCACCAAACTCGCGCTGGTGGGCTTTGACGGCTTCATCGACCGCATCATACACGCCGTGGCGCAGCGGCAGGGCCTCGGCGACAAGTATACGCCTTTCCCGGGGCTGGCTGCCTTTGGCGAACGCATTGCGGCGGCCTCAGGCAAAAGCACGAATATCGAACTTTTCCTCGAACGCGAACAACTCGGCGGCAATGGTCCATTGATGGCGCGCGCGCTAATGTCTGCCGGCCTTGGCGTACGCTACGTCGGCGCACTCGGCCGGCCCAGTGTGCATCCGATTTTCCAGGATTTCGCCCGGCGCACCCAGGCAGTTTCGCTCAGCAACCCGGGCATCACGCACGCGCTGGAATTCCCCGACGGCAAGCTGATGCTCGGAGAACCGGCCGCGCTGGAAGAACTCACTTTCGCGCGACTCATGGAAAGCGTCGGTGAAGGCGCCATGCTCGATTTGCTCTCTCGGGCCCACCTCATCGCTCTGGTAAACTGGACCCAGACTCCTTACATGACGGAGATACTGGAAGGGCTGCTGACGAAAGCATTGCCCATGCTCGACCAGCGCCCCCGCCATTTCTTTTTTGACCTGGCCGACCCGGCCAAACGCCTGCGC
This sequence comes from Verrucomicrobiota bacterium, assembly GCA_013285985.1. Classification (GTDB taxonomy): domain Bacteria; phylum Verrucomicrobiota; class Verrucomicrobiia; order Opitutales; family JABDGR01; genus JABDGR01. The sequence continues at coordinate 3,478 of JABDGR010000088.1, forward strand.
GAGGAATTGCTTGCCGCGCTGCGGGTGATGGCGCGCTATCAGAACTTCGGGCAGGTTACGCTCGGCTTGAATTTGTCGGAGAGCCAGCAAGTGGCGGCAGTGCTCGGTGTCGCCATGAAGGAAATCACGCCCGACAGCCTGCAACTCGCCGCCACGCGCATCCGCGAAAAACTCGATGCCGGCTGCGTGGTTATACACCCCATCAATGGCGCAGCTTGTGCCACGCGCGAAGGTGCCTGGTGGGTGGATGGCCCGCATTGCGCCCAGCCTGCCATCACCACCGGCGGCGGCGATCATTTCAACGCCGGGTTTGCCACTGCACAATTGCTGGGCCTCCCCCCACCCTGCTGCCTGACTGTCGGCGTGTCCGTCTCCGGTTTCTACGTCCGCAACGCCCACAGCCCCAGCCTTGGCGAAATTGCCTCCTTTCTGCACACCGAGTAGGAAATACAACGACCCCCCTGGGGATGGTTTAACGCTGAAAGCACACATTTAGGGTATTGACAAACCGCCGAAGTATGCGAAAATTTTAGCACTTAACCTCACCCTCGGCCATCTTTAACGGCGGAATTATGACCGTTACCCTTTCTTTGCGTATTTTGGCTATATTCCGCCATTTAAACTGAACCTTTTATCCCTGCCAGTGTTCTACTTCCCGGAAATGCCCGCTGCGGCCAAAACTTCCTAACCTCCATGAAATCCAGTGCCAGCTCTAATCGCTGGAAGGCGCTTGTAATACAAGTTGCCATTCTGGCGGCAACCTTTGCCGGGGGCTGGTATGCTTCAGCTTGGACCGTGAAAAGCACCTCCCCTGCCGCCAAAAGCATGGGACCGGCAACCATCAAAAAACCGCAACGCTCTGCTGCCGAACTTCTGGCCCAGGCTAGGGCCGATCTGGAAAAAGTACAAAAAACCGTGGGCGCGTCCAGACGTGATCATGCCTTACTCGATTACATCAGCAGTCTTGACGCCGGGACAGTCAAAAGCCTGCTGGCTGATCTGATTGCAAAACCAACTTCTGGATACGATTACCAAACCATGGAGTATTTGGTCGAGCGATGGACCGAACTGGATCCCAAAGCCGCGCTTGATTGGTCGCTTACGATAACTGACGCGAATAAAAAAAGGACGAGCATGGAATTGCTCTTTGCCGCCTGGGCCGCGCAAAGCCCGGCGGACGCTCTTGCCGCGCTGCGGGCCCTGCCCCTCGGCCAGCAACTTGGACCAGCCAATCAATATCGATTCCAAATCGGGTCATCGCGCTCACCGTATTCGGATATATTTGATGCTTGGGCCAAAACCG
>JABDGR010000089.1 GCA_013285985.1 Verrucomicrobiota bacterium
GAAAATCGCCGGTTTGCTCGAAGTAAACCTGAATGAGGCAGCGGCGCTGGAATACTTTTTATTGAGATCATTGCGGCACTGGACGGGGAAGAATTAGGGTGACGGAAGGCGCTGAAGCGGCTGAGGCGACCGAGGAATAAACGTGACGAGGAGACAGGTAAGTGATTGTATCGCCGTTTTCGTCTCGGTCGCCTCAGCCTCCTCCGTCGCCTCAGTATCTCCCCTCATGCCCACCACCAAAAATAATTCCGGCATCGAGTCGCTGCGTTTCCTGACTCCGGCCCGAGCCATTGAGGTGCGCGCGCGTTTTGGTTCGCCGGTTTATGTCTATGACCAGGAGACCCTGCGCCGTCAGGCCGAAGCGTGCCTGGCTTTTCCCCACGCCTTTGGGTTGACCGTGCGCTTTGCGATGAAGGCCTGCCCGAACGCCGCCATTCTTCAGTTTTTCGAAAGCCTGGGGCTGCACTTCGATGCGAGTTCCGGGTGGGAAGCCACCCGCGCCATGCGGGCCGGGGTTGCGCCGCAGAAAATTTCCCTCGCCACACAGGAAATGCCGGAGAACATGCCGGAGCTCCGGCGTCGTGGGGTTCTCTTTACGGCTTGCTCGCTCAATCAACTCGACCGCTTTGGACGGCAATTTCCCGGCGAAAAACTCGGCCTGCGCCTCAACCCCGGCCTGGGCTCGGGGCATTCCGGCAAAACAAATGTAGGCGGACCGGGCGCCAGTTTCGGCATTTGGCATGAATCCCTGGAAGAAGTCCAGGACCTCGTGATGAATCACCGGCTGCACGTGGTGAAAGTACATACGCACATTGGTTCCGGGACGGATCCAGCCGTGTGGCAGCATGTGGCGAAGATGACGCTTCAGCTCACGCGCGAATTTCCCGAAGCGGAGACCGTGAACCTCGGCGGCGGCTTCAAGGTCGCGCGCGGCGCGGACGAAAAGACCACGGATTTGCAAAAAGTCGGCGCCCCGGTGAAAGCGCTGTTTGTGCAATTTGAACGCGAAACCGGTCGCAAATTAAAACTCGAAATCGAACCTGGCGCCTTCCTGGCGGCGCAGGCCGGCGCGCTCGTTTGCTCAGTGCAGGACATCGTCTCCACCGGCAAAAAGGGTCATGAATTTCTCAAGCTTGATGCCGGCATGACGGAGATCCTGCGGCCCAGCCTGTATGGTTCGCAGCACGCCATCATCGTCGTGCCCGGCCCAATCAGCCGAAGCGCGGGAAAGAAAAAATATCTCGTCGTCGGCCATTGTTGCGAATCGGGCGATTTGCTCACCCCCGCACCAGGCCAGCCCGAAACCCTCGCACCGCGCCTGCTGGCGCGGGCAGAGATTGGCGACGTCTGCGTCATCGAGGGTGCCGGAGCGTACTGCTCGGGCATGAGCGCCAAGAATTACAACTCGTTCCCCGAGGCGGCCGAAGTGCTTTTACGCGAGGACGGCGCGCTGCGCCTCATCCGCCGCCGGCAGTCGCTCGAACAAATCACCCAAAACGAGGGTTGATTATTTTCGCGCGACGGCCTGGACCCAGGCGAGCGCGAACAGCTCATCGGGCCGTTTTTCCCAGGTGCGAATGGCTTTCAGCATTTGCGCGAGTGACGTCGCATCCGTCCACCCGCGGCCAAAAACATCGTCCTGCTTCGGTGCACGTTCGAGACGATCGTAAAGGAAATCTCCCATGACGGTGAGGTCCTCCAGACATTCGTAGCGGGCGGAAAGCTTCACGTCACGAAAGCCCGCTTCGACCAGCCATTGCCCTAGTCGACGGCCCGCCGTCGTGTTGCCGCCCTGCGCCTCCTGCAAACGGCGGAATAATTTGGTGGCGGCTTCGAGCTCCGCATTCAGCGGGGTGAAGATAAATGCGTCCCAATCCGGACTGCAGAGGCCGGCGACGCCACCCGGCTTGAGCACACGGTGGATTTCGCGTGCGGCGCGCACCGGCTCGGCAATATGCTCAAACAAGGCGTGGGCGAAAGCGGCGTCGAAATAATCCACCGCAAACGGCAGTTCGTAAACGCCGGACTGGACGTAACGCAAATTCGCCGGATGGCTTGGCTCGTTTTTTGCCAGGGCCAGTTGTGAAGCTTCGAGGTCAACCCCCACCACTTCGCCGGGTGCGACTTGCGCCGCCAGCCCGCGTGTGATGGTCCCCGGCCCACAACCACAATCGAGCAGCCGCAGACCCGGGTGCAGATGCGGCTGGAAAAACGCCGCATGAGAATCCGCCGAGCGCCGGGTCATGAACGAGACGATTCGCGGGGTGTAACCCGGCATGTAACGGTCGGGCGCAGGCATGGGGCTTTTCAAACGGGAATTTCCATCCACCGCGAGGATTTTCCAAGGCTTGCCGGGACGGCCCTGTTTGGATTGGCTCAACTCCATGAGGTGGTTTTTACTTTTAGCCATTGGGACACTGGCGTTGACCACGAGCGCATTTGCCGCTGCGGGTGACGCGCCCTTGCCGCCGGAAACAACGAAGTACTGGGTGGACAACCTAAATCCGTTTGTGGTGAAGTTTCCCGACGGGTGGGTATTGCCCGGAATTCGCTGGTATGGACTTGCGTATGTCGCGGGGTTTCTCATCGCGGCGGGGCTAATGCGGCGTTACGCGCGCAAAGGGCGATTGCCCCTGGACGCCGACCAGCGTTCGACGCTTTTGATGGCACTCATCCTGGGCGTATTGCTCGGCGGACGAATTGGTTATTACTTGCTCTATCGTCCGACGGAGCTTTTCGGGAATCCACTGGTCTTGCTCCGCGTCTGGGAAGGGGGCATGGCCAGCCATGGCGGATTTATCGGCGGCACGCTGGCGGCCGCGTGGTTCGCGTATAATTACAAAATGAATTTCTGGCGGCTGGGCGACGTGGTGGCGACACTGGCGCCGCCGGGTGTGCTGCTCGGGCGGCTGGCGAATTTCATCAATGGCGAATTGTGGGGCAAGCCCGCCACGGTGCCATGGGCGATGATTTTTCCCCTCCGTGACGGCGACTCAATTGTCGGCTACACTTCGCCGCGACATCCTTCGCAGCTTTATGAAGCTGCGACCGAGGGCCTTTTGCTGCTCATCTACACGCAATGGCGTTTTTGGAGCAAACCTCCGCCGGGACAACCGGGTGCGCTGCCGCCGGGGCAACTGGCGGGTGAATACCTGATTGGCTACGCCTTCGTCCGCATTTTTTGCGAAATGTTTCGCGAGCCGGACGCGACCCTTTTCTTCGGCCTGAGCCGTGGGACATTTTATTCCCTATTCATGATTCTGCTCGGAGCCGGCTTGATTTGGCATGCCCATCGCAAAAGGGCAATCCCCGCACCTGTCCGAAAGTAAGTTGCCTGAGCTTCATTTATAACCGGTCGAAACAGCCAAATTTACTTCGCCGGCTGCAATAACGGCGCCCGATTGTCATTCGCCATTTTAGGGCAAGTCAACCCCATCGCCAGTAATCGAGTTGCTCGACTGGGCGAACCTGAGCGCCACGGAATAATTTTTGTTCAACCAAAGCACGATGTTGCGACCGCTGGCTTCGTCCGCACCAAAATACGCCACACCGTCTTCCTTTACATTGGCGGCAAAAAGATAAACCGCGCCGGGCGGATTTGCCTTCAATTCCTCCAGCACGTGTTGCGCCCCCACATAATTTAACGCGACGGGTTGGAATTCCAGCTCCGTCAACGTGCTGGGCACCCGCAGCAGGTAATTCACTGCGATGCCATCCGGAAAAGCAACGAGGGTCCGAGCGTTGGGTGCCAGCTTGCGAAGCCATTCGACCATAAAGTTAACCTGTAAACCGGCAGAGTCAGCCCCGGGCTGCTCCGTGTAATAGCGGTCACGGCCTTCGCCGACGGGGTAGGTTTTGACGGCATATTTCCGCAGATTGTTCGCTCCTAAAAATGCCGTCAGCATGAACACAATCACAGAAAAAGCCGCAACCACCGGCCAACACCTGCCCGCCTGGCTCGATGCCGCCCGCGGCGCCTCCACCACCATAAGATGAAACCAAAACAGCAGCGCCAGCGGCATCATGAAAAAACCGTAATGCCCCAACCAGGCATTTAACAGCATCCGTGTTAGCATGAGGCTGGCCGCCAGGCCTACGACGACCAGGCCCAGCGTTCGGGAAAATTCCGGATGATTCCGCCAGGCCTTCCGGACGCTGGCGACGGAATACCCGAGCGCCGCCAGACAGACCGGGAAGCTAAATGCGCGCGAAAAATCCGCCTTGATCGTTGCCGCCAACCAGAGGCTGGTTCCGCTCACCCCCGTCACCACCAACAGCCAGAGCCACCAAACCAGGCCAAACGGTTTCGCCCGCGACCAGGCCCGACCCGCCGCCACGATCAGAGCACAGATAATAACCAGGCCGCCGCCCATTTTGAGTTGAAACAGAATATTGTTCACCGGTTGATCGAGGCCAAACCACATTTGCATTGCCGGCGAAGTCGCCACCGTGTGGCGAATCGAGTCATCCAGCACGGAAAGCGCCACAAAATTTGTGGCTCGCAGCGCGTACGCAAAACCGCCTTTCGCGCAAAAAAAAGCGAACACCAGCAGCCAGAGAAACATAAAACCTCCCAGAAACCAGCCCAGGGATTTTTGCAGCCAACGCCAGCCGCCCCGCCAATCTGCCGGAGGACTGCCGTTACGCGTGGCTCGGATTGACCGTGCCAAAAAATATATTCCACTGGCCCCCAGAGCGGCCAGCACCGCCTCCGGCTTGTCCAAATACGCCACGGCCAAGCC
>JABDGR010000090.1 GCA_013285985.1 Verrucomicrobiota bacterium
GCCGGACTTTGCCAACCTCGCGCCGGGCGCGCTGGGCTATTACCTCAAGTCCGCCCAGGCGTATTTGGAAAGTGAATTTGCCGAGGGCGATTGGGATTTTGCCCATGGACTTGTGTCGGCGCTCGCACCCCGGCTGGGTGAAGGCGCGCTGCCGCCGCCCACCCGCACGCTCGCCAAAACCCTCGTGCGCCACGTGCGCGACAATGCCGGGCGCTATTTGATTGAAGCCGGCAAACAGCCTTTCGCCGGATGGGTGGCGGAAGCGCTGGCGGAGTGACCTTCAACGCTACAAAACCTGGCCGGAAGAAAAATTTCCACTTAACGGTGGCGGCGCGTATTGGGAAACATTCGCTTCGTGCCAGACGCGCACGACTTGCACCCAGATGTGGTCTTCATCCCAGCGCTCCACGCTGCCGGCGGTGGAAGAGAGCGGCTGCGCGGTCTTGCCCATCGGCAGCAACAACGTCTCGACATTTACGGCGCGCAGGCCTTCGGACTCGAGCCATTGATTCGCGCGCTGGACGACACTGACCACCGGCTCCCATTGCGCGGGGCTGCCGCGGCGCGCGGGCGCCATCAAGCGGGGGCTGAAATCACGAAAAGCCAGGGCCATGCGCCGGACAATAGGGGAACTCCGCCAGGATTTCGAGGAAAGATTTCACTTCATCCCCCATCCTTCCTCCTTCATTCTTGCCCCATGGCCCGCCTGACCCTTGTGACCTTCAATATCGCCCACGGGCGCGGGCTTTCGCTGTATCAGGGCTTCCACACCGCCAAGGGCATCCAGGCCAATCTGCAAAAAATCGGCCGGCTGCTGGCGGAATCCGGCGCGGACATCGTCGCCTTGCAGGAGGTGGACGAGAACTCGCACTGGAACCAGAACATCAACCTGCTCGAAGCCCTGCGCAAGGAGGCCGGCTTCCCGCACGCCTACCTCGGCGTGAACAACCGACGCTGGGGCCGCAAGCCGCTGGCCTACGGCAACGCCATCCTCTCGCGCCATCCCGTGCATTTTTGGAAGAACAACCCTTTCGGCTCTGCGCTGCTCGGCGAAAAAGGTTTTCTCTACGCCGAGGTCGCCATCGGCGGCCACGCCCTGCCCATCATCAACCTGCACCTCGATTACCGCTCCCGCCAGCGGCGCATCGACCAGGTTGAGAAGGTGATTGAATTTCTCCGCGCGCATCCCCACCCCGGCTCGCCGCCCCGCCGTCCGTTGTGCCCCATTATTTGCGGCGACTTCAACACCCACTCGCGCCGCGTGGGCGACGCCGTGCGGCATTTGTTCGCCGCGCTCCTCGCGCATGGCGAATACGAAATCTGGCCGCCCCCGCAGACGAAGACTTTTCCCGCGCACCTCCCGAGCCGCGGGCTGGATTTTATTTTAATCCCGAAGCCCTACCGCGTCCGCTGCTGCGAAGTCCCCAAAGCTTATCTCTCCGACCATTGCCCCGTGGTGCTGGAGTTGGAGTTTGATTAGTGGGGGTAAATTCATAGAACGGCGGGCTGAGGGCAGCCCGCCCTACCTTGAACGCAATGCCTTTTAGGTAGAGCGCGCTGCCCTCAGCGCGCCGCAGTACAGACGTCACTTGACTTCGGCGAGCTCAGTCGAGCCAGCGACGGCGCTGCCATGTGTAAATTTTCTGGATTCCCTTTGGAGTGCGGTGGCTTGACACCGCTTTCTTGGGCGTCGGGTTCTTCCTCGTTCAGAAAAGCGGCGTCAAGCCGCCGCACTCCAAAAAAGTCCCCTCACTTCGCCGGATACCGCCAGACCCAGGTCGTGTTCACGATGGTGGGAATGCCCTGCTCGGAAGCTTTGTTGCTGTACTTCCAGCCCCAGCCGGTGGAAGACAAGATAAAGTTGCCATCGTTGGTGCGCTGGTAATGCAGCGGCCCACCCGTGAGTAAATCGTGCGGCAATTGAGCGATATATTGCGGCATCAGCTCATTCAGCTTTTCCGGAAAATTGCCGTGGGCAAGACGGAAGCGTTCCAACGCACACGCGACGGCGGCCTCATCCAAAGAAGCCTGCGCGTGAGCGAATTTTGGCATAAGCATCCCATTTGGATCAGGCAATAAATGTATTATTAAATTGCGTTCATTTGGATGATTTCTCGAATCATATTTATCAAAATCTTTCCAGATTTTCTCTTCGCCCGCTTGGATTAATTCGGGATAAAAACGCCGTTCAGGCAGATTGATAGCTGACTGAACGTATTGGTCGAAATACTCGTTCCCCGCGAGCAAGTAGCGATTCAGGCTGAACGGCTGCAGCTGCAGCCACTCAAATAATTCGACCCGCCAGTTTAAATTATATTTTGCCCACGACCCCATGTTATTGAACATTTTTTTCCGGGCGGCGCCGTCTTGTTGGGCAAATAATTCAAGTGTGCTGGTGAAATACGCCCGGTCGCCTCGTTCCGCCGACACCAATTGAGAAAGGAGGTCGATTTTTTGGATTTCTTGCTGTAATTCGGCGAGCTGCGAGTCCGTCCAGCTCCGCGCGGCCAAGCCTTCCCAGGCAATTTGCAACGCTCCCGGTGAATCACTGGATAACGTATTCGGCTCGGAGAGTTTGGAAGTGAAAAAAAGCTCGTCCCGAGTCGCTTGGGAAAGCCGCAGCAGTGTAATGGCGTCGGTCAACGCCGCTTCGTTTTGCCCGGCAGCCAATTCGGCCACACCGCGCAATTCATATAATGCCGAAAAATCGTTAATGGCGAGGAAGTTGAGCCAAAATATTCCTCCATTGAAGATCGCCGACGGCCTGTCGTAGGGAACGGGCAAACGCGAATAGGGCCGCCGGATGGCCGCACTGATTTCCGCCAGGTCCGCATCATGTTTTTTCAGCGCGGATAAAACATCCTGCCCATGATAATTTGCCGCCCACTTGGCCAGATCTGTCAGCTTGCCCGACGTCCAGTCGCCCAATTCCGGCCAAGATTGATCGCTAGTTGGTATATCACGTAAACGTAATTTTTTTGATAATTGTTCGGAATAGTCTTCGCTATGTTCGGAATAAAGCGGCTTAAGCAAAGGCGTCATGACGAAATTCTGGTCATCGGGCACCGGTGGCGGGGCCAGCTCCGCCAGCGAGAATTTTACGCCGCGCGCCTTGGCCGCAGCCTGATAATTTTCCCATTCTTTTCCCGTGCGGTAGTTTTCCTCCGCAATCAGCAGCGCCACCAACGTAACCAAACAGACGAGGGTAAAGAACACGGGCCGCGCCGACCGCTTGGTCCATTTCCACAGGAAACGGCCCAAACGGACAAGGCTGGGGATTTTTTCGGAGAATTTCATGGGATGGATGCGAATACAACGGGCGCAGCAAGACTGCGCCCCTACGTCAGAACAGAATCACGCATTGCTCGAATTGTAGGGGCGCAGTCTTGCTGCGCCCGCTTAGTTTGAACACACACCTTATCCGCCTCCGGTTCACGATACTCTAGCCACGCGCCGGGGGCATCGGGCTGTTTAATTGGCAGCGCCGCGGGGCGGGGTTGCGCGACGGAGGAAAATTCTTCCAGTTCGAGGCGATATTCGGAAAACATGGCGACCATTTCCTGTTCCGTTGGCATCGGCCCGCGCGGCCGGTTGCGGTCCATTTCCCTTTGCGAGGCGATATTCAGCCCGAGAATCACCACCCACACCGCCGCGAGCGCACCCCAGGCATAAGGCGACGGCCAGAGCCACCCGCGCCACGCAGGCAGTGCGATTTCTTTCCGACCGCCTTGGGAGGCAGCGGCCAGGATTTCGCTCCGCCATTCCGGCGGGACGGCCCGGAGGGGCTGGTTCTTCAGGAATTGTTCGAAGTCGTCCATGAGTCTTTTATCTCGTTGTAAAGGGGACGCAGCCGCCCGCGCAATTTGTCTATCGCGTAGCGGTAGCGGCTGGCCGCGGTGTTGGGAGAAATGTCCAGGATGCCGGCGATTTCCTCGAAAGTCGCCTCCTCCCACAACTTGAGGTGGACGACCGCGCGCTGCTCGGGCGGAAGTTCGACCAACGCCGCGGCCAAAGCGCGGCGAAAGCCTTCCTCGTCCGCCCGTGCGCTGGCGGCAAAGGGGTGGCCCGCGCTTTGTTCTTCGATCGCGGTTTCGGCGGATTTCTCGCGCGTGTTGCGCCGGCGCAGCAGGTCAATCGCCTGGTTGTGGGCCAGCCGCAGTAAAAATGCCCGCAGATTGTCTACCCCGGCCAGCAATTCCGGCCGGGCGGCCAGACGGCGGAAAACCTCCTGCAGCACGTCCCGGGCGTCGGCATCCCGGCGGGTGACGTTCAACGCCAAGCCGAACAACGCCCGGGCATGGTCGTCGTAGAGTCGGGCGAGGTCAACCGGCATAAGCACTTATCTATCTAAGACGTTCCAGCAGAGGAATCTTGTTTAATCACCCTGATTTGCGATCCAATGTTACAAGTGTTACATTTGCAACGGATGGGTTAATTTCACTTGCGGGAATATCCGCGGCGGGCATTTACTCAACAACTGCGCTTTTGCGCCAACCCGGCCCTCCGATGTCCGCCACGAAACCCAAGCCTGCCCGCGCCAAGGCCCCGCCCCTCGCGGCGGAGTCGCTGGATGCGCTGCGCCGGCGCGAAAGCGTGCGCAATGGCCTGATGCGCATCGGGCGCCGCCATGCCGGCGTGGCCCTCCACCGCATCGAGCA
>JABDGR010000091.1:0-1989 GCA_013285985.1 Verrucomicrobiota bacterium
GCCGCGATTTCGCGAAGCGCGGCATCGTCACCACCGGCGCGTTGTTGGGCGAAACCATCCTGGCCAACGTGGTGGAGGTTGAGCCGGTGGGCCTGCTGGGTCGCCTGGGCGCAGCCTCGGCATTGACATCGGCGACGACCGGTCTGGGCGGCTGGGCCTTGCGAATTATTCTTATGACAACAAAAACCAAAATCATTACTGCCGCGGCGATAGTCCTCGTGGCCGGTGTGGCCACGCTTACTCTGCCCAAGTGGGTTGGGCCTCCCGCGTCGGGGAAAGCGGAACAGATTTTCGCGAATAAATCGGCCGCAGCGTCGAAAGATGGCGCATTGGCGGTGCAGGAACCGCATCTCGCGGCGGTACCGGCGGCAGGGAGATCGCCGGCGAGAACCAGTCCAAACGCACCGCTGCCCGGGGTTTACCGTCAACAGCTGAAAGAATCCGATGCAAATGGATTTAACACCGAAGCCTACTACCGAAATCTCTACGGTAATATGTTTTTGAAGCTGGAATTCACCCCGGCCCAGGAAGAGGATTTTTTAAAGTTTTTAATGGATCCTCCCGGGGCGATAAAGTTCGATTATAATACCATCAATGCCAAAATTGATCCGGCGCTGAATGAAAAACTTCGCGACAAAAATTTGAGCGAAGATGAGAGACGCGAGGCGATGCGCGAATGGACCCAAGCAATCGTTCAGTCAATGAATACGCCCGAATGGCGGGCCGAACAAAAGGCAGCCGAAGAGGCCCAGAACGCCGCGCTCCGGCAATTATTGGGCAGCGACGAAAACGTCGCCTATTATTGGGCCTATAACAATGGGAATGCCGTGCGCCTGAGGGTTATCGATGAGTACAGTAGCGCATTGACTGCGACTGGGGCGCCGGATTTATCGGTGGACCAGCAGGAATCGATGGTGGATTTTGTGCTGCAAACCATCCGGCCCGGCGCGACCAATGAGCAGCGCATTCAGGAAATCCTCGACCAGGCGGCGAAGGTTCTGACGCCGGAACAAATGACGGTGTTGAAGCAGAATCCGCAGCAATATCTGACGATGATGTCGCGGGGCAGGCCTTGAGGGCAAAGCGGGCCGGCATTTCTGCCACGCAAATGTAACTTTGCGAAGGTTGCGGGAAGGAAGGCTATATTATTTAGTAAAGTTGCGCATTCGCGCGATGTGAAACTCACCCTCGTCACGGAAACTTTTCCGCCGGAAGTCAACGGTGTCGAGATGACGCTGCACCGGCTGGCGGGTGCGCTCGCCGAACGGGGGCACGCGGTCGAGGTCGTGCGCCCGCGGCAGTGGGAGGGTGACGGCCAGGCGCCCACAGTGCATGCGGAACTGCTGGTGCCGGGCTGGCCGTGCCCGGGCTATCCGGAATTAAAAATCGGCTGGCCGGTTTATCTGCGGTTGAAAAGACATTGGCGCGCACACCGGCCGGAGGTTGTGCACGTGGCGACGGAAGGGCCGCTGGGTTTGGCGGCGCTCGAGGCGGCGCGGGTCTTGGAGATTCCGGTCAGTTCGAGCTTTCACACGAATTTTCATTCGTATGGCAAGCACTACGGCGTCGGGTTTTTGCACCGGGCCGGGCTGGGGTATTTTCGCTGGTTTCACAATCGCGCAGCATGCACGTTTGTGCCGTCGGTGGATATGATTGCTACGTTGACGGATGCCCGCTTCGAAAATCTGCATTTGATGGGGCGGGGAGTGGACACGGAACTGTTCAGCCCGGCTTGGCGTGACGAAACACTGCGCGCGGAGTGGGGCGCAGGGCCGGACACACCGGTGGCGATGTGCGTGGGCCGGTTGGCGGCGGAAAAAAACCTACCGTTGGTGGCGGAGACTTGGGCGGAGTTGCGCGCCCAGCGACCGGATTTGAAGCTCGTGCTCGTGGGCGACGGGCCGCTGCGTGGTGCGCTGCAGCGAAAATTTCCCGGGGCTTATTTTTCCGGTGTGCAACGGGGCGAGGATTTGGCGCGGCATTATGCCT
>JABDGR010000091.1:1999-4608 GCA_013285985.1 Verrucomicrobiota bacterium
TTTATTTTTGTTCGCCAGCGTGACGGAGACTTTCGGCAACGTGGTGACGGAGGCGATGGCGAGCGGCCAGGTGGTGGTGGCGTATGATTATGCCGCGCCGCGCGCCCACGTGCGCGATGGCGACAACGGGTTTCTCGCGACGTTTGATGACGCCGCCGCGTTCCGCAAAGCGGCCGCTCACGCGTTGGAACAAGAGGCACAATGGCCGAAATTGCGTGCAGCGGCGCGCAAGACGGCGCTGGGGCTTTCATGGGAAAGAGTGGTGGATGGCTTCGAAAACGTCGTCGGGACACTCGCCAGGCAACCGATTGCCGACGTTTGCGTTACGAACGGGTAAATTTAACGCCGATGGCGCGGTTCAACTTTGAGTTGTGCCGTAAAAACGTTAGTTTTGCTACGCAAGGGGCGAATGCGCCAGCCGCCCCGGTCGCATGAAAAAACCGGTCCTCTGCTACCGCACCATCATCCTCTCCGATATTCACCTCGGCACCGCCGACTGCAAGGTCGAGGAAGTGACGCACTTCCTCAAACACACGCGCTCCGAAAAACTTATCCTCAACGGCGACATCATTGACGCCTGGGCCATCGGGCGCGGCCATCGTTGGAGCAGCGAGCACACGAAGTGTGTGCGCCGTTTGCTGAAGATCGCGCAGCGCCACGACGCCGAAATTATTTATCTGCGCGGCAACCACGACGATTTCCTGCGCCATTATTTGCCGCTGGAGCTGGACGCCATCCGCATCGTCGAAGAATATATTTTGGAGACAAAGAAAGGCCGTTATCTGGTGATGCATGGCGACGCCTTCGATGCCGTGACCACGCACACGCGCTTCCTTGCCGTGCTGGGCGACATCGGTTACCAGACGCTTTTACGCCTCAACCGCCTCTACAATCACTGGCGGGCGTGGCGCGGACAGGAGTATTATTCGATCTCCAAGGCGATTAAAGCGAAGGTCAAGCAGGCCGTCAGCCATGTCGGGCGCTTTGAGGACCACTTGCGCAACCTGGCCCACAAGCGCGGCTGCGTGGGTGTCATCTGCGGCCACATCCACACTCCGGAGGACAAGATGCTCGACGACGTGCATTACCTCAATTCGGGCGATTGGGTGGAATCGCTGACCGCGCTGGTCGAGCACGAGGACGGGCAATTTGAAGTGCTGACTTACAAGGAATTTTGCGCGCGATTGGAGGCGGTGGCGCTGGGACAGGAAGGCGCGGTGGTGGCGATGTCCCCAGTCAGGGCTGGCGTGCGTCTGGCACCCGAGCCGGTGAGCTGGCACACGGAAGAAGAACTTTCCGCGCAGGCCTGAAGGAAGTTTTGCCGGGTTAAAAGTTGCGGATTGCTCTTGGGGGAGGGTGAGGTGATAACATCTTATACCCCATTAGCGTCATGCCTGCCCCGCGCGCTGCCTATTTGCGATTGGAATTTCGCGCTTATCGGAGAAAATTTTTGCAGCCCTTGGTGACGGCGCGGGGAGTCTGGGCGGCGCGCGAAGGATTGGTGGTGCGGTTGAGTGACGCGGATGGCCGGGTGGGATACGGCGAGGCCGCCCCAATTCCAGGATTTTCCCAGGAAACGCCCACGCGGGACTACGCCTGGCTGCGCAGCGCGCCGGATGAGATGACGCCGGCGGAATTGCGGCGCGTGCCGGAACGGCTGGCGTGTTTGCGCTGGGCGTTGTTTTGCGCGCAGGAAATGATGGCGGAGCGTTTAAAACCTCCACCCAAAGTCCGCAAAGTGTCGATGGCGGCGTTGCTGCCCGCCGGCTCGGCGGCGCGGGCGGCGCTGGCCCGGCGGGCGGCGGAAGGCTACCGGGTGTTCAAATGGAAAATAGGCCTGGATTCACCGCCGCGGGAATTTTCCCTGCTGGAGAAATTACTGGGCGAACTGCCCGCGGGTGGGCGGTTGCGCCTCGATGCCAACGGGGCGCTGGGCCGGCGCGAGTGGGCGGCGTGGTGCGACGGCTTGAACGCGCTCGGCCCGCCGGCACAGAACATCGAGTTTTTCGAGCAGCCGCTGCCGCCGGCCACTGGTGCCGTCGCCTGGCGCGAGCAAAAGCGCCTCGCAACCGTGGCGCCCGTGCCCGTGGCGCTCGATGAAGGCGTGGCCGGCTGGTCGGCGCAGAGATGCGCGCACGCCGCGCGCTGGCCCGGGCCGCTGGTGGTGAAGCCCTCGCTGTTGGGTGACGGGGCGGAATTTCTGCGCTGGCGGGCCAAGGCGCGGGCGGACCTGGTATATTCCTCGGCGTTTGAGACCAGCGTCGGGTTGCAGGCGGCGCTTTGCCTCGCGGCAAGTGACCCGCAGGTTGGCCGCCGGGCGCTGGGTTTTGGCGCGCTTGATGCCTTTGCGTGTGACGGCCTGCAATTGCCGGCGCACGCGCCGGGCCCAACCCTGGCCTTGCGCGCGCTGGCCGCGGATGATTTTCTCGAGGCATGGAACCGGCTCGCCAAAGGGATTTGAAAAATCTGCGCACACGGCTTGCGGCGCGAACGCCGTGGTGCGGCGGGCCGGGCGCGAAGGGATTGGCGGAAGCGCTGACCGCGGCGCGTCGGCGCTTAAAAGAACACCAAGGACATGGACCGGTGGTGGTGGCAGAGATAAAGCCGGC
>JABDGR010000092.1 GCA_013285985.1 Verrucomicrobiota bacterium
GGCTGGGGTTCGTTCCCATCACCGCCTCATACTGCCCCTGTGTCACATCCGTGGCGCCAAGGAAAAAATCCCGGGTCAGCGTCACGAGCGTCTGTGGCTCTTCATCCGGGGAGCGAAGGGCCTCATCTGCCGGGCTGCCCATCGTGAAAGTCCCGGCGGGAATTTGCACCAGCTTGATGCCGGGGTCCGCGGCAAGGCGGGAAAGCAAAGCGGCCAACGCGGCGGGCGGGTCGGCAACGTTGGCCGACGGCGCGGAAGGAGTTATGCTCACCGAGGATGTTGAAAGGGAAGTTTTTGTCGGTTGGGCGGGAAGATCGGCTGGCTGATTTTGTGCCAAAGGCGCAGAAGTAAAAGATGGCGGCGTAGTTGTCCCGACCAGAGTGGTTCCAGTGGCTGACGGAGGGGGATCGGCGCTTGCGGCAACTGAGTGAGATGACGGCGCGAATATTGCAGACGTGGGGAAGGGGGTAGGCGGTTTGTTTTGTGCGACGGTTGAGGGAGGTTCCGGTGTTGTCATGAGGTTCTTCGCGCCACCAGGCCAGAGTATCGCGGTTGTCACCCCGCCGAGAAGCACCAGCATTGCGGCCGTCCATGCCCACGGATTCCTCCTTTTCCCTGTTGGCGTCGTTGCCTCCGATCGGGACGTCGGTTGTTCGGATAAAGCCATGGGCACGTATTTCGGATGAATTCCCTGAAACAATTACCACGGAAAACCGCCCTGGCAAACGCCTAAAGCTCAGGGTGGCGAAATTTCCTATGTTCCCAAATGTATTATTACCCCTCGGTTTGGCCGGAACCTGATGGGTGATTTGCTTTTCCAATTACTTACCCGCCCACTTTCCCGTTGTTTTGGGCCGCCGCTTGATTAACGTGAGCCCTTACGCATGACCATCAGCCGTTCCCGAAAATTTGCCAGCCATGGCTTTATGCTCATCTTGCTGGTGTGGCTGGCCGGGCCGTGGTTCAGCAATCAGACATGCGCCGCGGCGGCGGCGGATCAACCCGCCAACGCGTCCCTGTCGGGTTTCTATCTGCCGGGTTTTGGCATGGATGGATACAAGTCCTGGGATATTCAGGGACGCGATTCGCAGGCGGCTTCCGCTGAAAGCACCCAGATTGAAATTTCGGACCTTTTGCTGCGGATTTTCTCCGGAGGGAAAAATTCTTCACTGGAAATGTCCATCAAGAGCGCGCACGCCACCGTCACCACGGCCAATTCGGAAACACAGGTTAAGGGCTCCGACATTCTCTACATCACAGGAGCGAACGACAGTTACAGCGTGACCGGCTACGACTGGGTGTGGAGCAGCAGCACGCATACCATCAGTCTGGGCCGCAGTGCCGCCGTGACCTTCACTTCTGCAGCCACGGGCCACTCCACCATCATCCTAAGCGACACGCTTAAAATCGCCCAGCAGCCTGAAACAAACCAGTTTAGCTTCAAGGGCAATGTCAGTGTCTCGGATCGGGAGTCCCAGGGAAACCCCAGTGACGAATTTCACACCACCTGCAATGAGCTGGAAGTATTGGCCACGCGTGCTTCGGCTAACACCACGACCTCCAAAGCGGCTTCGGGCGACGTCCCGCCCGTGCGTTCCGGTGAATCTACCGCGCCCGTGGCCAGCTTGGCAGTGGGCAGCATTCAAAGTATAGTGGCGAACAACAACGTCGTCTCACGGCAGGGTGCCATCGAAGCCAGAGGCGGCCAGGCGGACATCTCCCCTGCGGACAACAAGGTCGTATTGTCTAACTCGCCGCAAATACGGGTAATTTTATCGGGCAATACGGCGGACAGCACCAATTACGCGCTCATTGAAGGCGGGCGCATCAACTGGTTGCGCGATCGACAGGAAATCAATGTTGATCCGACCACCAGTCCTGGCGGAACTCTGGGACGGGTAAAGGTGACTCTGCCTTCCAACAGTGCGCCGCCGCCGGGCGAGTCCGAAGCCCGTCTGTCAGTTACCGGCGAAACCCTCCACGCCCAATTTGGCCTGCAACAACGGCGCTTTGACATCGAAAAATCCGTTAGGGTTGAAGACCCGAAATACACGATAGAGGCCCAGCATCTTGACGCCGAATTCGACCCGCCGGATGCCTCTGCGCCCAGTGATAAAAAAACCGAGGGTATTCCGCCCGCCACGATTGATAACAAAAAACTGACCACGGACAAACCGGTGCCGCAGCTGGGCAAGTTGAACCATCTCGCGGTGACCGGTGGCGTTACCCTTTTCCAGACGAATTTGAAGGCCACCACACCCCAGGCCGAAATTTTGCCGGCGGATGACACTATTTTTCTCAGTGGTGGTGCCCAGGTGGTGGACACCCTCAGCAACGCAACGATTGACGCCAACACCATCAAGCTGAGCACCGATGGAAAACGCGCCACCGTCCAGGGCGCCGAGGACAAGCCGGCTCATTTGTTGCTGCCTTCGTTGCCGCTGGGCGAAAATGGCGGGCAGAATATCGCCACCGACGTTCTCAGCAAAAATGTCGTCATGGAGCGCGGCCCGGAGTATTCGAATTTCACTTTCAGTGGAAACGTTGAGGTCAATGCCAGCAGCTTGAAGATGACGAGCGGGCAACTCGATGCTACGACCCTTAATACCCAGTCTCCCGCGGAGAGCGACCCAACCAAACGCGTCCAAATTGCCCGGCTGTTCGCGCATGACCATGTCCTTATCACCCAGCCGGGTTTTAAAGCCCGCGCGGCTTCCGCCGAGGTCAATCCGCAGGCCGGTTTCAGTCAAAATCCCGCCAATGGCTCATCAACGGGTGCCGGCAAAGACTATCGCCTGGTTCAACTTCATGGAGACCCGACCGGCGCCACCGGGCCGGTACGCCCGGAGGTGGAAGTGCCGTTGCAGGACATGAACCCAGGCATGGTTCCCGGTGACAAGGCGGCGGGGCCTACTGCCACCACCGCAAAAATAACCAGTGACGAGCAGTGGCTCTTCACCAGCCCGACTACCAATACTTATGTATTCATGGACAATGTGGCCATTGATGTGGGAAACCCTGCGGGCCGGATCTTCATGGGTACTTGCGAACGGATGCAGGTCAATTGCACGCAGGTGCAAACACCGTCCCCTGCCGCGCCGAATTCCGGCGCGACCCGGTTGGCCGTGGATAATATCGTCGCCGAGCGCAACGTGCGTATCGTCCAAGGCGACCAGGGCCAGAGTGTCTCAACTGCCGACCGGGCGGTGATCATGCCGCGCGAAGACAAGGCCGTCCTTTCCGGAAACGCTGTCGTGGTCGACAACGCCAAGGGCAGCCGCCTCCAAAATGCCGACATCACTTTGATGTTTAGCAATGGCCAGTTATCCGAAGGCATCGACCCCGCTGCGCCGGCCGCGCCCGGCCAGCCCATCCAGCGGCCGACCTTCAGCCTGCCGGCCTCGGCGCTGCACCTGGACGAAATCAAAAAAGCCACCGAAAAAGATTCCAACTCTCCGGCGCGTTAAT
The DNA here is from genome assembly GCA_013285985.1 of Verrucomicrobiota bacterium. Lineage (GTDB taxonomy): Bacteria > Verrucomicrobiota > Verrucomicrobiia > Opitutales > JABDGR01 > JABDGR01. Next base: position 3,469 of record JABDGR010000092.1, read on the forward strand.
ACTCTGTTGTTTGCTCCCATGCCTGCCCCTGCGCCCAGTGCCCCTGCCAGCCCCGCCGAGCCTGTCCCGGTTCCGGGGCAGATTGAGGCGAAAGACTTGCACAAACTCTATGGGCAGCGTGAAGTTGTGCGGGGAGTCAATTTGAACGTGCGCGGCGGTGAAATCGTCGGGTTGCTCGGCCCGAACGGCGCGGGCAAGACGACCACATTCTACATGATTGTTGGCCTGTTGCCGGCCACTCGCGGGCGGGTGTTCCTCGATGGCGCGGATATCACGGAGCTGCCGATGTATCGTCGCGCCCGCCTGGGGCTGGGCTATTTGCCGCAAGAGGCGTCCGTTTTTCGCAAATTGACGGTGTGGGAAAATATTCTCGCCATCGTCGAGACGCTTCCACTGCCCAGCTCCCAGCGCCCGGAATTAGTCCGCTCACTGCTCCAGGAGCTCAATTTGTTGCATCTGGCCCAGCAAAAGGCATTCACCTTGAGCGGGGGAGAGCGCCGGCGGCTCGAAATCACCCGCGCCCTGGTTGTCCGCCCGCGCTTCCTACTGCTGGACGAACCTTTCAGCGGCGTGGACCCCATCAGCGTGCGTGAGGTGCAGGACATCGTCACCGGGCTCAAGGCCCGTGGTATCGGCGTGCTCATCACCGACCACAGTGTGCGCGAGACGTTGCGCATCGTGGACCGCGCCTACGTCATCCATGAGGGGCGCGTCCTCTTTGAAGGCGCCAGTGAATTCCTCGTCAACGACGAGCAGTGCCGCAAGTTCTACCTCGGCCACGATTTCAAGTTGTAAAACACTTTAAAAACGCGTTGGCTGCGCGCCACGCATTTCCCAACCCCTTGCCCCCATGCCCGAGCGCGATTCGCATAAAATCATTGAAAGCCTCTCCGTGCGCGAATTTTTTGACTCTTTTAAGAAGGAGTTGGAGCTCGAGCTGGTGGTGGGCGAGGCCGGGCTGGACAACGTTATTGGAGAAAAAAGCATCAACCGGCCGTCCCTTGCGCTCACCGGTTATTTTAAATATTTTGCGAACACGCGCATCCAGCTCTTTGGCGCGGGCGAAATGGGCGCAATCTCGCGCCATCCAAGCCCCTGCTGCGAGCCGCCGCCGCCGCGG
>JABDGR010000093.1 GCA_013285985.1 Verrucomicrobiota bacterium
AGGTTTCCTTTTCGCTCAGGCCAAAAAGCACAAAGCGCGGGTTGCGGGTGGCGGGAAATTTTTGGGTCACGGTAGGATCACTTTTATAAATCAAAAATCTTTCCAGGGTTCAGCAAATTTTCCGGATCAATCGCCCGCTTGATTTGTTTCAGCAGCGCAAATGACGCCGCGTCGCGTTGGAGGGCTAGATAGGATTTTTTTGCAAGGCCAATGCCGTGTTCGCCGGAGACAGTCCCGCCCCGCCGTACAGCTTCAGCAGCAATCTCGCGCGACGCCGCGCGCACGCGGCGCATCGCTTCAACGTCGCGCTCGTCCGTCAAATAAGTTGGGTGGAAATTGCCGTCACCCGCGTGGCCAAACGTCGCGCACTCGACACCATGCTTGCGCGTCGTCTCCTCAATGAAGCGCACCATCGCCGCGAGTTCACTGCGCGGCACCGTCACGTCCTCCAAAATAGCCGTGGGCCGCAGTTGCGCGAGGGCCGGGTAGGCCTGGCGACGCGCGGATTCCAGGTGCACGGCTTCGGCGGCGTTCTTGGCCCGGCGCACTTCCATCGCGCCATTCGCGCGCGCCAGTTGCGCCATCTGCTCCGCTTCTTCCGCGACGGCCGCCGGGTGTCCATCGCTCTCCATCAGCAGCAGCGCGCCGGCATTCACGGGCAAACCAAGGCGCACGACCGCCTCAACACACCGCAGCGTCTTCTGGTCGAGGAACTCCAGTGTGCACGGCAGCAATCGCGCCGCGATGATGGCCGAGACGGTCGCGGCCGCGTGCTCCAGGTCCAAAAATGTTGCGAGCACCGTCGCCTTCGCCGCCGGGCGTGGGAGCAGTTTGAGCAAAATTTTCGTGATGACGCCGAGCGTGCCTTCGGAGCCGATGAATAAATCGCGCAATGAGTAACCCGCCACGTCCTTGCGGCATTTCGAGCCAAGCCACGCCAGCTCACCATTTGGGAGCGCGACTTCCAACGCCAGCACGTAATCGCGCGTCACGCCGTATTTGATGCCGCGCAGCCCGCCCGCGTTGCTCGCGACATTGCCCCCAATCGTGGAGATTTTTATCGAGCCGGGATCGGGCGGGTAGAAAAGACCGTGCGGCGCCGCGGCCTCGTCAATTTTTTCGGTGATGACTCCCGGCTCGGCCAGCAACGTGAGGTTCTGCGCATCGAGTTCCAGGATGCGGTCGAGTTTTTGCAGTCCAAGCACCACTGCGCCCGGCACCGGCACCGCCCCGCCGGAAAGACTCGTACCCCCGCCGCGCGGCACCACCGGCGCGCGTTGCGCCCGGCATACCCGCAACACCCCGGCCACCTGCGCCGCATCCCCGGGGAAGACGACCGCCGCCGGCGTCTGCGCGTAGCCCGCCGTGGCATCGCGCGCGTAAGGGGCAATGTCCGCGGGCGCGGTCAAGACGTTTTGCGCACCCACCACATCGCGCAACGCAGCAGCAAGGTCGGCCATGGGTGTGATTTTGCTCGGCTCGAGCTCTTTCTGCACGCTTGAAATTTTGTCCCGGTTTATACCTTGGGTGGCGTCCACCGGGTGATGCCTTTACTCGAAATATTAGCTATCTCCAGGCGACGGCATAATTCCTCCCAGCAGGGTAGCTGAAAGCGGATGTTGCATTCGAGCAAATCTTTCAGCGGCGCGAGCACAAAGGCGCGTTCCCACATGCGCGGGTGGGGCAGGGTGAGTTGCGGCCCGGCTCTGGTTTCGCCTTCAAAGAGCAGCATGTCCAAATCCAGCGTGCGCGGCCCCCAGCGGGTTTCTTTCTCGCGTTGCCGCCCGGCGGCGCGTTCGAGCTTCAGCAATACCGCCAGCAATTCCTCGGGCGTCAGTGTGGTTTCGATGCCGACGACGAGATTCAGAAACATCGGCTGGTCGGTGACGCCCACGGGCGCAGTCTCAAAAACTGCCGAGGCTTCCAGTGCCACGATGCCCGGTGTGCGCCCCAGTTCCGCGAGCGCGGTGCGGATGGTCCCCCAGCGGTCGCCCAGGTTGGCGCCGACGCCGATGAAGGCCTGTCGCGCAGCGGGAGCCATGGCGCTATTTCCTCACTCGGCGAATTTTTGCGGAAAAACCCGCGAAGGCAAAAGCCACTGGCGGCTGGGGTTTGATGACCTCGATTTCCACCGCTTCAACCTGCGCAAACGCGCGCAGCAGCGCCGCCGCGATGGCTTCGGCCAGCGCCTCGGCCAGCTTCATCCGCGGCCCATCCATCACCCCGTGCACGATTTCATACGCCGCTTGGTAATCTACTGTCTTCGTCAAATCATCCGCCCGCGCAGCTTCGGCCAGGGGCAGTTCCAGCCGCACCGTCACTTCAAAAATCTGCCCCTGTGCGGTTTCGGCGGGCAGCACGCCATGGTGCGCGAAAAACCGCAGGCGGGTCAGGGTGAGGGAATCCTGGGACATGGAGGGCTGAAACTAGCGGAAGATTTGCAGCCCGTCATCACTGAAATGCGGAAGGTAACTCCGGCTTAATTCGGGCTTACGACTGCCATTTATTTCCAGCTTTAACCGCATCCGCCATCCGGATGAATTTCCGCAGCGGCGCCACTTCGTGCCCGCGGACCATCGCGCAGCCTTGCTGGATGCCCCAGACGAGCGTTGCCGCTGTGCCTTCCAGCCGTTCGCCCGCCGGAGCGTCGCCCAGCACGCGCCCAATGGTGGACTTGCGCGAGGTGCCGAGCAAAACCGGGAAGCCCAACTCCACGATGCGCCCGAGGTTTTTCAGAACCTCCAAGTTTTGCGCCGCGTCTTTCGCAAAACCAAACCCCGGATCGAGCCAGATTTGATTTTTCTTCACCCCCGCGTTGCGCGCCAGCGTTACGCTCATTTCCAAATCGTCCAGCACATCCTTCCAGAAATCGGCGTATTTCGGCTCGGGCCGGTTATGCATCAAAATTACCGGGCAGCGCAATTTCGCCACCGTTTCCGCCATCGGCGACGGCGGAAGCTTCGCTGCGCGGCGTTGCTTTTTGCCGAGTCCGTACGCGCAGCCCCAGACGTCGTTCACGATGTCCGCGCCCGCCCGCACCGCCACTTTGGCGACTTCTGCCTTGTAGGTATCAATCGAAATGGGCGTATCCGGAAAACTTTTCCGTAATGCTGCGAGTGCCGGCAGCACGCGCATGAGTTCCACCGCTGCAGTGACCGGCGCGGCGTTGGGCCGCGTGGACTCTCCGCCGAGGTCGAGCACATCCGCGCCTTCCTCCAGCAACGTCCGCGCGCGATCCACGACCGCCTGGGGCGTCGGCAATTGTCCGCCGTCGGAAAACGAATCCGGCGTCGCATTCAGCACGCCCATGATCAGCGTGCGTGTCCCGGGCTGCGGCAAGGGACGCCCGTGCGGGCTGGACCAGAAACGGGAGGACGAAAGGGAAGTCACCGCACAAGTTTCGAGTTTTGCGTTTCGGGTTTCGAGTTAAAAACCAAACAATGTTTCACGGATCAATCCTCCGGCAATAACCGGTCGGCCGGCTCGATAAAGGCCGGTTGACTCCAAACTCAAAACGAGAAACCCAAAACTAATTTTTCATCTCGCACGCGCAGCCTTCGGGGTAAACCGCGTCCAGCGCGCCCCATAGCGCCTTGAGCACGCGTTCCGCACCCTCGAGGATTTCGACATCGTTCAAGCCGCCCGTCTCCTGCGCGAGCCAGTTGCGCCAGGCGTCACGGTGGCGCACATCCGCTTCCTGGTGGACTTCAAAGTAGGCGAGGGCCTCGGGCTGGGTGATGCCGTAGTGCTTGCGCAGCCCGTCAATCTTTTCACCCGAAATTTCCGGCACCTGTGCCTCGTAGGCGTAAAAGGCGGCCACCGCCGCGGCGGGTGACCGGCGTTCCGACACATCGCGAAAATCTTCCAGCAGCTTCGCCATGCCGGGCAACGGCCGGGCTTTGTCGAGCCGTTCGTCATCCACGCCGAGGGCGTTGGCAAACTGGCGCCACAGTTGCGGATGCGGCGCGTCGGGGTCGAGCTCCTCCGCCAGGTTGTCCACGACCAGGTCTTCCAGCAGGCCATCCGTGCGGGCGGCCAGGCGGGCGAGGTTCTTCGGGAACGACTTCACCTGCTGGTAATACTGCTCCGCGTAGAGTGCGAGCGTTTCCCGGGGCAGCGTGCCTTCGGTCCAGGCTTGATAGAAGGGGTGCTTGAGCAGGTGGTATTGCCCAATGAGTTCGTCGAGCGCGGTGAGGAGTCGGGAATTTTCGGAAGTCATGGCAAGGAGCGTGATTAAAACGTCACCAACTTTTCACGCGCTTGTTCCGCTGGCAAGAAAAACATATTCACATATTCACCGCATTCGCTTCCGGGCGATGCCCGCCGGCACCCTTCGTTTCCTTGCTTGCGCGCGGCGGCCTGAGGCGTTATCCCCTGAAGTGCCCTTTTTCCACTCTAGGGGCTGGTGCGCTCGGCGGCTTGTTTGTCTGAGCGCCCGCCTTCACCCCCAACCAAGCACCAAGCACAAGCACGCTAAAACACTTCCATGGACATCGCTTTAGTCACCGGCGCCGACG
>JABDGR010000094.1:0-537 GCA_013285985.1 Verrucomicrobiota bacterium
GGCCAGCTTCAGCCACTGTCCTGGCGCGGGGGCCGCAGCGAGTTCATTGGCTGCGCCCAGCATCGCCGGGCCACTGGCCATCGAGTCATTTTCAATCTGGGAAGGGACGTTTTGCATGGAAAATGAAATTAAGGTTTTGTTGGCAATGTCGCTTCGCCTGGTGCTGGCGCAGGCAGGCCGAGTCGCTCATGCAACCCGGTTACCGCCACTGGCGCGCCGAGTTTCACGAGCCTCTCCAACAGTTCGAGATGCGTCAGTCGCGCCGCATCGTTGTCTGCCTTCAGGCGAAATCCCGCGTGGGGCATTTCCTGGCCAAAAAGTTCGCGAATCACCACTGCGTCCACCTGCGCATTCAAGGTCTCCGAAATCGTTGCCGCATCATCCTCTTGGAGTAGCGCCATTTCGTCGGCTTGTAGCGATGCGCCCAATCCCTGACCTTTTGACAGCGTCGAAAGGTCTGCTCCGCGCCACAACGCCGCCATCGCGCGATCCATTCGCTCAACCAACAAGGGGTAGGGTAGCTCCCCCTTGGTGGAC
>JABDGR010000094.1:547-4408 GCA_013285985.1 Verrucomicrobiota bacterium
CACCGCGTCGCGGGCGGCGTCCCATTCCGGTGTTCCCGGCGCGGCTTCGGTAACTCCGCGCACGCCTGGCATGCCATTGCGTTCGCAATAGACCAGCCAGTCACGCAGCGGCAGATGTTTGAAAAGGTAGGCAATCGAACAGCTCTCCATCAGCCCATCCCCAGCAGTGACAAGCCATTGGCCCGGGTTTAACTCTACCCCGTCATACGCCAGCTCATCTGGTAGAAAACGCAGTGGTCCGGTTCGCGCTTCAAAGAACCAGAGTGGCGCAAAGCGGAAAGTCGCCGTAAGGAGTGTGCGCGGAAAGCCGCCATTTAATTGCGCGCTGGCAGTCGGCCGTCGTTGCCAGACAATTTCATGCACGGCGTATTTCTTTCCCAGGGCATCGAGCATCTGTTTGACCAACAACGCGACCCCACCCCGCTGGTGAGGCTCGCACGCATGGGTGGCCGTCAAATTGTTGTATAAGTACTCGAGCGCTCCACGGTGAAGCTGCGCTGTGGGTGAATCATCAAAGGCCACAATTTCCCAATCCAGTCGGGCCGCGGCTTTTTTCCGTTTTGCCGCTACTCCCTGCAAAACGTCGTCGCGCCGTTCCATGGCATCCCATAGCAACGCCGCTGGCCGCAGATAGCCCAGATGGAAGGCGTCGAGCGCTCGAGATAGTGACTCAGGCGATAGGTGCCGGATGGGGTTGAAGCGCAGGCGGCGGTCACTGGCGACCCGCTCGCGAGTAAAATGCGGTGACGTGGCAGGATCCGCAAAATTTCCCGCACGAAGGGCCTCGTGGGCGGCAATGGTTGAGTATGTCATGGACGCGGCTGGTTGCGTTGAATGCCGCGCACTGTATCGGATAAAAAATAAATGTGTTAGTACACCGTTGGCTGCGTTGGATACGTTGGATGGGTTTGATAGGTTGGGAGCGCAGAGGAGGAGAGGGGTGTGCTGCTTGACGTGCGAAAAAGCAAAACCGAGCAAGGATTGAATGACTAAGGGCCAAAACAAACAGCCACGGACCTCTGGCCAGTCAACCACTGAACAAACCCGCCCTTTCCCCGCCAGAGGCGGTCGTCTGCTGGCTCCTAATTCTTTGCCGCGGGCGGTGGCAGGCTTGGCAGCGGCGGTGCGGGGGGCAGCGTTGGCAATTCGGGTGAATTGTCGGCTTGCGCCGAGATCCCCGGAATGGCCGACCCCTCCACCGTCTGGTCTTTAAACAGCCGCAGCGGGTTCATGCTTAAGTCCCACAGGGGCTTGTCAATTTTACCATGCAATTTCAGCGTCACCGTGTTGCTGAAAGGGTTTACGATGCTCGCAATATCCTTGAGCACGCCGGAATCCCACTGGCCGACGGGGAAAATCAGGGCGTTGAAATCCAAGTCGGCGTTGCTGAAATTATAAATTCCGGACGCCACAATGCGCGCAGAAGGCCCGGTCACGACCAAATTGGGCAGGCGCAAGTATTGCCGGGCGATTTGCACATCACTCACTGCTGCGTTAAGGGCAAAATCCCCCAAGGGCACTTTGGTATCGGCCAACAGCCGGGAAAGGCCGCCCAAAAGCTGCAATTTGCCCAGTTGGGCATCATGCAGGCGGGCTTTGCCAGTGGCGGTGAATGAGTCCGGCTTGCCGATCAAAAATTGTCCGCCGAGCGAAAGATCAAACAGCCCCGGACGCGCTGGGTCCCCGAGCATCGAACCGGAATTTTTCACGCCGAGCCCGTTATCGGCCACAGGTGCGGGCGTCACGTCCGACGGGCTTCCATCCGCGTTAAATTGTCCGAGTGCTGAAAGAAAGTCTGGGTGTTTTGCATTCTGCAAAAGCACGCTCAAGCGCAATTCGTCGCCCCCATCACTGGTCGCGGCGACGGTGGCATTGGCCTCGGCGTGTCCCCCGGCCAGGCCAAATTCAAGATGTGGAATATCCGTGAAGCCGGCGTAAGCGGTGGCGTCCACCACCGCATTATCCAGCGGCACATGATAAGCCCGCAACGGCGACGAAAATTCCGCATGCACCTTGGTTACGGTCACGTCCGGTTGTGGATTGCCTGAGCCACCCGTGCGCTGGTCGAGATGGATCGACGGGGGCACCGTGCTTTCGAGGGGCTGCACCACTCGCGCGGCATCCGGTCCGCCAATCGCCCCAACCGCCGCCAACGGCAACGTGCTGTCGAAAATCAGCCGCTCTTCGTAAGTGTGCTCATAGGGCGGCTTCCTCGTCCATAATAGCGCCCCGGCGAGTTGCCCCCCCCCGGTCGCATGCCCCATCAAATCATACACCGCCAGGATCTCCGGCCGTTGTTCCACGCGAACAAAAATATCGTCCATTCTCACGCCGCGCGCGCGCGCGTAGGCAATTTGCGCGCAGGCCCAAATTGAATCCTGAGCTTCCGGTTCATGCCAGTTGCCGGCATAGACCACGTCGGCCTGCGGCCATTGACCGCCCGGCACCACAAACTTCCACACCTCCTGCCACCATTCCTCAAAATAAGGGTCGAGCACATGTGGATCGATGTCTCCGTTCACGTGCAGAACAAAGTTGTCCGTTTGCAGGTTTTGGGAATAGGAGCCGGTCACCTGCCAGGAACGATTTTCAAACTCGGCCTTGCGCACATTCACCACGAGCCCGCCGGCATCGTCGCGAGAAAGCCGCACTTGCCCGCGGAGCGAATCAAGGTCAATGCGCTCGAAATGCGCCCCATTTGTGCGCAAGCTCAGGTCGGCGAATTGCAACTCGCCCGCTGGCGTGACGGTCGCTTCGCCGTCCCAGGTCAGCGGGGCGTCAAGTTTCAAAGCGTTCAGCCGCGTGGGGAGTTGCTCGTGTGCCGCAGTCAACAAAGTGTCGAGACTGGTGTCGGCGCGGGCCGTAAAGGCGCCGCCTTTCCAGCTCAGCGCCCCGTTTAGTTCCGCAAAATTCGCCTGACCGGAAAGCTTCAACCAGTCCGCCTCGTGCAATATGGCCGTGGAAAACGAAAGGTTCGGCCATGAGCGCAGGTTCACGCTGGCCTCCAGGCTATCGAGCCGGAAATCACCCAACCGGGTGGTGAGCGCGTAGAGGGTGGCGGACGTTGGTACACTGGATAAAATTCCTCCTTTGCCCTCCCTCAGTTGGAACTGGGCCCACGTGGGTCCGCTAAAAACCAACTCCGGCTTTGTTCCGTCGTTTCCGGCTTGGGCATAACGCACGGACTCGGTCCAGCCGCGCGCCGGACCAAGTACGTGCAGTACATCTCCGTTCCAGCTAGCGATGAATTGCATCCACGACCGGGAAAGTTCCAGGCCAGGAACGGGCTGATGCACGGCTTCTGCGCGAACCAAAACTTCCAGTTTGTTCATCCCGGAGTTTTCCCCGGAGACTTTTACTTGAACCGCCGGTTTGGTTGCCGCTGCCAGCTTCGGCTTCAATGCCAGCATTTCACGCGCCCACTGCCGGTAGCGCGAAGCCAGCAATAGCGCCGAAGATGAGGGCAAGGGTGTCGGTGCCGGGTGCGGGGCCAATGTTTGCGTCAGCGCGGGCGGCAGCACAAAATTACCTTCCGCGCTGAACTGCACGTTCAAAAAATTCCCACGCAGGTAACCCAGCCTCCACCAGTGGTTCCCCTGGCTCGCCAGCCCCAGTCCTAATTGGCTGATAAAAGGCTCCCGCATTCCGGTGGGTGAATTTTCGGGCGGGCAATAAAACGCGGCGTGGCCGAAACGCACATCGCTAAACGACAATCGTTGATTCCAGAGCAGCGTAAGCCAGTCCGGCTCCACCACCACATATTCCGCCTCGACCACCGGTTCGGCTGTGCCGGTCAGATAAACCTTGGGATCCAGCACCAGCAAGCTGCCGGAAAGGCTGACTTCGAGGCTGCTGAACCGC
>JABDGR010000095.1:0-209 GCA_013285985.1 Verrucomicrobiota bacterium
CGTTGCGTCGCCAGACACGCCGGCGGCGCAGAAAAAATTCGCCAAGAGCCGCGGCTGGCGCTTCCCGATGGTCAGCGGTCGCGATATTGATTTCGCCAAAGATCTGGGCTTCAAAAAAGGCAAAGACGAATGGTGGCCCGGCGTCTCAACCTTTCAGAAAAAAGGGAAAAAGATTCACCACGTCGCCTCGGCGCCATTAGGGCCGTTCG
>JABDGR010000095.1:219-4121 GCA_013285985.1 Verrucomicrobiota bacterium
CTGCGCGGTTTGGCACCTCATCGCCCTGCTGGCGGATGGCGTGAATGACTGGGAACCGCAGTATCGGTATTAGAAGCATCCGGCGAAAGCCGGTTTACTTCTTCCGGCGCTTGGGCGGCGCGCGGTCAGTGAAAACATCCTTCAGCGCCTCGGTCATCGCGGCGGCGCCGGCGGGGTCAATCCAGTAATAGACGTCACGGCACATTTTACGGTAGGAAACCAGCCCGGCCTGCCGGAGGATGCGCAGGTGATGCGAAATGGTTGGCTGGGACAAACCGAGCCGCTTCCCCAGCGCGGAGACATTGTTGCCGTGTTCGCAATCCGCCGTCGGCGAAAGCAGGTGCAGGATTCGCAGGCGGACGGGGTCGCCCGCGGCCCAGAGCTGCTTGGCCAGGTCGGTGTTACTACGGGTGGGCATGGAGAAAATTAAGAATGGTCGAAAAAGGCTAAAGGGAATGTTAAGGCGCTTTTACAAGCTATTAACGATGATGGCGTTGCGCGTCAAACCGGAAAATCGCGCTGATAGCCAAAAAAAGACCCTAAAATCGGGTTCACGCTTGACGGCGGGCGAGATTCTGGCATATTCATAGACGAATTTATATATTTAAATTCATCTATACGTTTTTCAGCCCATAATTCAAGATTATTTCCTTTCATGCACCCGCAAGATAATCCCTCACAATGGCGCCGCGGCCAGGGCCTCTGGGCCAATGTGCCCGCCGCTCAATGGAACGACTGGCACTGGCAGCTGCAGAACCGCGTCCTCACACTTGAACACCTGGAACAGCACCTCGAGCTGACGCCCGAGGAACGCGCCGGCTGTGAACATGCGAAAGACAAGCTGGCTGTGGCCATCACGCCGCATTTCTTCAACCTGATTGACCGCGACGATCCGACCTGCCCCATTCGACTGCAAGTCATTCCGCGCGGCGGCGAGCTGATGGTGTCGCCCGAAGAACGCCTCGACCCCGTGGGCGAGGAAACACACATGCCCGTCCCAGGGCTGGTGCACCGCTACCCGGACCGCGTGCTCTTTCTCGTCACCGACCGCTGCGCGGCGTATTGCCGCTACTGCACACGCAGCCGCCTGGTCTCCAACGCGCAGAATTACGATTTCCACCCGGAGTTTGAAGCGGGCCTCAAATACATTGCCGAACACCCGGAGGTACGCGATGTGTTGCTGAGCGGCGGCGATCCGTTATTGCTGGCGGACAACAAGCTCGACTACCTGCTCGGACGGCTGCGCGCGATTCCGCATGTGGAATTCATCCGCATCGGCTCGCGCATCCCGGTTTTTTTGCCGCAACGCATCACGCCGGCCCTGTGCGAAATCCTCAAAAAGCACGGGCCCATTTGGATGAGCATCCACACCAACCACCCGCGCGAGTGCACCTGGGAACTAAAGGAGGCGTGCGACCGGCTGTCCTTCGCCGGGGTGCCGCTGGGCAACCAGAGCGTGCTATTGCGGGGCGTCAACGACGACGCGGAGACGATGAAATCACTCGTCCACCGCCTGCTGCAGATGCGCGTGCGGCCTTACTACCTTTACCAATGCGACCTCATCACGGGCAGCGCGCACTTCCGCACGGACCCGCGCGTGGGCGTCGAAATCATCCGCGCGCTGCGCGGCCACACCACCGGTTACGCGGTGCCGCAGTTCGTCATCGATGCTCCCGGCGGCGGCGGCAAGGTGCCGCTCAACCCGAATTACGTGAAGGAATACACGGAGAACGAAATCGTGCTGCGCAACTTCGCCGGCGAGCTGTACAATTATCCCCTGCCCGCTTCCGCCGAAGTTTTAAAATAAACTTCGGGCGGCGAATTTATTTCTTCTTCTTTTCACCGCTTAAAAATTCCTCGACGCGGCGCACGATGTCCGCCACCGGCGCGAGTTTGCCCGGCCCCTCGTAACCACAGGCCAGCACGCCGTCGGCGGGATCAATGATGAGGTCGCCCCGAGCACGGAGAGTTTCAAGGTTCGTCTGCGTGGCCGGGTGCGCGAGCATCTTGCCGTTCATGGCCGGGGCAACCATCACGGGAGCGGGCGTGGCCAGATAAATTGCGGTGAGCAAATCCGGCGCGAGACCGTGGGCGAAGCAGGCGAGGATATTCGCGGTGGCCGGGGCGACGAGCAAGAGGTCCGCCTTGTCGGCCAATTCGATGTGCCCCGGTTGCCAGCCCTTGCCCTCATCCCACAAATCCACCCCCACCGGGTTGCGTGACAGGACTTGCAGCGTCAACGGCGCGATGATTTGTGTGGCTTCCTTCGTCATCACGCAATGCACCTCCGCACCGAGCTTGGTCAGCTCGGAAGCGATGTCCGCAGCTTTGTAAGCGGCGATGGAGCCGGTCACGCCGAGGATGATGGTCTGGCCGTCGAGGGAAGGCATGGGCGAACGAGCAGCCTAGCCATTAATTTTTCGGAATGCCATTAAAAATATCATCCGGTCAGGGCGGCGTGCCGTCGCCGTTGACCAATTTCTCCAGAATCGGGAAGCGTTTTTTTACGAGGGCTGAGTCCATGGGCGAAAACCGCAGGAGAGGCTTCCCGTTTTGCGAATAGACGATTTCATAGGGCTGCTTGAGCTTATGCGTCAAAAAATAGAAGGCGTCACTCTCGGCGAGGTCTTCGGCCCAGTTCAGGCTGCCGTAGAGCGAGACGAACGGCCCCTGCGCCAGATGGCGGTAGGCAGAGAGGGCATCGCTGATTTTAAATTGGGGCAGGCCGTTCAGCCCATAAAAGGAGATGTTCGCGCGCTCGGGAAAATCATACGAAGATACCGGCGTGCGGTAGCCCGACCACCAGCCAAAGGTAAATGACGTGTCGGTGGCGGGCAGACCGAACAGTTGCCGAAAGGAATCCTGCACGTAGGGCGTCCAGCGGTGGACGTAATCCACCATGTGGGTGCCTTCATGCAGCAGGATATAAAGCAATGCCTGGTAGTCGTGGCCGGCATTGATCTCCACTTTGACCGTGGGGTCATCGGACGAGAAACACGTATTCTCCTTTTTCGTCAGCCAGGCGGAGAGGTCGTTGTGCAGAACCTCCGGGTTTAAAACCAAAACAAGGTAAACCTTCGCAGGATCATTTTCATCGAGGACAACGTCCGTCCAGCCGCTGCCGCGAAAGTTTTTGACAAAATAAATGGCCACCAGGCGATCCCGCATCACTTGTTGAATCACTGCGGGCAGTTTTGCCAGATAATCCGCGAGGAGGGCCTGGTCGGCGGACGTGACCTCATAAGCAGCATAGGTCGGGTCATTGTCGAAGTTCCGCATGTACTGCAGGTAGAAATCCGGCGCCTTCTGGACGCGCGATGCGAGCGGGGACTTGAAATCAGGCGCGAAGCTTTTGAGATTATGCTGCGGATACCTGAGCATATCCGCCCGGTAGACGGCATCGGGCACCGGCGCAGCCGCCGACAAAAACGCCGACGGCAGGAACAGCCAAAGAGAAATAAGGCCAAGCTTCATGGAAAGGACCTGAGGTTATGTTTAAAAGGGAATTGACGCACGCCAATTCACCCGTCAGAGTATCACCTTTCAATGACACTGCGCGTTCACACAGCTCTGCTGCTGCTTGGTCTGCTCCGACTCCCCGGGCGGGGAGCCTAATCGCGCGCGCACGGCCTCGCCTTATACTGGCCGTAGAGTAATCCGGGGCTTATTGTTGCCCGGTCTTTTCCGAAGGGTTCCACCCTTCTGCTGCCATGCCTTCATGGCTATCGCCTTGCTCACGACTGCTGTATCCTGTCTCCTACTTCCATTTCCATGCAACACGGCCCCATCACCAAATACCGGCCGGTACCGCATGTGGTCTTAAAAGACCGCACGTGGCCGGACAAGATTCACACCCACGCGCCCGTCTGGTGCAGCGTGGATTTGCGCGACGGCAACCAGGC
>JABDGR010000096.1:0-1695 GCA_013285985.1 Verrucomicrobiota bacterium
TCCCGCTGCCGCCTTCGAAGCCGCAATGAAAATCAAGGGCAACAACAACCGCGACAACGCCCTCCGGGCTGTTTTCCAGGAATGGGTTTTATTCGACGACGACACTATGCTGGCCGCCGTGGCCAAACTCCCCGTCGGGCAGACGCGCAACAACATCGTCGGGGTCATCGCGCAGAACCTCGCCCAGACGGATCCGGCGGGCGCACTGGCGCTGCTGGACCAGTTTGCCGGCGCCGCCTCGGGAAGAAATGCCAATATTTACAGCCAAGTCTTCGCTTCCTGGGCGCAGAACGACCCCCAAGCCGCCCTGGCCGCCGCCGCCAACCTGCCCCTCGGCAAAGGTGGCCGCCAGGCCATGCAAGGCGTCTTTCAAACCTGGCTGCAGAATGACCCCACCGCCGCCATTGCCGCCGTCCAGAATATTGGCAGCGCCACCTTGCGCCGCGACATCATCCAGAACACCGTCCAACAAATGGCCTGGAGCGACCCGGAACGCGCCGTCCAACTTTTGCAAACACCCGGCATGATGACGGGCCTTAATCAACAATGGATTTGGAGCCAGGTCTATTCGCAATGGGCGCAAAATGATCCGCAAGCCGCCCTCAAAAACGCGAGCGCCATCACTAATACCCAAGCGCGCGACCAAGCCATTCAGGGGCTCTTCGGCGGCTGGGCCAACCAGGATCCCGACGCCGCTTTCGCCGCCCTTGGCAACATCACCAATGCCCAGACACGCCGCAACGCGCAAATGAACGTCATCAGCAGCATGGCCAACCGCGACCCGCAATCCACCTTCGCCCTCGTGCAAGGCCTGCCACTCACCCAACAGGATCCCAATTCTTACAACCAAATTTTCAATTCATGGGCTGACCAGGATCCCACCGGCGCCGCGGCCGCGGCCGGCAACCTTCCCGTTGGCCGCGCCCGCGAGAACGCCCTGCAAGCCGTGGCTGGCTCCATGGCCAATGCCGACCCGCAAGCGGCGCTTGATTGGGCCAACAACCTCCAGGGCACTGAACGCAATAACGCCTTGGGCAGCGTGATTGGCCGGCTGGCCAATGAAGACCCGGAATCTGCAGCCAATGCCCTTGACCAAATGCCGGACAGCAACCGCCGCAGCGCGCTCGTCCAGCAAATCGCCATGAATTGGGCCAACACCGACCCCAACGCTGCGCTCCAGTGGGTTGAAAACGCCGCGGGCGCGGGCTCCTACGACAGCGCCGTCAGCCAGATTCTCACCCGCCTGGGCCAGAGCGACCCAACCGCCGCCTCCAACTATATTGCACAAATGGATGACGGCACCGCCAAGACTAATTCCATCTCCAACCTCGCAAACGAATGGGCGCAAAACGACGTGCAGGGCGCCATCGCCTGGGTCCAGCAATTGCCCACCGACAACAACCAGGATGTGCAGGCCCGCAAATCCGCCTTCCAGAATGTGCTCAACACCTGGGCCAATTCCGACCCCGCCGCCACCGCCGCTTTTTTACAAAACCTCTCACCGGGCGATGCCAACCTCAATAACGCGGCCAATAATATTGCCCGGGTCTGGGCGCAAACCGACCCGAACTCCGCCCTCACCTGGGCCGGTAACCTTCAAGACCCCGCGATGCGCTCCGCTGCCCTCAATACGGCCGTCGGCCAGCTAGCCAACGCCGACCCGCAATCGGCCTTTAATTACGCGGTGCAACTCCC
>JABDGR010000096.1:1705-3078 GCA_013285985.1 Verrucomicrobiota bacterium
TCCCCGATGGCAGCGACCGCAACACCATCGTCGGCAATGTCATCGGTACTTGGAGCAGCCAGGATCCGGCCAAAGCCGCCGATCTGCTGGCCACGAGCAACCTTTCCGGCGCCGCCCTCGATAGCGCTGTCGGCACCATCGCCACCAACTGGCTGCGTGACAACCCTCAAGCTGCCTCCAGTTGGATTAACACCATCCCGCAAGGCCCGGCCCGCGACACCGCCGTCACCCGTCTGGTCACTTCAACATCATCCAACGACCCCGCCGCCGCTTTCAACTGGGCCAGCACCATTGGCGACAGCAACCAGCGGGTGAGCTCCATTCGCAACGCCGCGACGCAATGGGTCAACAAAGACCCGGCCGCCGCCGTCAGCGCTGTCCAATCCGTCCAAGGCTTGACTGATGACCAACGCACCCAGCTGCTCAATTCACTGCAAAGCCAGATTAATACGCAACAATCCGCTGGCGTCCCTGGTGGCGCTACTCGCCCGGCGGCGCCTCGCCCTTCGAGCGGTCCGCGCATTACGTATTAGCAAGTAAAGTAACTCTTGACCATCACTCAGGTAAACGTAATCACCAGCGAATACATTCCCATCCCGCAAACGCCCCGCACGCTTCCCCCGGCCTTCTGCGCGGGAATTTCAATGACGGTTTCGCCGGTGGAGGGCAATTGAGCGCGCTCGCCGAGTGAAGGGATGGAAAATACACTCGTGCAATCGAATACTCCCTGGGTTTTCATTTTTAGAAGCACCGGCACGTCGGCCTTTGCGATAATCTCGCGTGGTTGATAGCCCTCTTTGACGTTGACCTCGACGATTTGCTTGTCACCCACGAGCGTGGCAACCACAGACCTGGCGGCGTTCTTTTCGCCAAAGGGTGCGGCGGAGTTTCTGGAAACAGCCATCCACACGGCGCTGGCCAAGACAAGAACCACGGCGAATAAAGCGATTTTGATTTTCATAGTGAGACTGCGAAAATATTTAAAAGTTGAAAAGCGGCTGAATCAAACCGTAGCCAGCGAGGCTATTTAAGATATCATAAACCCCAAACAACACAACCAGCAAGCCGGCGGTCTTAAAGAACATCCCGGGATGTTTTCGCCCGCGTGCACCCAGTGTACTGAAGCTTAATAAAGCCAGCATTGGAAAAGTGCCGAGCGCAAAAGAAAACATGGTCAATGCCCCGGCGAGAAAGCTCCCGGTCGTAAGCGTATAAAGCTGCATGGATTGGGTAAATCCGCAGGGAAGAAAAAAAGTGGCCACCCCCAGGGCGAACGGCATGATACCCGCGCGCCGATTCGACAGTGCGTGAATTCGCCCGCCGACCGTTTGTGGCAGCATCAATCGGAATTTTTTCGTCCATGGCAAAATATC
>JABDGR010000096.1:3088-4089 GCA_013285985.1 Verrucomicrobiota bacterium
CCATCAAACCCAGAATCATCGCGCCAAACGGGCCGAATCGGAAAATGGAGCCAACCGCCCCGGCCACCCCGCCCAGAATAAAAAACGAAACTAATCGCCCCACATGAAATAGGATTTGCGGACGCGCTTTTTCGCCCTTTTGCGCGTAATAGGCCGACAATGAAAGCACCAGCCCGCCTACGATGGCCATGCAGGAAGATAGTGAAGCCACCACGCCGATGAAAAACGCCACACCATAACCCATTTGCGCAGTATCTACGAGTCGCCCAATCCCCAGCTTCTGCGCGAAAATAAACGCCGCCATCAATCCCAAGGCTGCAGGCGCCGCGACGACGAATTCAGACCATTTCACCTCATGCTTCTGCGGCGTCAGCGAAAGTGAAAAACCATGCTTTTGCACCAGTCGACCCAATTCACACATCACCGCCTCGTCTGGCTGTTCACCGAATTCACCGGTGACTTCAACCAATTCCCGCGCCAGCGAAGCCTTCACCGCCGTCACCCCGGGCCCATCGCGCAGCTCCGCCTCCGTCAGCCGCTCGCATGCCGCGCAATGCATTCCACTCACATGAAAAATCAAGGTTTTCATAATTTACAGTCTCAGGACTTTTAGCCGAAGCGCGTTGGACACCACGGTCACGCTCGAAAAGGCCATGGCGAGGCCCGCGAACATCGGCGAGAGCGTCCAGCCAAACCAGGGGTAAAACACCCCCGCCGCCAGCGGGATGCCGATGAGGTTGAAGGCGAACGCCCAAAACAAATTCTGCCAAATCACGCGCATGGTCTGGCGCGAGAGGTTCACCGCTTTGACGAGTTTGGCCAGGTCGCCATGCAACAGCGTGACGCCGGCCGTCTCAATCGCCGCGTCCGCGCCGTCGCCCATGGCGATGCCGACGTCCGCCTGGGCCAGTGCCGGCGCATCGTTGACGCCGTCGCCCGCCATCGCCACGACCAGCCCGTGCGCTTGCAGTTCCTTGATTTTCGCCAGCTTGTCCTCGGGC
>JABDGR010000097.1 GCA_013285985.1 Verrucomicrobiota bacterium
TGGAACGGGCGTCCTTCGGCTCCGTGGTGAAGCCAATCTGGTTGTTGATGACGAAGTGCAGCGTCCCGCCGGTGCGGTAGCCTTCCAGCCGCGAAAGGTTGAAGACCTCGGCCACCACGCCTTGCGCGATGAATGCGGCGTCGCCGTGGATGAGCACGGGCACGACTTTTTTGCGCTCGACCATGTCCTCGCGGCGGCGCAGCCGCGCGCGGGCTTTGCCCTGCACAACCGGATCCACCGCTTCGAGGTGGCTCGGGTTGGCCGCCAGGCCGATGTGCACCTTCTGACCGGTGGAGGTCGTCTGGTCTGCCTCGTAGCCGAGGTGGTATTTCACGTCGCCGTCGCCGTGGGTGGTGTCCGGGATGTAGTTTTCCGAAAACTCGCGAAAAAGATATTCGTAAGACTTGCCGACAATGTTGACCAGGACGTTGAGCCGGCCGCGGTGGGCCATGCCCATCACGATTTCCTCCACGCCGGATGCGGGGCAGCGTTCGGTCAGCGCATCGAGCGCGGCAATGATTGTTTCGCCGCCTTCGAGGGAAAAGCGTTTTTGGCCCTGGTAACGCGTGTGGAGAAACTGCTCGAAGGACTCCGCCTCGGAAATTTTGCGCAGGGCGCGCAGTTTCTCATCGTGGGTGAGGGCGGGCTTGGCGCAGGTGGGTTCGAGGCGCGCCTGCAGCCAGCGGCGGCGCTTGGTGTCCTGGATATGCAGGTACTCGATGCCGATGGAGCCACAATAAGTCTCATGCAGCCGGCGGAGCAATTCGCGCACGGTCATAATGCCGCCTTGCAAATAGTTTCCAGTGAAGCACGGGCGGTCGAGATCCGCAGGGTTGAATCCCAGGCGGTCGAGCGACAGGCGCGGATTCTGTGGCGCCTGAATTTGCAGAGGGTTTAAGTGGGCCTGGGTATGTCCGATGCCGCGGTAGGCGTAAATTGCGCCAATCGCGCGTGCCTGGAGAATCGGATCCACTGGCGCGGTTGATTCCGGCGCAACTCCACCCGGCATGGTCGCCGTCGCCGTGGCCGAAGGCGCGGCTTCGGTGCGTGTTTGGCCCAGCTCAAAGCCCTCAAAAAATGCCCGCCAGTCAGGTTCAAGGCTTTCAGGCTGGCGCAGCCAGTTTTCGTAGTATTGGTCGATGAGATCGGCATTCCACCGATTGGCAAAGGAAAGGTTTTTCATGGGACAGGACTGTGGGGTATAACAACGATGATAAAATCAAGTTCCTAAGGTTAATGGGTTGCCTGATGGAATCAAGGAGCAAGCAGGGTGCTTCGCCTGATTTAAAGACAAACTTGTCTGTCTTGTTTTTGAGCGCATTTTTAAAATCTTTAACTCATTCTATTGTAAAGCTTTAAAAAAATTTGGAACACATTAAGAAAAGATAAGTCCTTGACATTGCGAGGTGATATGAACTCTATTGAAACATGAACGTTTCCGAATCAATTTGGCTCGCACCGCTCCGCAAGTTGCTCAATGACGTGCGTGAACCTCAGCCAGGCAAGGAGGGCTTGGAGAAATTGATGGGGGCGCTCACGGAGGTCGATGCGTTATTGACTCTCAATCGTTCGCAAATGCCGCCGGATCTCGTTCATTTCCTTGAGCGGCGCAGTTATGAAAAAGCTGCCCAATTTTGTGAGGGCAACTTGGGAATGCCACGCGGGACATGTGGATCAAGAAATTGAAGATTAGTAGTTTATGTAATTTTTGTGATTGATTCCCGAGATGTTGGCGAGGGTGTTAATAACTTGTTGAGAACCTGTTCCAGAATTGAACATTTTTCCTCTGAGTTCATCTTCCGTAATCGAATGCTTTTCTTTCGAATGACTTCGTTAAAGTTTTTTAATCTTTAGTCGATTGAAGTTGGACAATACTTGCTCGCAGGCTAAAAGGCATAGTTTGGAGCCTTTTTTACCATCCCGGCGGCGTCTTGTGGGCAAATTCAACCACCAGTAAAATGATATTTATTTTGTTTTCAGCGAAAATTTCCTGGAATAACTTTTTCACCCCTTTGTCTCAAAAAATTACCCCCAAAGCTTGCTAGACTGGTATTTTTGTGCCATACCTCCGCTCGATTGGCCCGCTCACTACCCCCCGATGCGTCGTCGCTCATGACTAAATCGGCCCCAGCCAAAGTTTCCATCGAACCCTCGTTCCTCAAACGGCACGGTTTGTTTGCCGGCTTGTCCGAGGACGACCTCAAGGACCTGCCCGTGCTCTTTCGCACGGAGGAATACCAGCGCGGCGAACGCATCATCACCGAAGGCGAGCGTGGCGGTTCGCTTTATGTCATCTACCGGGGTGGGGTGGACATCCTCAAGCAGGTCGTCTCGCGCGAGGGCGAATGCCAGGAGAAAATCGCCGCGCTGCATCCGGGCGACACTTTTGGGGAAATGGAATTGATCGATCAGCAGCCCCGTTCGGCGACGGTCGTGGCGCACCCCGACACCATCGTGCTCGCGCTGGACAATATTGACCTGCACAAACTCAACCTGCGCAACACCCGGGTGTACGCGGTGATGCTGCTCAACCTCTCCCGCGAAATCAGCCGCCGCCTGCGCGCCACGGACCAGTATCTGGCCGTCTCGCTTTTCTCCATTCGCGAGCAATCGCGTTTCCGCTTATTTCCAAAGGATTGAGGCCGGGTTGCGAAAAATTTCTTTTTTCGCTTGCCGAGCGGTGTGCGGTGAAGATTGAGTTTTTGGGTTGCGCCGGTGCTGCATTGATGCGGCGTGGCTGCACCCAATTCCATGCACAAAGTCAACCTCGCGGCCATTCCGGAAGCGGAAGACAAATCACCCAAGGGCAAATACCACTCTTTTTACAAGGGTGTGTCCCTTGCCCTGGGCCGCGACGACCAGTCGCTCGACCTTTCCAAGCGGCATCCGTTTGATTTGGAATACAACCGTCTGCCGCCCGGCGCAGTCAATTACCCCTATCACTTCCATTCCGCGCAATGGGAGCTGTATGTCGTGGTGTCCGGGCGCGGCCTGGTGCGCGATGAACAGGGGGCGACGGAAGTCATCGCCGGCGATACTTTTCTTTTCCCTCCTGGGCAGGCCCACCAGCTCTCCAATCCCGGGAAGGAAGATTTCGTTTACTACGTCATCGCCGACAACCCCATCGGCGAATGCTGCTATTACCCCGATAGCAAGAAATGGCTCGTCGCCCGCGAAACCCCCGCCCGCAAACTCGTCCAGGACCAGAAGGCGTCCTATTACGACGGCGAGGAGTAAACGATTTCACGCCTGTGTCTGTCCTCCGGGAAAACTTGCCTCAACCGGCCCAGTTGGGCCATATTTGGCGCGTGCGCCCCATTTGCACCACGGTACGTTTTCAATCTTTCTGGCGAGGCCGGAGTACGGTCGCGGTGGTGTTGGTTTTCCTGCAGTCGGCGGTCAGCGTCCATGCTGCGACTTATTATGTCGCGCCCGCGGGCAGCGATTCCAACAACGGCAGCATGGAGAAACCCTTTGCCACGGTCACGCGGGCGCAACAGTCCGCAGGTCCGGGCGACACGGTCTATTTCCGCGGCGGCACCTATCACGTTACGGCGGCGCAAATTGACGGCCATGATGACCTCTATGATGAGGTTTTCGTTCTCGACAAGAGCGGAGCCCGCGACGCGCCGATAAAATATTTTTCCTACCCCGGGGAGCGGCCCGTGTTCGACTTTTCCGCGGTGAAGCCCGCCGGCCACCGGGTCACCGCGTTTCTGGTCCGCGGCTCCTGGCTGCATATCAAAGGCCTCGAAGTCACGGGCGTGCAGGTCACCATCACCACCCACACCCAATCCGAGTGTTTTCGCATTGCGGGCGGCAGCAACGACGTGTTTGAAATGCTTTCCCTGCATGACGGCATGGCCATCGGCCTGTATTTAACC
>JABDGR010000098.1:0-2414 GCA_013285985.1 Verrucomicrobiota bacterium
CCGTCCCAATGCCGGAGTAGGCGACTTCGGTCAGCGGCGCATAGCCGAACCAGCCGGCGCCCGGTGCTATGTCCGTCCGCCCGCCATCCGGATGGAATACGCCAATAACGTTGAGCATCTGCAGGAACCAGGAGATGTTCAGGAGGGACGCCCCGGCGAAGAACGTCCACAAGCTGAAGGCATTGAGCCGGGGAAACGCCACGTCGCGCGCGCCGATTTGCAGCGGAACCACGAAATTGAAGAATGCCGCGGACAAGGGCATGACGCCCAGGAAAATCATCGTCGTCCCGTGCATCGTGAAGAGCTGGTTATACAGTTGCGCCGTGATGAAGTGGTTCATCGGCTTGATCAACTGCGTGCGGATCATCAGCGCCTCAACCCCGCCCACCAGGAAGAAAAAGCACGCCGCCGCACCATACATGATGCCGATTTTTTTGTGATCCACCGTCGTCATCCAGTCCTTCCAGCCCACATGCCGGTCCGGCCGCGGCAGGCCGATCCCGCTGCGCAGCACGGGCAGCTCGGTTTTATCTTTGACGAGGACGGCGGACATATTGGCTGGGAGTTTGGTGAAAAAGGATAAAGTTTAAATCGGGAAATAGCAAGCGGGCTCGGCAGGCTTACTTCAATGTCATCAGGAACGCGGCGATGTCATGCCAGTCGGTATGCCCGTTTTCGTCGGTGATGGGTGTCTTGTTATCGATGTTTTTCTGGACGATGTCGCGCAGCCCGCCAGCAGTGCCTGGCTGAGGATACCACATCAGGTTGCCGGGTTTGTAGTCGTAGGGGTGCGAAATCCAGTTATGGAAATTTTCCCGTTGCCGCACGGGGTCAATCGTCTTGCCGTCGTTATCCAGGTTGTCCAAAAAACCGGCCACAAGAGATGTGCGCGAAGCCACGCGCGTCAGGTTGGGGCCGATTGTGGCCGTCGCCGGAGTGCCGTCAATCGTGTGACATTGGATGCAACTGGCCCGGCCAAAGAACAACGCCGCGCCGCGCTGCTCGGGCGTGGCCAGCATGGTCTTGTCCGGCTCTTTGCCGGCAGAAATGGCCGCCGAGGTTGCGGCGATAAACTTCGTCCAGTCCCCACCGGGAATGGGCGCGGGGACTTTCTTTTGGGTTTGTTCTACCCAGGCGACAAAGTCCTTGTCGCTGACGACCCGCGTGCGGAAAAGCATGAAGGCATGCGCCTCGCCGCAGTACTGCGCGCACTGGCCGTAATAAAGGCCGTTTTCATATTGGTCGGCGCTGATGGGGCCGTGGTCGTAGCCATCATTGGCCGCTTTGCCGTCATCGGCCATCATCCACAGCGAATTCGCGCGCCCGGGGATACAGTCAACCTTCCCCGAGATTTTCGGCAGCCAGAACGAGTGGATGACGTTGTCGGAGCGCAAATCAAATTTCACGACCTTGCCGGCGGGGATGTAAAATTCATTCGCGGTGGTGAAGCCGAACTGGGGGTATTCAAAACTCCACCACCATTGCCAGCCGTGCACGACGATGATCAAGGGCTCCTCCTTGGCCTGTTCCGGCACGGAGCCGCCGGCGTCCTTGTACCAATTGCCCAGCAGCGAAGGCTTCCAATACGGCTGGTCCATCGGCAGCGCTTCCGTCAGGAAAATGGACTTGAGCGTCGGTACCGCGATGATCACCAACAGGGCGATGGAGCCGGTAATGAGTGAAATTTCCACCAACGGGTTCCCATGGCCCTGTTCGGGCATGGGTTTGTTTTCGTCTCCGGGGCGTTCCCGAAATTTCCAAACCACCACCGCCATCGTGCCACCGACCGTCACAAAGATGAACAACGAAACCCAGATGGTCACCATAAACAGGTCCAGCTCGTTGCGTGCGACCAAACCATGCGTGTCCATGGTGGATTGCGGGGTCTTGAAACTGCACCCGGCCAGGGCCATTACCCAGGCGGCCAAACCTAGCCCCATGACCCAGCGTGAAATCCGTCCGCCCAAGCTTGGGTGGGGGTGGAAAATAGCCCTGCGTGGTGCCCGCCGCAGGCCGTGGACAAGTTGGCTAAATGACGCCTTCAGAAACATGTATGCAAAAAGGAAACACTGCGCCAGAGCGGCGCGTTTAACAAGGAGTTTTTTTAAAATCCAGCCCGTCCGCTTACAAGCCGGAACCCGTTTGGCATCCGTGCTAACAGAAATGCTAATCTGCTTGCTTACCGCTACTTAACCAGCCCCTGGCAGGCCTTAAGCGGCATCGATCGCTGCTTCGTTCGCCACTTGGGCCGGCATCGGTGCCGCCTGTATCGGTTGGAGCGCATCCGGCGTCACTTCCATCGTAAAGTTTTTCTGCGTCATTTTTTGGTTCATGCACTTGATCTACGACGCCCCGCTCTTGACCCTGATTTTCCTGGGTGGGATGGTCCTGGCGGGCGGCACAATGATTGCCCT
>JABDGR010000098.1:2424-3567 GCA_013285985.1 Verrucomicrobiota bacterium
ATTGCCCTGCTCGGCTTGATGGAGCGCGGCGACGTGGACCCGGCGATCCTGCATGACAGCATGATAAATCCACCGGCCGCGCAGCGCGCCTGGGATGCGAACCTTGGCTAGGTGGCCGCGGCGTCGCTGCGGGCGGCGCGCCGCCAGGTCAGCGCAGCGAGCCAGAAGCAAAACAGCTGCGTCGGCTCGGGGATTTGCGGGTCGCAATCAATGATGGTTTGGCGGGTGAACGGGCCGCCGGGCGCAATGCTGCCGACTTTATTCCCGGCAATGGCAATTTCGTATTTGCGCAGAAGCGGGTTCTTCGCGCTCAACTCAAACAAAGCAGTGGAGTCCTGCACTTCAAAGAAGCGAAACAAAGCGCTCTCCTTCATCGCTTCCGCATAAACCGAGTCAGCCTGTTCCATGGTCCAATGCCCGCTGAGCCAACCATGCTTGCGGATGCGGTATTGGATCCCCCCGCAGAAAATAGTCCCCTGCTCGCCAAATACTTCGAGGGCCACTGCGGCCGGCCGGCCGGCAGTTCCCATTACCGCAAAATTCCAACTGAAGATGGACTGGGGAACACAAGTTAACATGGGCTACGCCTAGCTGTCTACGCCATGATGGGCCAGAAAATTCGCCGCTCCCTCGGCACCCAGGTGGGCCTTGAGCAATTTTATGTCGGTTTTGGTCAAATCCACGATGATGAGCCCGTCGAGGCAATAGCCAAAATCCGGGTCGACGTTAAAGGAAATGATGCGGCCGTTCATCTTCAAGTAATGGCGCAGGAGGATGGGAACACCTTTTTTGTCGGTTTCGATCTCAGAAATGAGGGCGGAAATGTCGTCAATGTCACATTCGCTCGCATGCAAGGCGCGCCGCTCCGTGCCGCGAAGCTGGCCGCGGCGATGCGGGCGTTTGGGCGTCACCATTTCCGAAAGCTCAGCATCATAGCTGTGAGAACGAAGGAATTGCACCATGAGGTCCTTGGAAAGTGTCTGGTAATCCGGGTTGATGGAGACGGGGCCAAAGAGGGTCTTGTAGCGCGGGTGCGCGGCGATGAACCGGCCCAGACCGCGCCAAATCAGCGCCAGGGAGGCTTGTTTGCGTTGGTAGGAAGAAACGATAAAAGCGCGGCCCAGTTCCATTGCAGGGTTGAGC
>JABDGR010000099.1 GCA_013285985.1 Verrucomicrobiota bacterium
TCCGCGAGTGTGCCCGCGTTGCTAGCCATTCGCGCCAAACTGGCCGCATTGCCGAAGGACCCGGTGACGGACGAAAAACGCGCGCAACTCGACCGCATTTTGCAAAACTGCCTCGGCCTTACCGTGGAAACCGCCATTCCCAATGCCGAACTGGTTCCGGGCGAGACTTTAGCGATGAAACACACCGTCATGGTGCGATCCAGTTTTCCGGTGCAATGGGTTGAGGTGCGCTACCATAGTGGCAGCACACTTTTGCCCGCGCCCTCGTCAGTTCGCGGAAAGCCCTTGCCGGCGAACCAGGCGTTTTCGCTGGAAGCCACGGATAAGTTGCCCGCTGATACCCTCCTGAGCCAGCCGTATTGGCTGCGTGCAGACCACACCCCGGGCATGGCGCGGGTGGACGACCCATCGCTGATTGGCCGCCCCGAAAGTCCGCCGGTTTACTCGGTCGAAAATGTCTTTGATGTCGGCGGCCAGACGCTGGTCATTCCGGATGTGCCGGTGCAGGTTTCGATGGACGCAACCAAAGGCGAGACGCGCCGGCGACTGGATGTTATTGCCCCGGTCGCACTCAGTTTTGCGAACGAAGTGCAACTTTTCGCGCCAGGGGCATCTAAATCAGTCGAAGTTGATGTCACTGCGTTCCGTACGGTGGACAATGGCACGCTGCGGCTTGACGCGCCCACGGACTGGAAGGTCACACCCGCTTCGCAACCGTTCCATTTCGCGGCCGTCGGCGACAAGGTGAAACTCGCGTTCACTATCACCGCTCCGGCTCAATCGACTTCGGCGAACATCACGGCGCGGGTGGACATCAATGGCGCACACTATGCCAATGAGCGCATCGTCATCAGCTATCCCCATATTCCAGTGCAGATGCTCCAGCCGCTGGCGCGCTTCAAGGCTGTGGCCCTCGACCTGGCCATTCGCGGCAAAAAAGTCGGCTACCTGCCCGGTGCGGGCGACAGCGTGGCCGCCGCCCTGGAGCAGATGGGCTACGTGGTCACCCAACTCACCGGTGCAGACTTGACGCCGGAGAAACTTCACGGGTTGGATGCCGTCGTCATCGGCGTGCGTGCATTTAACGAGCGCACCGACCTCGCGGATAATCTGCCCGGTCTCTTTGCCTACGTCCAGCAGGGCGGCACCGTTATTGCGCAATATAACCGGCCGACGGGACTGCGGACACAAACCCTCGGCCCGTATGACCTTTCCATTGCCGGTCAGGCGCCGCCGTTGCGGGTGACGGACGAGAATTCCCCGGTAAAATTCCTCGTGCCGGACCATCCGGCCATGACGACGCCCAACAAGATCACCGCGGCGGATTTCGACGGCTGGGTGCAGGAGCGCGGCGCGTATTTCCCGAGTACGTGGGATGAGGAGCGCTACACGCAATTGCTCGCCATGAGCGACCCGGGTGAGACGCAGCCCAGCAGCAGTGTGCTGATTGCGAAATACGGCCAGGGTTATTACGTTTACACCTCGCTCGGCTGGTTCCGGCAATTGCCCGCCGGCGTGCCGGGCGCCTACCGGCTGTTTGCCAATCTCGTTTCCCTGGGAAAATGAATCCGGCCAAACCTGAGCCCGAGCCCACCGGCCTGCCGGGGCTGCGCACATGGGGCGCCGTGTATTGGTTCGTCACCGGGGTTTTCGCCGTGGTGCTTGCGCTGCTGATTGCGCTGACCAGGATGTTTTCGTGAACACCCTCGACTACGTCGTGCTGTTTGGCACCTTGCTCGGCGTCGCCCTCTACGGCATGTGGCGCACGCGCGGCCCGCGCGACCTGAGGAGTTATCTGCGCGGCGATGGCCAGACGCGCTGGTTCGTCATCGGCCTTTCCGTCATGGCCACGCAGGCCAGCGCGGTCACGTTTCTTTCCACCCCCGGCCAGGGCTACCAGGATGGCCTGGGTTTCGTGCAAAATTATTTTGGCGCGCCGTTTGCGCTCATTCTCATCGCGATGGTCTTTTTACCGATTTTCCGGTTGCTCAAAGTTTATACCGCCTATGAATTTCTGGGCCGGCGCTTCGATGCGAAAACCCGCCTGCTCGGCGCGGGGTTGTTTTTAATCCAACGCGGTCTGAGCGCGGGCCTCACCATTTACGCCCCCGCCATCGTGCTCTCGACCGTCTTTGGCTGGTCGCTCAACCTCACCATTATATGCAGCGGCCTGGTCGTCATCATTTACACCGTGGCCGGAGGCAGCGCGGCGGTGACGCTCACGCAAAAATATCAATTAGGCATTATCTTCGCCGGCATGGCGGCGGCGTTTTTCATCCTGTTGGCGAAAATGCCGGCGGCATTGTCGTTTGGCGACGCGTTCACGCTGGCGGGCGGGTTTGGCCGGATGCACGCGGTGGATTTTTCCCTGAGCACCCACCAGCGCTATACATTCTGGTCCGGCATGCTCGGCGGGTTTTTCCTGGCCTTGTCGTACTTCGGCACCGACCAGTCCCAGGTGCAGCGTTATCTCTCCGGTGCTTCGCTGCGGGAAAGCCGCCTGGGTCTGATGTTCAACGCGGTGTGTAAAATTCCAATGCAGTTTTTCATTCTGCTGCTGGGCGTGCTGATTTTTGTTTTTTACCAGTTTGAGCAACCGCCGCTGGTTTTTGATCAGGCCGCATCGCATTCCCTCGCGCAGCATCTGCCTCCGGAGAAATTGCGTGCCTTGGAAACCGATTTTTCCGCCGCACATGACGAGGAGCAACGCCAGTTGCAGGCCTGGCTCGTTGCTCGCCACTCGGGTGATGCTCCGGGCGAAGCGTCGGCCCTGGCCTCCGCGCAATCAGCGCACGAACGTGGCGAAGCCGTTCGTAAACAGGCCAGTGACGCCCTGGCCGCTGCTGACCCGCAGACGAAGGCCAGCGAGACGGACTACGTATTCATCACCTTCATCCTGCACTACCTGCCTCACGGCATCATCGGCTTGCTCGTCACGGCATTTTTTGCCGCGGCGCTTTCCTCCAAGGCCGCGGAGCTTAACGCGCTCGGTTCCACGACTACCGTGGATTTCTACCGCCATCTGGTGAAGCGCGATGCCAGCGACGCCCATTATGTGCATGCTTCCAAATGTTTCACTGCGCTCTGGGGGGTGGTGGCGATTGGCTTCGCGCTTTGCGCTCACCTCGCGGAAAACTTAATTCAGGCGCAAAATATTCTCGGCTCGATTTTCTATGGGGTGGTGCTGGGCCTGTTTCTCGTGGCGTTCTTTGTTCGGGCGGTCGGGGGCACCGCCGTGTTTTGGGCTGCGGTGGCGGCGCAGGCGCTGGTCTTTGTGCTCTATTACACGCTCAGCATTTCCTATCTCTGGTATAACCTTATCGGCTGCGTTTTGTGCGTGGTGTTCAGCCTCGTCATCCAGGCGCTGATGGGTTTTGCTCCCAAGTCTCCCGCCGCGCCGGCCGCCTCATGACGACGCCCCGCATCTGTTTCGGACAGCAACCCTGCGGTTTTTTCCCGAAGCGGTTCCTCTTGGCCAAAGTCGCCACCGCCCGCCGGCTCCAGGCTGAACTCGGCGGCGAAA
>JABDGR010000100.1 GCA_013285985.1 Verrucomicrobiota bacterium
GCGCGAAAAATTCCCGATTCGTCTCCGCTGCCGCCAGCGGCAGCAGCACGTCGCCAATCAGAGTGTTGAGCCGCGCACCTTGCCACACGTCCGTAAAAATCTCTTTTGCCACGCGTTTGCGAAAGACAGTCAGTTTGTTTCGACGGCGGAACGGCCCGGAATCCTCCACGGCCGTCGCGCCTTCCGGCCAGCTTTGCGCGAGGTTGATTAGTTTTCGCGTCCACTCCGGGTTTGCCGCGACTGCTTGAGCATATTGTTCCAGCCGCAGCTTGGGATGGTTCGCCGGCCGCAACCCGGCTAGTTTCCAATGCTTTTTCTCCTCTTCAAACAATAGACCCGGCAAGGGCGGATGCTTGGCCCAGCCCGCGAGCGGATATTTCAACGCCAGCGCCGACATCGGCGCGCGATTGCGTCGGAAGCCCAACGCTTCGAGCGTCATTTGATGGCACGCTTCGTCAAACCCCGCCTTGGCGATGCGTTGTGTGGCGAAAGCGCGTTTTTGCCGCCAGCGATGCAACGCGCGGTCGAGCAGCCGCGCCAGCCGGTCGGCAGGCGGACGTTTTAAAAATTCTTCGAGTGGACCCAACGGGTCGCGGCCTTCCGCGGCCAGCAGCGCTTCATCCGCGGCGTAATCCTCCAAATCGCGCTCCAAATGGTCAATGAGGACAACCTGTTCCGGCGTTTCACCGTGGGTGGTTCGCGCGAGCGGCTCGCCGGCGGCGGGCGGAAAGAGCAGCACATGCAACGCGACATTGGCGTAATTCGGGTCCTGCCCGTGGCCGTGCGTGGCCCAATCGCGGGCGTGAAAGTGAATCTCAATGTCTCCGCGCACGCGCCGCCCGTCGAGTTCCCATTCCCCGCCGCGAAAATCCGGCCCCTCCTGCAAGTTCCAGCGGCCGGGATGCCGCACGCGCAAGGGCTTGCCGGAGAGGGTGCGCAGGTTTGCTGCGCGGTAATCACCCCGCAGCCAAATTTTCTGCACAACTCGTTCGGAAACGGTGTACGGCCCATACCAGCCCTGCATTTCGGCAACGGCGGGCGCGGATTCCTCCACGGTGTTCGGCGCGTTCATCGGCCCGAAACTTCACCGCAAACCCGCAAAGGACGCAATAATTTTTTATGCCCGGCCCAGGTAGTTGCCGTCTTCAGTGCTAACCTTGATGATATCGCCCGTTTTGATGAACAGCGGCACGCGCACGGTCATGCCGGTTTCAACCGTCACGGATTTCTGCACGTTGCCCGAGGTGTCGCCGCGAATGCCTTCGGGAGCGTCGGTGACCTTCATGGTGACGGAGGCGCCGAGGTTCACTGTCAATGGCTTGCTTTCCACAAACAACACATCATACGACTGGCTCGGGACGAGGTAATTAAGCGCGTCACCGAGGATTTCCTTGCTCAAGGAGACTTCTTCAAAGGTCTCCGGGTCCATGAAAGTAAACGAGTCGCCGTCGGCGTAGGAGTATTCCAACTTGCGCACATCGGTGGAGAGAATGTCATAGGACTCACCCACGTTCACGCGCAAGGGCGTGACCTTGCCGGTGCGGATGTTGCGCAGGGTCATTTGGCAGAACGAACGCATATTCGGCGGGGTGCGGATGGCGTGGTCCACGACGAGGCACGGCTCGCCATTGTAGCTGATGACGTTCTTTTTGCGGATGTGGGCGACGACGGGCATGACGGAGGGCGGGTAGGGCGCTATGGGACGGAGATGTCCAAAGCTCGAAGTTGAGTAGGGAGAAACGGTTAATGCTGGCGATTTACGTGGAGTTGTCAAGGCGCGGGAAACTTGTAATGGTGTTGGTTCAATGGAACCAAGAGCAGCGCGCGGTCTGCGCATCGGCCTGACGGGCGGCATTGGCTGCGGCAAAACCACCGCCGTGGGAATGTTCCGTGAATTGAATTTCGGCGTGCTGGAAAGCGACGCCGTCGTGCGCGATTTGTGGGAAACCGATGATGAGGTCAAGGCGGCGGCGGTGAAGCGTTGGCCGGGTATTTTGGAAAAAACATTGAAATCAGAAATTAAAATCTCCCGCCGCAAGGTGGCAGAAATCGTTTTTGCCGACCAAAAGGAGCTGGAATGGCTGGAGGGCCTCTTGCACCCCCGGGTGCGGCTGTGCTGGCAGTCGGCCATGGAGGTTGAGCCGGAAAAGGACTGGGTGGTCGAGATTCCCCTGCTCTTTGAAAAAAACCTTGCCTCCGGGTTCGATTATACGCTTTGTATAGCCTCCAGCCCAGCGCTTCAGGCGGCCCGCCTGGCCGCGCGGGGGCTGTCTCCAGCCGAGATAGCCGCACGGCAGGCCCGCCAGTGGCCGTTGCGGGATAAGATCGAACGGGCGGACTGGGTGGCGCTCAATGATGGCTCGGTTGAATTCTTGCGCCGCCAGATTGTCCACTTCACCTCCCGGCTCCGTAATTCCTCGAAATAACCACCCCTTTCACCATTCCCGCCCCGGCGGGCCGGTCACAATTTTGCAACTGTTGTCTGTTTTGATGATTAACTCAAGTTGGCTCTCTTCAGTTGGAAGCTTGCCCAACTGCCCCGCTTCGGCGCCTTGTGCGCCGCCCCCTCTATTTTACTCCTATGACTGATTCGGAAGACAATTCCGCTGACGCCGCTCCGAAAAGGCGCGGACGCCGGCTCAAGCCCGCCAGCGCCAGCAAGCCGGTTGCCGCTGAAGAACTCAGCGCTGCCGCTGAAGCCAAGCCCGTCAAACGTGGTCGGCGCGGGAAAGCACCCGATGCGGAGGCAGCCTCGCTGGCCGCTTCTGCGCCGGAAGAATCCCGGCCCGCGCCGGAGTCCTTTAGTACTTCGGACGATGATTTGCACGAATCCCCGCGCAGGGCGGAGGAATCGCCCCCCGCAGAAGCGCCGGCCGAGCGCGGCCCTGAAGCCGCCGAAGGGCAGGGTGGGCCGCCCCCGCAAGGTGATGGACACCCCCCCCGTCAGGCAGATCAGTATCAGCAAGGTTTTCGCGGCGACCGTGGCTATGGTCATGGTGGTGGACGTCAGTGGGACAAGCAGCCGTGGAAGCAGGGGAAGTTCAACCGCGATTTCAAGAAGAACAAATTTGGGCCCAAGCAATATGGCCCTCCCGGTGGCGGCGGCGGTGGTGGCTTCAACCCTGGCAACAAACCACCCCAGCAGCAGCAATTCAGGCCCAAGTCCTACGGCCCGCCCAAACGTGCTTATGATGCCGATGCCGGCAGCCTGCAGTTGGGTGAACTCCCGGTCTGGGAAGCGCTCAAACAAATCGAGGAAATTGACCGGATGGCTGCAGAAGCCACTGCCGGAGGCAGCAAGGCGCTCGATTTCAACGAGCTTTATCTCCTGACCCTTACCGAACTCGAGGCCGCGGCGAAGAAGGCCGATTTAACCATTCCCGCCGTGCCGTTGCGCCGGCAACTCATTCGCGATCTGCTCAAGGACCAACGCGCGAAAGAGAAGCCGATTAAAATCACCGGCGTGCTTGATTTGTTCGAAAACGAACACGGCATCCTGGCCTACTCGGTGGA
>JABDGR010000101.1:0-3312 GCA_013285985.1 Verrucomicrobiota bacterium
GCGGGCCGACTACAAACGCTGCACCAAACACGGCACCGGGCACCTCGGCGATTGCTTTCACGACTGGCGCAAGCGCGTCAAGGACCTGGGCTACCAGTTTGAAATTCTCGCCAACGTCAGCGCCGACGAAGTCCACCGCGCGCGCAAGGACTTCCGCCGCCTGGGTGCGCTGCTGGGCGACGACCACGACTACCTGGTTTTTGCCAAGCACGTGCGCGAGCGCGAACAGCATTACGCGGACCTCGCCAATTTCCGCCCCGTGCGCAAACGCCTCAAGCGCCGCCTGAAAGTCCTGCGGGCGCGCGAATTCGCCCTCGCCCGTAAATTGTTCGCCGATAAACCGAGCGTATGGATCACCCGCCTCTACGATTGCTGGCGGATGTGGAAAAATCCGGAATCCGGCGACCTGGTCCTCACCATTGAACGTACCGAGACGCCCCCGGCTAATCCCCTGCGCTCGCTCGGGGCATCACAACCCCTGGCCCAAGCGGGATAATTGGCGTTACTCGTTTAGGGCTTGGGCGGATTGGCGGCCGCCGGAGAATTTTTGCCCAGCGTCGTCACCACTCCGTCCGGCGTGATTTTTGCGAATGGTGGCGTTGTCCGAATCGGCGACATAGACATTGCCGTCCTTGTCCACGGCCAAACCACGCGGGCCGTTGAACCGCGCGGCGGCGCCCTGGCCGTCGATCAGGCCGGATTCGTTGATTTTCCCCGCGAGCGTGGTTACGGTGCCATCCGGCGTAATTTTGCGAATGATGTCTTCCTCGGTGTCGGCAACATAGAGATTGCCGTTGGCGTCCGCCGCGAGCCCGCGCGGGGTCTTGATGACGGCCTTGGCGCCGACGCCGTCCAAGCTCCCCGTCAAGGCATTGGGGCTGCCGGCGAAGATGGCCAGCAGACTATTGGACTCAACTTTGCAAATGATGCCCAAATCTTCGTCGGCGACATAAATCACCCCCGCGCGATTAATGGTGATGGCGCGCGCGGAGTTGAGCTTGATTGCATTGGTATTGCCGTTCGCCTGATCCCCGGCGGCGGCTTGGCCGGCGACGGTGGTAACGGTGCCGTCGGGCGTGATTTTGCGCACCGCGGCGTTGTGATTATCGGCGACAAATATATTGCCGTTCTGGTCGATGGCCACGCCGGTTGAATCGGAAAAACGGGCGGCGACGCCCTTGCCGTCCGTGCCGCCGGCTTCGCCCGATTTGCCGGCGATCGTCGTGACCACGCCGGCGGGGGTGATTTTGCGGATGGCGTTGTTGTCGTTGTCCGCGACATAGACATTGCCGTCCTTGTCCACCGCGAGTCCGGTGGGGCTGGCAAAACCCGCGTTCTGTCCCACGCCATCCGCCGAGTTCGATTTGCCCGAAGCGCCCGCAAAGAGCGAAATTTTTCCCGCCGGAGTCATTTTGTAAACGGCCGCATTGCCAATGTCACCGATGTAGATGGCGCCGTCCTTGTCCACGGCAATGCCCCGCGGGTTGTCCAAAATTATGACCGGCTCGGCGGGCGCCTTTACCACCGATACTTTGGGCAAGGGCGCCGGTGGAGGCGGCGCGGGCAAGACGGAAGTCGAGGGAGCATCCGCCGCCTGGGCGACCGAAAAGCTGAAGGCAAATGAAGCGAAAAGAAAAATGGGCCGGATATTCATCATTTCCTGAATAAGACCCGCTTTGTGGTATTTCGCAAGTAACTAGGGCAAAAATCGCGGTGGGCAAAATTGTCTCTTTTTACTTTCATTTTCAAAATTTCTGTGTATATTGCGTCCTCATTGTGATCCAATATGTAGCAAAAAGTCACACTTTAAGTTGTTGATGTTCAATGATTAACTTCAAAAAAATCGCGAATACGCCATGCCGTTAAGCATCCTCATTGTCGATGACGAAAAGCACACCCGCGAGGGCTTAGCCACGGCGCTCGAAGGGGAATACGAAGTTTTTCAAGCGGGCGACGCGGAAGAGGCTTTTCGCCTGCTTGATGCCGAGCAATTTGCCGTGGTGCTGACTGATTTGCGCATGGCCGGCAAGTCGGGGCTCAAGGTCATCGAACGCGCACTGCAAATGCCCTACCACCCAGTGTGTATCATGATGACGGCCTACGGCAGCGTGGAAAGCGCCGTCGAGGCAATGAAGCGCGGGGCCTACGATTTCCTGACGAAGCCTGTCAGCCTCGAAAAACTGGAAATCCTCATCCGCCGCGCGCTGCAGGAGCGCAAGCTGGAAAAGGAAAACATCACTTTGCATGGCCGGCTCGACAAGCAGTTTGGGTTTCAAAACATCGTGGGGCACTCGCAGGCGCTGCAAAGCGTGCTCGAACAGATCAAGCAGGCCGCCATCACCCGCGCGACCGTGCTGCTCATCGGCGAAACCGGCACGGGCAAGGAGCTGCTCGCGCAAATGATCCATCAAAACAGCCCGCGCGCCCGCGGCCCGTTTGTCGCCGTGCACTGCGCCGCGCTGCCCGCCAGCCTGCTGGAAAGCGAACTTTTCGGGCATGAGAAAGGGGCCTTCACCGGCGCCAACGAACGCCGCATCGGCCGCTTCGAGGCGGCCGACGGCGGCACGCTCTTCCTCGACGAAATGGGCGAACTCGACATTTCGACGCAGGTGAAGCTGCTGCGTTTTCTGGAAACGCGCACTTTTGAACGCCTCGGCAGCAACAAGCCCATCCACGTGGACGTGCGCCTCGTCTGCGCCACGCACCGCGACCTGGCCGAGCTGGTCGCCAAAGGCGCGTTCCGCGAGGATTTATTCTACCGCCTGCACGTGGTGCCCATCCGCCTGCCCGCATTGCGCGAACGGGCCGACGACGTGCCGCTGCTGCTCGATTACTACCTGCGCTTTTTTGCGAAGGAAAACAATGTGACGCCGCCCAAACTGGCGCCTGCCGCACTCGAGACACTGCAACGTTACCGCTGGCCAGGCAACGTGCGGGAATTGCGTAATTTTTGCGAAAACGCCGTGGTGCTCAAACGGGGCGGGGAAATTTCCGCCTACGACCTCGATCCGAAATTCACCGGAGCCACCGCGCCCGCGAAGGGCCAGGCCGGGCCATCCGCCCCGCCGGATGCCACCCGCAACCTGTTGTCAAAGGAAGAAAACGAAAAGCGCCTGTTGCGCGCCGCACTGGTGGAGGCCCGCGGCAACCGGACGAAAGCCGCGCAGCTCATGGGCATCTCCCGCCGCACGCTTCACCGCAAACTCGGCGAATGGCCGGAGCTGGACGTGGAAAAATGAATTCGGAAACAACCGGCCGGAAGCCGCTGCCGCCAGCACCCGCCCGCGAATAGAATTGCCCGCGGCCAAGGCG
>JABDGR010000101.1:3322-3464 GCA_013285985.1 Verrucomicrobiota bacterium
GGGTGGGTCGGCCTCGCGGTTGAGGTCGCGCGGCCCGACATCAAGGTCATCGGCCCGGTTTCGCATGATCAACTTTTCCGCCACGCCCCCGCACCCGGCACGGCGACCGCCGCCCCGACGGGCACCGCCAAACCGGGGGCCA
>JABDGR010000102.1 GCA_013285985.1 Verrucomicrobiota bacterium
CCGGCACGAAAAAATTGCCAGGCCTCGTCGTGCAGCATCGTCCGCTCGGCGGCGCCGTTCACCCGCTGAATCTCATCCACCACGAGCGTGCAAACTTCGCGCAGGCGCGTGCGGGAGATATTTTTTGGCCGTGCGCCCACGGCCATCAATTTGAGGCCGAGCTGGTTCAGCGCCTGCCACAACTCCGGCGTCACGATGTCGCGGATGCCCGCGGCGTTGTTAATGGCCGAGCGCACGCAGGAGTGGACCGACGCCGGCCGTTCGCGGTCGAGCACGAGCGCGCGGCTCAAGTCGGGCAAATTTGACGGCGGCATGTCCTGCGTGAGCAAGCCCGGGTCGGTGGAAATGGCCACGGCGCGCCAGAGCGGCCAGTAGAGTCGTTGCGCCTCGCGCCCCAATGCGTCCCAGCGCAGGGCTTCCAGTGTATTAAGCTGGCGGGCCGTGTTTTCCGCGCGCTCCAGGTAGCGGCCCATCCAGTACATCGTTTCCGCCACGCGGCTGCCGATGGAAAATTCCTCGCCCGCCGCTTCGGGGGCCGCGGAAGCCGCAGCAAATGTGCTGGAGCCATCCGCCGGCGCCCAAGTGTCCTTGATGCCGCCGGTCATGATGGTCAGCCGGGGGCCTTCGCCCCGGCCGAGAGCCTGGCGGGTTAGGCCGCCGGGCAGCACGGTGGCGGTTTCACCCAACAACACAAAAGCCCGCAAAAACACACTGCGGGAAACAAATTTTCCATCTTGGAACCGCGGCGCCTGGCTCGGGGCCAAGTGCGGCTGGGCCACCAGCAAATCGGGGTGCTTTTCCAGGGCCGGGCGCAAATCGCGCACGCCGGCGAAGTCAAGGCGCGTGCCGTAATATTTTTGCATGGTGTTCAGGTCATGGATGGGCTTGAGCACCATGCGGGAAAGATTTTGGCGCACATACGCCGCCTGGTCGTTGTCGTGGCACGTAAAAGTCGGGACGGTTTTGAGGAGCGGTTTTTCGCGCAGGTAGAAATTGATAATGTGGTCCGAATAGCGCAGGATGGCGCGATTATCCGCCACGCCGCTGCCGATGGCGTTGACGACCGCCACGGTGCCCTTGCGCACGCAATTGACCAGCCCGGGCACGCCCTGGAAGCGCGAGGGCCCAAACGGAATCGGGTCAATCGAGGAGCTTTCGATGCGCCGGTAAATGACATCCACCTGTTCCAGGCCCCGGATGGTTTTGAGGAAGACGCGGCTCTCGCGCACCAGCAAATCTCCCGGCTGCACCATCGCAATGCCCAGGCTGCGGGCGAGAAAACTTTCCTCAAAATAGGATTGGTTGTCTTCGCCCCGGCACAACAGCACGGTGTGGGGGTTGGGCCGCGGCGAACGCTGGCGCAATAATTCCGCCAGTTGCGCCACAAACGGCGCCACCGGCGCCACATCGAAGGTGGCAAACAATTCGGGAAAGGCCTGGGCCAGCATCCGCCGTGATTGCAAGGCGTAGGCGATGCCGAAGGGCGTGGAAAAATGGTTTTCGAGCACCTGCCACTGGCCCGCTTCGTCCCGGACCAAATCCATCGCCACCAGGGGAGCATAAGACCCGGCGGGCGGGGGCAGCCCGATGAGCTGGCGGTGAAACGCCGGGTCGCTCAACACGATGTCATACGGCAGGCCGCGTTCCCGGAGAATTCGTTGCGGCCCGTAGAGGTCGGCGATGTAGGCGTTGAAGGCCCTGGCCCGTTGCACGAGGCCGCGTTCGAGCAGCGACCATTCGCCGGCGGCCAGCACGCGGGGCAGTAAATCGAGCTGCCATTCTTTATCGTCCACCGTTTGGTCGTCCACCACCGCAAAGTGCACGCCCATTTCGCGCGCGGCGCGCGTGAGGCGCGCGCTTCGGGCCAGGAGTTCCGCGGGCTTGAAGCGGTCGAGGGCCGCAAACAAGCCGGCGACATCGGGCCGGGGCTGGCCGGTCGGCGTCCACATCTCATCGCGGATGGGCTGATAGCCGCGGAAATGGTCGCGGGCGCTGGCGGTTGGGCGTGGCACGGTTCAAAGGGTCGGGACCGCCTCAATGAGCTTGCGGGTATATTCGTGCTGCGGGCGGGCGTAGATTTCCTCCGCGGTGGCCGCCTCGACAATTTTGCCGCCGGTCATCACCAGCACTTCATCGCTCACGTGTTCGACCACGGCCAGGTCGTGGGCGATGAAAAGATAAGTCAGGCCGAGCCGGTCCTGCAAATCCCGCAGCAGGTTTACGATTTGCGCCTGCACGGAGACATCGAGCGCGCTGACCGGTTCGTCGCACACGATGAACTCCGGCTCGACGGCCAGCGCGCGGGCGATGCCGATGCGCTGGCGCTGCCCGCCGGAAAACTCGTGCGGGTAACGGTGCCGGTGCGCCGCCTCCAGGCCCACCAGGGCCAGGAGCTCGGCCACGCGCTTCTCGCGTTCGACCCGGGTCATTTTTCGAAAATGGATTTCCAGCGGTTCGGAGAGAATCTGAAAAATCGTCAGCCGCGGGTTCAGTGAATTGAAGGGATCCTGAAAAATCATCTGGATGCGTTTGCGAAAGGGAAAGAACGCATGCTCCGAGAGCCTGGTCAGTTCCACGCCGTCGTATTTTATTGAGCCACCGGTGATGGGCGCCAGGCGCGTCAATGCCCGGCCCGTGGTGGTTTTGCCGCTGCCGCTTTCACCGACCAGCCCGACGGTTTTGCCGCGGGGCACCGCAAACGTCACACCGTCCACCGCGCGCACCATGCCGGCGCTGTGGCCAAACAGCCCGCCGCGCAGCGGGTAGTGCACGTGCAAATCGGTGACTTCAAGAAGGGTAGACATGGAAAAAATCAGGCGGGCGCGGTGGCGGCTTCGATTTTGGAGTAATCAATCGTCGTCAGGCGGCGCTGGCGCTGGCCCAGGCGCGGGATGCAGGCGATGAGCGCCTGCGTATACGGATGTTGCGGGTGGCGCAGCACTTGCGCGACCGGCCCGGCCTCGACGATTTGCCCGCGGAACATCACAATCACGTCGTCGGCAAAACCCGCGACCACGCCGAAATTGTGGGTGATGAGGATGATGGACATCCGGTGGCGCTGGCGCACTTCACGCAACAGGTCAAGAATCTGCTTTTGGATGGTCACGTCGAGCGCGGTCGTCGGCTCGTCGGCCACCAGCACATGCGGCTCGCAAGCCAGGGCCATGGCGATCATCACGCGTTGCTGCATGCCGCCGCTCAGTTCGTGCGGGTAGGCGTCATAGCGTTTCTCCGGCTCGCGGATGCCCACGTCGCGCAGCGCCGCCACCACGCGCCCGCGCACATCCGTGACTTGCGGCAGGTGCAGCTTGACGGCCTCGGCAATCTGCCAGCCGACGGAAAATACCGGGTTGAGCGAGCTGCCCGGCTCCTGGAAAATGTAGGCGATTTCCTTGCCACGGATTTTTCGCAACTCGCGCGAGTTGGCGGAAAAAATGTCCCGCCCCC
>JABDGR010000103.1 GCA_013285985.1 Verrucomicrobiota bacterium
CCCGCGCTTGAGTCAATTGTACTCTATGAGGTTCTGCCCCACCCTTATTTTACCGGAGTGAACGAAGGCGGAACCGCGTTCGCCAAAGAATCGGGAATAGGCGTGCGTACGGTTCTTGGGTAGGAAAGCACCCAGGCCAATGTGAACACGAACATCGAATCGATGTTCACCCTGGGCTATAAGGCCTTCGCCATTTATCCGGTTGACCCGGCCGGCTCCAAGGGTCTCTTTGCGCGCCTGCACCACAGTGGTTGCTTCGTTGTTGCCTATGGCGCGCAACCTGAGACCGGCACCGAAACCCCATTTGCCGTCGCGACGGATACGCAGAGCGCCGCAACCGTCGCAACAGAAAAACTTGTCGAACTCATGGGGCACAAAGGTCGCATCCTCAACGTGCTCGAATCGCTGACCGATGCAAACACCCCCATCCGCAAGGCGGCCATCGAGGCAGTCGTGGCCAAATACCCTGACGTACAGATCATTCAAACCGTCGGCGATGTGACGACCGAGCAAAAGGCCCAGGAAAAAATCGAGAGTGCATTAGTCGCCCGCGGCGACGAGGTCGATGGGGTCATCTGCACCGGCTACACCACGACCGTGGCGGCAGCCACGCTGCTGGCCGAGCACAACCGCAAGTCGGGCGCGAAGTTCATCCACTGTGTCGGCCTGGATACCGACGACCGCGTGCTGGCGGCAATCCGCAACGGCACCATGGATGCGACCCTGGCTCAGAATCCCTTTGGGCACGGCTATATTTCCTGCGCCCTGCTCGACCTGTTACTCAAAGGCTGGCAACCCAAAGCCGCTTACCAATTTATCGACTCCGGCTGTCTCGTGGTCACCAAGGCGAACGTTGACACGTTCCCGAAGGACATCCAGGCCATGACCGCAAAAATCGTGGCCGAGATGAAGACAAAATACCTTAATCCTCCGCCGGTGAAAGCACCTTAGGTATATGCTGGAACTTAGAGACATCTCCAAGAGCTTCCCCGCAGTGCGGG
Source organism: Verrucomicrobiota bacterium (assembly GCA_013285985.1). GTDB lineage: Bacteria > Verrucomicrobiota > Verrucomicrobiia > Opitutales > JABDGR01 > JABDGR01. The sequence continues at coordinate 1,002 of JABDGR010000103.1, forward strand.
CGCTGGACGGGGTATCGCTGGAATTTCGCGCCGGCGAAATCCACGGCCTGATTGGGGAGAACGGCGCGGGCAAAAGCACGGCTATCAAAATCCTTACCGGCATCCACCAACCGGATGAGGGACAGGTTTGGTTTGATGGCGCACCTATTATTCTGCGAAGCCATCGGGACGCCCTGGAGAAAGGCATCGGCATTGTAAACCAGGAGCTTTACATGATTCCCGACGCCAGCGTGGCGGAAAACATCATGATCGACAAATTGATCACACGCGGCGGCGGGGTGATTGACTGGCCGGCCACGCACCGCCAGGCAGAAAAACACCTGGGGCTCGTCGGCCTCGATGTGCCGCCGGATCAGCTGGTGCGCGGATTGAGCGCAGCCCAGAAGCAGTTGATTCAAATCGCGAGGGCGCTTTCCGCCGAGGTGAAAGTGCTGCTGCTCGATGAGCCGACCAGCTCACTGACGGAGCACGAAGCCCGCCGGCTTTTTTCCTTGCTGCGCGAACTGCGCAACAAAGATGTCGCGCTTATCTTTGTCTCACACAAACTCGACGAGGTTTTTGCGCTCTGCAACCGGGTAAGTGTGTTGCGCGACGGCCGGTTCGTCGGCACGCGTGAAGTCGCCAAAACCACGCGAGCCGAACTCGTCGGTATGATGATTGGCCGTGAATCCAACGATGACCACCTCGGCCGGCTTTCACCCGACTGGAAAGTTGAAGTTCTGCGCGCGGAAAACATTTCCCGAATACATAAAGCCAAAGACGTGAGCTTCATGCTCCACCATGGAGAAATACTTGGGTTTTACGGACTGGTGGGCTCGGGCCGCACTGAGCTGGCCCGCATCCTTATCGGGGAAGAACCGATGGATGCGGGAAGAATCACCATTCGCGGAAAACTGGCCAACATTCGCGGCGTCGGGCAAAGCCTTTACGACTACGGCCTCGGCTATGTGACCGAAAACCGCCAAGAAGAAGGGTTGCTATTGGACGATAGCGTCCAAACCAACCTCACCATGACCGTCTGGCCGAGGATTCGGAATGCGCTGACGCGCGGCATCGATTCGAGAATGGAAACCCAGATGGCAAATCGCCAGGTCGAGGCAATGTCCATCAAAACACCCAGCCTGGCCCAGCGCGTGCGAAATCTGAGCGGCGGCAACCAGCAAAAAGTAAGCATTGGCAAATGGCTCACCGCGGACTGCAGTATTCTGATCATTGACGAGCCCACGGTCGGCGTGGACGTGGGGGCCAAGCAACAGATTCACCAGTTAATCTGGAACCTGGCCGCACGCGAGGGGAAGTCCGTTATCCTCATTTCGTCCGACCTGCCGGAGCTGGTTCGCCTGGTGAACCGGATGCTGGTCTTTCGCGCCCAGAGGATTGTCGGCGAAGTGCGGGACATCGATACCAAGAAAAAATCCTACGCCGAGGTGAGCGCGGAAATCGCGCCGTACTTCGACTAGCACCCAAACGTTTTTATGAAAACCGTCGAAAACAACGTCGCGCGCTTTGGCCGGAAAGACTGGGTCAGCGGCCGCACCCTGGGCCTCATCCTGTTCACCGGCGTGATGATGATTGCCATGTCGCTGGTTTCGCACGGATTCCTTACCGAGCTCACCTTCTTCAGCCAGTCGCGCTACGTGGCGTTTTATGTTTTGGTCGCCATGGCGCAGGCGGTTTGCCTCGCGGCCGGCGACCTGAATCTGGCGGTCGGGGCGGTCGGCAGCGTGGTGACGGTTGCGCTGGGCCTCCTCCTGGCCAAGGCTGGACTCTCCGCGTGGCTGGCAGTACCGCTGGTGTTTTTAATCGGACCGCTGACCGGCCTGCTCCATGGCTGGATCATCACCCGGCTCAAAATTGACGCTTTTATCGTCACGCTCTCGATGATGTTTGTGTACATGGGGCTGCGCTCGGGGGTATCCGGCGGAAGCTCATACGCCATTCCCGCTTCATTCTGGTGGCTTGGGCAGGGCTCCTTCGGCGGCTGGCTGCCTTACATGCTGCTGATTGTGCTGGGAGTGCTCGCATGTGTTTCGTTCATGTACGGCCATACGGTGCTCGGGCGGCGGCTGCTGGCCACTGGCAGCAATGCCGAGGCCGCGCGCATGTCCGGCATCAATACGAACCGGATGGTTGTCTGCGCGCACGTGCTCTCCGGCAGTTTTTCCGCGCTCGCGGCCATCACCTGGGCCTCATGGTCGGGCAATGCCGCGCCGCAGACGGGAGACGACTGGCTGGTGATTTCCTTCGCCGTGGCCATCATCGGCGGCACGGGCCTGAAAGGCAGCCTCATTTCGCCCGTGGGCATTTTGATGGGCGCCATCATCTTCAAACTCATCCAGCACAGCCTCGTCATCCTCAAGATCAACGACAACTACTCGAACACGCT
>JABDGR010000104.1 GCA_013285985.1 Verrucomicrobiota bacterium
TGATGGCGCTGGCCGATTTCGAAGTCCACCTTGTCGTGCGCGGGAGTGACCTTGAGCGCGCCGGAGCCGAAATCCTTGTCCACCGCTGTATCGAAAATAATCGGAATCTGCGCGCGCGGAAACGGCCGCCAGACGTGGAAACCGCGAAAAGCGGAATAACGCGGGTCGTCGGGATGCACAGCCACGGCAGTATCGCCCATCAGTGTTTCGGGACGCGTGGTGGCGATGTTGATGTATTCGCCGGGGCGCTCGACGATTTCGTAGCGCATGTGATACAGCGAACCCTTCTGGGGCTTCGGAATCACCTCTTCGTCGGACAGCGCGGTCTGCGACGCAGGGCACCAATTGACCATCCGCTTGCCGCGGTAGATATAGGGTTCGCCAGTGAGTGGATCCTTTTTGTGATACAATTCGACGAATGCAGTAAGCACGGCGCGGCTGTAAGCCGGGTCGAGCGTGTGGACGGTGCGGCCCCAATCACACGAGCAGCCGAGGCGTTTTAGTTGCTCGATAATGATGCCGCCGTGTTTGTCACGCCAGTCAACCACGTGTTGATAAAATTTCTCCCGTCCCATCTTGCGCCGATCGAGACCCTCTTTTTTCAATTCTTTTTCGACCCGCGATTGCGTGGCCAGGCCAGCATGGTCGGTGCCCGGCAGCCAGAGGACGGCCTTGCCCTCCTGCCGGGCGCGGCGCGCGAGAATGTCCTGAATGGTGTTGTTGAGCACGTGGCCCATGGTGAGCACGCCGGTGACGTTGGGCGGCGGGATGACGATGCAGAACGGCTCGCGCGCGGGGTCGGCCTTCGCGGCAAATGCTCCCGCATCGAGCCACGCTTGATACCAGCGTTGCTCGACCAGCTTGGGGTCGTAGGCTTTGGCGATGTCGGTTCCGGCCATGGGAAAAAGGGAGACAATAGGGAATAAATCGAAAAGGGAAAAGGGAAAACGAAGGAACCGATTCACACCCGGGCAGGCGGACCAAGCTTGATTAGTCGCCAAACGAGCAGGGTGCCGGCGAGAAAGAGCACGAGGCTATAACCGAAGGCGACGCGAAACCCGAATACGCTCCACAGCACACCGACCGCCGCGCTGGAAACAAAGTCCCCTGCCCCATTGACCGTGGCCAGTACGCCGAAAGCCAGGCCGTGGCGCGATTCCTCGACCAGTTCCGCGCACAAGGAGTCCTCCAAAGTCTCGTTCATGGCCACATGGATGCCGCCGAGGACAAAGATGAGAACCAGCGTCCACAGACCCGCGGGTAGAGCGACAATGCTCAGCGCCATCAGGGCGGCCAAGTCGTAGCTGAGGCCAAGCAGGTAGGGCTTAGAAAATTTATCCGCCAGCCAGCCGGCGATATACGCGAACGCGGCGTAGAGGATATTGTGCAAGACATACAAACCCACTGCAAAGCTCGCCGCCATCGGTGCGCCATAAACTGGCGCCAATTGCTGTGTGGCCAGCAGGATGAGCAGCGTGTGCGCACAGTCCCCGGCGCCGAACAAGCTGACCGCGAGCAAAAAACGACGAAATTGCGGAGGCAGTTCGCGCAGGCCCTGGCCAAAAGAAACTCCGGAGATGCGCTTCCGTTCCAATTCCTTGACCAAAAAGGCCACGGCGATGACTGCCGCGAGGCCGGGCAAGAGCGTCCAGAAAAACACCCGCGCATAATTGCCGCCGAAAGTTTTGAGAAGGAAATACGCCGAGATCGGCCCAACGATGGCGCCGAGGGTATCCATCATCCGCTCAAAGCCAAAAGCCCGGCCATAAGTCTCGCGGGTCACAGCGGCAGCGAGCATGGCCTTGCGCACGGGTGTCCTCACCCCGCGGCCAAGCCAGGCGGTCGAACGCGCGAGCAAGACGTGCCAGGCCGAAGTGGCGAAACCAAAGCAAGACGTGGCGAGCGCCGTGACCGCGTAGCCTGCAAGCATGATCGGCTTGCGGTGCTTGAGGCGATCTGTCCAATGCCCCGAAGCAAGTTTGGCGAAACTGGAAAGACCGTCGGCCACGCCTTCAATGAGGCCGACCCAGGCTGCGGCCACACCCATGGAGGCGAGAAATGCCGGCAGGATGGCCGTTGCCGTCTCATGGGACCAGTCGCTCAGAAGCGAGGCCAAGCCGATGCCGAGGACGGTTGAATTCAACCACCGGCTTGAGGCTGGCGCGGGCTTTGATTCCACGGGATTCATGGGACACACTATTTCGATAATGGATTCAATGTCCAAGTCGGTTTTGTGCTTCGAGATTGCTCAAACAAGTGCAATCCTTGTATGTTAATCGTTTCATGGCTGATTCCGCCACTCCTTCCGACAACCTGGCCCGCTTGCACCGCTTGGCCGAGGCCCTTTTGCGTCCGGATGAGAAACTGACCAAGGCCGACCGGCTGCCGTTGTTCAAGCAACTTCTGCAGCAGGAACATGAGCGCATGTTTGCGGCGCACCGGGCCGGAGCCTCGGGCCGGGAAATCACGTTCCAACGCTCCCAGATGATGGACGTCATCCTGGAAATGTTGGCGCGTTTTGCCAACCAGGCCTACGAGGCTGAGCATGGGCCGTTGGCCATCCAGACTTCGCTCGTGGCGCTGGGCGGCTACGGACGGGCGGAAATGTGCCCTTTCAGCGACGTGGACCTGATGTTCCTGTTTCCACAAGGCGTGAAACCCAAGGCGCTGGAACCGGTGCAAAAAATTTATACGGATGAAATTCTTTACCCGCTGTGGGATATGAGCCTGAAAATTGGGCACTCGACCCGCACCATCAACGAAGCCATCGAGGAGGCTAAAAAGGACATGTCCAGCAAGAACGCGCTGCTGGAGGCACGCTTGGTCACCGGCTCGGCCGGACTGTTCCAGATTTTCGCCCAGGCTTACAATAATTTCTGCCGGGGGGAGTCGCCGCATGAATACATCAAGGCGCGCCTGCTCGACCAGGCCACCCGCCGCGGCAAATACGGCAACACGGTGTTTTTACAGGAACCAGAAATCAAGAACGGCGTTGGCGGGCTGCGCGATTACCACAACATCCTGTGGATGGCGCGCATCCGGCTCAACACCGGCACCCTGGAAGAGTTGGTGGCGCGGCAGTATTTGCAACCGACCGAGCGCGAGGCGCTGGAGGCCGCCTACGATTTCCTCCTGCGCACCCGCAATGAGCTGCATTTTTCCAGCCCCCACGCCACCGACCTCCTCGATCTCGAAAAACAACCGCAGGTGGCGTTAAACCTCGGTTATGCCAGTGAAAACGTTTTTCGGCGCATTGAAACGTTTATGCGCGATTATTACCAGCACGCACAGGCGATTTATCAGTTGTCGGCCCTGCTGGAACGCCGGCTCGCCATCGTCGGCGAGGAGGAATCGTC
>JABDGR010000105.1 GCA_013285985.1 Verrucomicrobiota bacterium
GCGTTGGTCGCCGTGGTGGGGGTATATTTATAGATGAACGGCGGGCGAGCGGCGCTGCCAGCTGTTCCACCGCCAGCTGCCGCGGCGGCGGCGAATGCGGCAGGGCCACCGCCACCCGCGCGCGGACCGCCGGGAGTACCACCCGGGGCAGCACCACGCGGGCCGCCGCGAGGCGGGCTGGGTGGGATGCTCAGGTCGAGTGTGTCGACGAGTTGGTCATTCGAGGCGTCGTAAATGCGAATTTGCCCGGAAGTCCCGAGAGTGGGCGCGCTCGTAAAGGTAAGTTCAAGATGCGTGTCGGGGTTGACTCCCTTGGCCTGGTTGGCCGGAAAATGTGCGGGATGGCCGGGAGCAGCCGACTCAACGACGGGGGCGGCAGGCGGGGTGGAATTACAACCGGCGAGGGAAAGAAACAAAACGGTGAACAGCAGGGGGCGAGGAGTCTTCATATGGGGTAACAATGGGGGGACGTTCACGCTACGTTTGGGAGCATAACGCTGGCAAGCCCTTTTACCCCGAGCAATGCGCGGGAAGGTTCTTGCCGTCGGGCGGCGGGTTTTGTTTGATGCAGGAACCCCCGCCTGATGGCGAAACCTCATGAAGCGCCTTGATGTAAAGATTATCGGCTGCCTCGTTGTGTCTCTTTATATGCTGGCCGGGCTGGCGCAGGCGGCGACGGTGAAGAAAGACATCGAATACGCGAAGCCGGGCGGCGTGAGCGTGAAGCTGGATGCGTGTATTCCGGATGGGCCGGGGCCGTTTCCCGCGGCGATCCTGGTGCATGGCGGAGGCTGGAGCAATGTGACGACCGACAAGACGCAGGAGATAAGCCCGATGTTTGAACCGCTGACGAAGGCGGGTATCGCGTGGTTTTCCATCGATTACCGGCTGGCGCCGACGTACCGCTATCCCGCGTGCATTGAGGATTTGGAAGCGGCGGTGAAATGGGTCAAGGGGCATGCGAAGAAATACAACATCGACCCGAACCGACTGGCGCTGATGGGCGAATCCGCGGGCGGCATGATGGTGGATATGGTGGCGGCACGGGCGACGGCGGAAAAGCCGGAGACGCGCGTCGCCGCGGTGGTGGCATTCTACGCGCCGTGCGATTTGGTGGCGGATGCGCAGTCCAAAGGCGGGGCAAAAGAATCGCAGCAGAAGTTGCTCGGCGTGCCCGCGGGGCCAATTAACGAGAATACGACGAAACTTTTGCACGATGCCTCGCCCACCACCTATGTGCACAAGGACATGCCGCCGTTTTTACTGGTGCATGGAACGGCGGACACGGGGGTGAGCCACGACCAGTCAGTCGAATGGCAGGCGAAAATGAAGGAGCTGGGTGTGCCGTGCGAATTGATTTCCATTCCCGGCGGAGTGCATGTGATGGGGAATTGGGAGAAGATTGACCCGACGTATAAAGACAAGGTAGCCGCATGGCTGGTGAAGACGCTGAATGAGAAAAAAGACCCAACCACCGGGGCGAAAGCAACCGCCAGCGGTAAATGAGCAAGATGTGGCGTGGCGGATAAATGCTTTGTCAAAGCCGGTCGAAGCGGTTTAATAGGCGGGTTCCACCCCTACCCCCATGAAAAAACTTTCTGCTATCATCATCGCGCTGGCGCTGGCCGGATGGGCCCGCGCCGGAGACATTCAATACGATGTGGAATACGCCAATCCGGATGGCAACCCGCAGGTGATGGATTATCGCATCCCGGAAGGCAAGGGGCCGTTTCCCGCGCTGATTTTCGTCCACGGCGGCGGCTGGGGTGGCGGCGACAAAGAACACCCCCAGGAAGTCCAGCCGATTCTCGACCCGCTCTACAACGGCCACATCGCGTGGTTCACCATCAATTATCGGACGGCGCCGCCCTACCCCTATCCCGGATATGTCGAGGACACGGAAGCCGCGGTGCAGTATGTAAAAAAGTACGCCAAGCAATTCAACATCGACCCCAACAAGGTTGCCATCGCGGGTGAATCCGCCGGCGGCCACATCGTGGACATGGTCGCCGTGCGGGCGACGCCGGACAAACCGGAGCGGCACCTGGCGGCCGTGGTGGCGTTTTATGCGCCGAATGACTTGGTTGAGGACGCGTTCCGGCGCAATCAAATCAACCCGTCGGTGAACGGCTCGTTTGGTTTTAGATCCCAGGTTTTGAACGACCAAACGGTGAAGATTTTGCAGGATGCCTCGCCCATCGCGTTTGTGAGCCCGAACCTGCCACCGTTTTTGCTGGTTCACGGAACAGCGGACACGAGCGTGGATTACCCCAGCTCGCTCATTTGGAAAGATGATCTCGACGCCCTGGGCGTGCCGTGCGAATTGATTACGATACCGATGGGGGTGCATGTGATGGGCAACTGGGCCCGGCTGAACCCGCCGCAGGAGGCCTACAAACAACAGGTGGTGGACTGGCTGAACAAACAGTTTGCAAAGATTGACGAGGGAGGCCGGACTCCCGCCAAGCTGGCACCCGGCACCGGCTCGATCACCAAGGCCATGGTGGCCGGCTGGTGGAAGAATGTTAAGGGAGCGGATAATTCCGGGATTTACCTGATGGGAGACGGCGCCGGGAATTCGCTTCTTGCACCCGAGTGCGCGGTGAAATGGAGTTATGACCCGGGTACATCCCTCGTGCATATCGACTATCCAGCAGGCCAGGGACGTGATGTGCCCTACGCGGGCTCGCCGGATATCTCGCAGAGCAACAAGGACAAAATCACGAACGCCCCCGGCCCGGATCGCGCAAACGATGCGCACGGCGTCCGCCCCAAAGTCGGGTTCTACGACTTCCATTATTTTCCCGTGCAAGACATCATGATTTCGGCCAACGGCGAGATATATAAGCGCCAGCCCAAGGAAGCGGTGGACGCGCTCCTGAAAGCGAAATGGCCAAATCGCAAAACGGACAATTTGCCTTGAGACCGTTAGGATTTCTGCGATAATTCTTGACGCAAGTTCCTTCGGGGGAACCCGCAATCCAGATGCAGGGGAAGTTTTCGAGCGTGAAGGGAAAGCAGCCCGCTGGCGTGACGGCGCCCGGAGCAGCGGCGCCGTCGGTGGCTGATTTCCGCGCCCTGTTTGAATCCGCCCCCGGTCTTTATCTCGTGCTACGGCCGGACAAAAAGTACAGCATCGTCGCCGTCAGCGACGCGTATGCCCGCGCCACGATGACGACCCGGGAGGGCATTCTGGGGCGCGGCATTTTTGAGGTTTTCCCGGACAACCCCGATGACCCGCACGCCGACGGCGTGCGCAACCTGCGCGCATCCCTTGAACGGGTGGTAAAAAACCACGCCGCCGACGCGATGGCCGTCCA
>JABDGR010000106.1 GCA_013285985.1 Verrucomicrobiota bacterium
AGACGAAAATCACCCGCGAGGTCATTGCCGCCGCCCCCAAGCTCAAGGCCGTGGGCCGTGCGGGGGTCGGGGTGGACAACATTGACGTCGAGGCCGCCACCGAGCACGGCGTCATCGTCATGAACACGCCGACCGGCAACACCATTGCCACAGCGGAGCTGACCTTCACGCACATGCTCTGCGGCGCGCGCCCCATCGTGCAGGCCGGCGCCTCGATGAAGGCCGGCCAGTGGGACCGCAAAAGCTTTTCCGGCATTGAGCTGAATCAAAAGACCCTCGGCGTGCTCGGCCTCGGCCGCATCGGCGCGGAAGTCTCCAAGCGCGCGCTGGCCTTTGGCATGAAGGTTCTCGCCTACGACCCCTACCTCACCGCGGCCCGCGCCAAGGCCCTCAATGTCGAAATGGTGGACAAGGAGCAGATTTTCACCCGCTCGGACTACATCACCGTCCACATGCCACTGACGGACGACACCAAATACATGGTGGATGAGGCCGCGTTTGCGAAAATGAAAAAGGGCATACGCATCTTCAACTGCGCGCGCGGCGGCATCATCAAGGAAAGCGCGCTCGTCGCGGCTCTCCAATCCGGCCACGTCGCCGCTGCCGGGCTTGACGTGTTTGAGGACGAGCCCCTCGCCGCCGACCACCCCTTGCGCAAGCTGCCCAACGTCGTCCTCACGCCCCATCTCGGCGCGTCGACCACCGAGGCGCAGGAACTCGTCGGCATCGAAGTCGCCGAGGCGCTCGCGGAAGTTTTGAAGGGCGGCGTTGTCCGCAACGCCGTCAACATGCCGTCGGTGGACGCCCACACCCTCGCCGCGCTCAAGCCCTATTTCAACCTCGGCGAAAAACTCGGCTCCGTCCTCCAGCAGGTTGCGCCCGACAAGGTGGAAAAACTCCGCATCACCTATTTCGGCAAAATCAACGAGCTCGACGCCAACCCGCTCACCCGCGCCATCCAGCGCGGCTACCTGCGGCGCATCAGCGGCGCGGATGTCACGGACGTCAATGCCCCGTTGCGGCTCGCGCAACTCGGCGTCCATGTTGAGACCATCAAGTCCTCGACCCCCGCCGATTATACGGAACTCGTGCAAATCGAGGCCATTGACGCCGCGGGCAAGAGCACGGTTGTTTCCGGCACGCTTATCGGCACGGCGCAGAACCCGCGCCTCACCAATCTCCTCGGCCACAGTGTCGAGGTCACGCCCGCGGGCCATCTCCTCGTCCTCCGCAATCGCGACGTCCCCGGCATCGTCGGCATGTTGGGCACCGTCCTCGGCAAGCATCAGGTCAACATCGCCAATATGTCCCTCAGCCGCGGCGCGCAAAAGGAAGCCCTCGCCGTTTACCAGCTCGACAGCCGCCCCTCCGACGAAGCCCTCAAGGAAATTAGAAATCACCCCGCGATTCTCGGACTGCAGGTGATTACAGTTTAAGTGTGATTAAAACACCCCCGCCACCTTCAAAAATCCCAGCACGGCGGAGGAAACTCCAAAGAAGTGCAGCACGAGGTGTAGGGTGTTGGGGCCGGGGAAGCCATTACGCACGGGTAAGATCGTGTGTGTGCCGGCAAAGAGGTGATTGTACAATTCCATCTCCTTCGGCGTCGGCCCGTAGAAATACGGCTTATACCACGACGCATACATTCCCATCATCGTCATGCCAAACCAGAAAACAAAAAAGACTTTGGCCCCCAGCGGGAGCGGAACGCCGCTGTATTGGATGCTCAGGTAAAGGCTGAGGCCGAGCAGGCCGGACGTGATGGCCGTGCCGAGGATGAGCTTCATCCAGCCAAGATATTTGACCTGCTTCGCGAGATTGTTGAACGGGGCGAGGTTGACGGTGTCCTGTATCAAATAGATGACCAGCAGCACGCTCTGCACAAAAACAAAAGCTGTCTGCATGTTTTAATTGGATGAGGTGGTTGTTGCCGGAGCTATTGCGCCTGTTGCTGGCGGGCCTCCTGTGCCCGTGCCTCCACGCCGTCCGCCGCGCCCGCGTTGGGACGCTTGGCGCGCCCCGGGCGGCAACGGCGGCCCGCTCAAGTCTTCGCGAAACTTCACCACGCGCACGGTGTCGCCCAAGTCTTCCATCTCATAAATTTTCGCGTGCTGCCCGGTGAACGGCTGGCCGATGCAGAGCATCAACTGCCCTTCAAAAGTTTTGAACAGCATCCCGTGGCCGCTGTCGTTTTCCACCAGCGTCGGCAATTGCTCCCACGGCCCTTTGATATTCCCGGTCTTCGACCGCGCGAGGGTTTCCACGTAGCCGGAATTTTTGTAGCTCGACCAGAGCATGAGCAGGTGGCCGTCCTTCGTGCGCCACAGCTCCGGCCCGTCGGTGACGTAATGGTTTTCGACCGTGTTCGTGGTCGCTTCCTCGTCAATCCACGGCGCATCCGACGCCTTGAACAGATAAATCGGCGGCCCGGCGGCGTCGGACAAATCGTCCTTGAGCGGCAGGGCCTCCATCGTGCCGTCAACTTTCTGCACCCACTCGTGGGCATAAACCATCCAGGGTTTGCCGTCCGGGTCTATGTAGAACGTGCCGTCAATGGTCATAAAGTCATGCGGCGGGGTCGTATCGTCCTTCTTGAGCAGGGTGAACGGCCCCTCGGGCGAATCGCTGATGGAGATGGTCGTGCTGCGCAGGTGCCGGGTGTAGCCGAGGATGCTGCCGCCGGGTGGGACTTCGACGTCATTGTTATGCAGCGTCGCAAAGAGGTAGTATTTGCCCTTGTAGAAATGCACCTCGGGCGCCCACAGGCCGTTGCGCGGGTTCGCCCAACTGTCGGCAGGGTTTGTGAAACAGGTATAGGGCCCGTCATACGTCAGCAAATCCTTGCTCTTGTAATAGACCACCCCGCCGCCGCCCGCAGTATAGAGGTAGTAGGTCTTGGTGGTGGGTTCGGCGTGCATCCACGGGTCGTGCAATGGAATGTCCATCAAGTGCAAGCCTGAGCGCGGACCGCGTTGGAAACCGCCTCGTCCTCCGCGGCCGCCTTGACCCGTCGCCGCCGGGGCGTTTGTTGCGGGTGGCGCAGAAGTTGCCGTGTCCGATGCCGGCGCGGCCGTTTGCGCCGCGAGTGGAAGGAGAACGACCAGAGCAACCGTGCAAACGAGTGCAGCGGCAAGGGCGGGGGAGCCACGCAACCAACGACGCGGGGTGACGGCGTTCATGGGGGAAGTGTGGAATGTGGGCCGCGGGATGTGAAGCGCGA
>JABDGR010000107.1 GCA_013285985.1 Verrucomicrobiota bacterium
CGGGCCGCTTTCGGCGGTGGAGCGGTCGCGAGCGTGGAGAAAATAGATTTCCTTTTGAGTGGAAGCCATGCGCGTGACGTAATCGGCCAGGCTGATGAGCTGGCCCGCGACGTGGGTGCTGGACTCGAAGCGCAACAGACTGGCGAGGGCGGTGCGGTGCTCGTGGTCGGTGGCGATGCCTTCCTTGAAGTAGTGCTGGAACGATGTGTAAATTTTTTCGTAAGCCGGAGCGTCCTTCGCCGAAAGCTCCTCGAGGAATTTTAAAAACCGGCGCGTGAGGACACGGTTGAGCTTCTGCACCAGCGCGCTGTCCTGCATGGATTCGCGGGAGATGTTGAGCGGGAGGTCGGCGCTGTCCACCACCCCGCGCAGAAAGCGCAGCCATTCGGGGAGAAGCTCCTTCGGCTCCGGGTCGATGAGCACCTTGCGGCAATAGAGCGAGACACCTGGCGGCGTGCGGCCGAAACCGAGACGCTCAGGATTTATGCCGGGAATAAAGAGCAGGGCGTTGAGGGCGAGCGGGGCGTCGGCGGAAAAATGCAGCCAGGCCAGGGGGTCGTCGGGCAGGTGCGACTGGAAGCGGTAGAACTCCTTGTACTGCTCGGGCGTGATGTCGCTTTTTTGCTTGAGCCAGATGGCCTCGATTTTGTTGATGCGTTCGCCGTTGAGGTTGACGGGGAAGGTGACGAAGTTCGAGTAGCGCGTGAGGAGGCCGCGGATGCGGTCGGCCCTGGCGAATTCCTTGGCGTCGTCCTTGAGGCGCAAAACGATTTTGCAGCCGCGGCGCTGGCCTTCGGCGGGTTCGAGCGAGTAATCGCCGCCGCCTTCGCTGGTCCAGACACAGCCTTCGGCGTCGGATTTCCAGGAATGGGTGTAAACCTTGACCTCTTGAGCGACCATGAAGGCGCTGTAAAAACCGACGCCGAACTGGCCGATGAGGTTTTCCGCCGCCCCACCCTTTTCCTTGAGGGCTTGCAGAAAGGCTTTGGAACCGGAGTGCGCGATGGTGCCGAGGTTTTCGACCAGTTCCTCCTTCGTCATGCCGACGCCGAAATCCTGGAGGGTGATGGTGCCGGCGGTGTCGTCGGTGGTGATGTTGATTTCGAGCGGCAGATTGGCGTCGAAGGATTGCTCGCCGGCGAGCTGGAGGTGGCGCAGTTTTTCGAGGGCGTCGGAGGCGTTGGAGACCAGCTCGCGGAGGAAGATCTCGCGGTCGGTGTAGAGGGCGTGGACAACGATGTCGAGGAGCTGGCGCACCTCGGCCTGGAAGGCGTGCCGTTCAGGCTGGCTCATGGGTAGAAACTAAGTTGTTCCGAAAAGTGGTGGAGCTGATCGGGCTCGAACCGACGGCCTCGACAGTGCGATTGTCGCGCTCTTCCAACTGAGCTACAGCCCCGAAATCCTTGAAGGGAAACGATAAGGATGCCGGGCGGCAGCGCGGGGGTCAAGGGGATTTCAAGCGGAGTGAATTTACTTTGCGCGCGGCGCGAAACCCGCTTTTATCCGGTTGTGCAAACGTATCTGGACTTGTTGAAGCTGGTGCGCGACCGGGGCGAGGAGCGCCGGGACCGCACGGGCGTGGGGACGCGGAGTGTCTTTGGCGCGCAGGCGCGGTTTGACCTGCGGGAGCGGTTTCCACTGCTGACAACGAAGAAGGTCCATTGGAAATCGGTGGTTTACGAGCTGCTGTGGTTCCTGCGCGGGGACACGAACGTGAAATGGCTGCAGGAGCGGGGGGTGAGCATCTGGGATGAATGGGCGGACGCGCAGGGCGACCTGGGGCCGGTGTACGGGCACCAATGGCGGCACTGGCCGGCGCGCGACGGGGCGACGATTGACCAGATTGCCAAAGTCGTCGAGGCGATCAAAAAGAACCCGTCATCGCGGCGGCACATCGTGACGGCGTGGAACCCGGCGGACGTGGAAAAGATGGCGCTGCCGCCGTGCCACGCGCTGTTCCAATTTTATGTGTCCACGAAAGGCGAACTGAGCTGCCAGCTTTACCAGCGCAGCGCGGATTTGTTCCTCGGCGTGCCGTTCAACATCGCGTCGTACTCGCTGCTGACGCTGATGGTCGCGCAGGTGTGCGGGTTAAAGCCGGGGGATTTTGTGCACACTTTTGGCGATGTGCATCTTTATTTAAATCATTTGACACAAGTGGAGACGCAACTGGCGCGGACGCCGAAAACGCTGCCGCGGGTGAAGCTGAACCCGGCGGTGACGAAGCTGGAGGATTTCAAATTCGAGGATTTTGAATTGCTGGAATACGACCCCTACCCCGGGATTAAAGCACCGATTGCGGTTTAAGATTAATCCGTCTAAGCCTTATTGAATTATAATGAAACCTTTCCGTGCAATAGCGGCGATGTCTGAAAACAGAGTCATCGGGGCAAACAATGGTATCCCTTGGCATATTCCAGATGATTTTCGCTGGTTTAAAGAATGTACTGAAAATCAAATCGTTGTCTTGGGAAGAAAAACGTATGACTCATTGAAGAAAAAACCTCTGCCAAGAAGGGAAAACTGGGTATTAACCCATCGAGACTTGTTTATGTTTAATCCAGACCCCTTAATCCGCACATTCAGAAGTTTAGAAAAACTCGAACAAACTGCTGAAGGCCAAAACAATAAACAAATCTGGATATGCGGCGGCGCTGAAATTTACAAACAGTACCTTCCAAGATGCAGGGACTTATTCTTAACTAAGATTAAAAGAACCGTCACTGGTGACAGATTTTTCCCTGAATTTGAGAATATATTCACTGAAAAAAAAGTTCTAAAAGAAACAGATGAGTTTAAGATTGTTTGGTACGTTAATTCCGCACCGAAGCGAATTACCCAAGACTTGATCGAAGCGTCATTCCCAAAGGATCAAGAAAATATTGAGGAAAAAACGATAGAGCAATTGGCCTTTTCCTTTTTTAATATTTAAGCTGAAAGAAGCTTAAGTTGAGGTTGCCTTTTTCGCCTCGGTGGGACGGAAAATTACTATGACTCCTGCGCCCTTACAGGGCGCAAAATGTAGACCTTCAGATTCCCAGGGTTTCTCCCGCCAACGCGGGATCAACCCGGGGCTTCGTTCCTGCAGCCCTTCAGGCTGCGAACCCCATCACTTCTTGCCGGAGAAGTGGATGAGCGCAAAAAACAAACCGATGAGTGAGATGAAGGCCACGACGGTGATGATGGCGCC
>JABDGR010000108.1 GCA_013285985.1 Verrucomicrobiota bacterium
CACCCTTCGCGCAAAAATAAGCAAACACCACCAGCCAGAGACTCATAAAACCGCCCAAGAACCAGCCGGCCGATTTTCGCAGCCACCGCCAGCCGGCCGCCAGACCGCCGATACGCGCCGTGCGCACGAATTGCGCCAAAAAATATATACCGATGGCCCCCGACGCCGCCAGCACGGCCTCCGGCTTGTCCAAATACGCCACCGCCAGGCCCAGCCCGGCGACGCCAAGCCAAACCGGTCGGTTAGATTTTAAATGTTTCAACAAGCCCCACAGCCCCAGCAGCAGCCCCAGGTAGCTGTAGGTGGACTGCGCCACGTATGGGGTGATGAAATTGTAGCCGGTCATCGCGGTGTAATGACCTGCCATAAAAACAAAAATAAAGGTCACCGAGCACAGCCAGACCATCAGCCGGTTGCCGATTGCGCCAAAAATGCCGCGCAGCAACAGCAGCACCAGCACCGTCAAGCCAATGTTCATCCACACGATCGTGTCCAAGCCCATGCCGAAAATCTTAAAGCCGGCGCCTTCGGCCAGGTTCGCCAGCGGCCCGTACCAATTCGAGATTTTTTGGTACAGCAAATCGCCCTCGTTCAGCCGCCAGGCGATGTAAAGGTCGCGGGGGAAATCAATCAGCGGGTCCGACCAGCGCAGCCAGCTTTGGGTCAGCATGAATACAAAAAAACCGGCAACCGACAACGGCTCCAATACCGCCAGAGCAGCCCCCAGCCATTTTATTCGACGTTCCGGTGTGACTGCGGGCGTCGCATCCGGTGGAGTTGGATTGTTCATGCCAGGACGCTAAACCTCTAGCGACAGTCCATAGCCCACGCGAGCCGGAATCCGGCCAAAAAAACACCCCGGGGGCTCCGGGGGGTGTTGATAACTGCGCAAAAAACTTCAAAAAGGTTTTGGTCAAGGCCCTCATAATTTTTTAATGACATTGGCGATGGTCTTTTGCTGGGCCGGAGTAATGGGCGCATTGGCCAGGGCAGCTTGGGCGGCGGCAGGGTCTTTCTTTGCCCAAGCCCCGATGCTGACGAGGACCATGTTGTACCGGCTGATGGGGTCTCCGATGTTTACCGCCAGTTTATACGCTGCTTCCGGGTCGGAGGCCGCTTGGGAGGCGATGTAGGGGGCGGTGGCCGCATCGCGCTCCGCGCCCTCGGGCAACGATTGCATCCAGGTGGCGAGGCCTGCGGGGTCCTGTTGCGCCCAGCTTGCGGCCGCGGCCGTAATGGAGTTTATCCGGGTGCCATCCGTGCTTATATTGAGCGCCGCTTGGGCGGCGCTGGCCGGATCCGTTTCGGCCCACGCGGTGATGATTTGGCGGAGGGTCGGCCCATTGATGGCGGATTGCGCATTGATGGTGCCTTGCTGTTGGACAATCGCATTGGCGTTTCGCCACGCCGTTTGCGGGTCCATTTGCGCCATGCCGGTGATGGAACTGCGGACGGCGTTATCCTGAGTCGGGCCGGGAGGAAGCGACTGCGCCCAGACCAGTGCGGCCGGACCGTCAAGCTGCGCATAGGCATACGAGACGCCGCCGACGGCCCCGGCCATATCCGGGTCGCTTGCGAGGTTTTGCACGTAATTGGCCGCTCCCGCGGGATCCGCTTTAGTCCAGGTTTTGATGACGGTTTGCATGGCTTGGCTGCGGACACTGTCCGCGGTATCCGCCGGCAAATTTTGCACCCAATCGAGGGCGGCTTGGGTGTCCTGGTTCGCCAGCGGGTTCGCGACGGCCACGGTGATGCTGTCGCGCGGGCCACCCGCGGGCATCTGGCTGTATAAAGTCGCCGCCGTGTCGGGATCAACTTTCGACACTTGGCTCACCACGCTGGCCAGCGCGGCATCGTGCTCGCTGCCCGAGAGGTTTTTATTCAACCAGTCCACCGCCGCGCTCGGGTCATTCTTAGCGTATTGGCCCAAAACTGTTTCGTAGTTGGATTCGCGCTGGTTGTTTTGCGGCAACTGCGACACATACGCCAGCGCCGCGACCGGGTCACTCCCACTGAGGTTGGTTAAAATGCCGGAAAGGTTGTTGGTGTAGGTGGAGCCTTTGGCGTTGGCGCCAAGCCACGCGAGCGCCGCGGCCGGGTCGGAATCGCTCCACGTCTTAATCGTGGACGTAATAAGCGTGTTGCGGTAGCTGCCCGGAGGCAGCGTTTCCAGGTACTTGGCCGCCGCGGCCGGGTCTTGTTGGGCCAGGGCATTCAGCACGGATTGTTGGGCGAGGTTTCGCTCCTGTCCTGCTGGCAGGGCTTGGATGGCCTGCAGTGCGCCGGCGGCGTCCTCTTCTGCCCAACCGCGATAAACGCTCTGGGCCGCGGCGGCGCGCACGGCGCCCGCTGGCAGGCTTTGCAGCGCGGCCAGCGCGGCGGCGGGATCCTGTTCCGCCCACGTTTGAAGCACGCTGTTATACAGCTGGTTCTTTTGCCAGCCGATGGGCTGGTCGTGCAGCATGTCGAGCGCCTGCTTTGGATCACTCGCGGCAATGGTGGTGATAATGTCGCTGAGCACGTTGCGGCGGGTCGTGGCGTTATTGATCAGCGGCAA
Organism: Verrucomicrobiota bacterium; assembly: GCA_013285985.1. Taxonomy (GTDB): domain Bacteria; phylum Verrucomicrobiota; class Verrucomicrobiia; order Opitutales; family JABDGR01; genus JABDGR01. Next base: position 2,558 of record JABDGR010000108.1, read on the forward strand.
ATTGGCCAGCGCGCCCGAGGGATCAATTTCCGCCCAGGCCTGATACGCGGCCAGGAGCGGGTCGGTCTTGAGCAGGCCCTTGGGAAGGCTTTTGGCCGCGCTTATCGCATCCATCGGGTTGTCGCCTTGCACCCAGATGGACAGCACTTGTTGCACCGCCAGGGCGCGAAAGGAAACCCGTTCCAGTTTCGCCGCCGCGGCCAACGCGGTGTGCGGGTCATCCGCCGCCCAGGCGGTAAATACGGGGCTTAACGCAATTCCGCCGAAAAGTATGCCCGGCTTTATGGCTTTCGCCTTGGCATAGGCGAGCGCGCCGGCTGGGTCGGCATGGGCCCATTTGGCAATGGCCAGGTTGTACACCATCAGCCAGACCTCCGGCTGCGGGCAAGTGGAGGCCTCGTCCAG
>JABDGR010000109.1 GCA_013285985.1 Verrucomicrobiota bacterium
CGCCACGGCGTCGTCAATCGCCGCGAGTTCCGTCGGGGAGAATTTGGTGTTTTGCACCGCCGCGAGGTTGCTTTCGATTTGCTTCAGCGAACTGGCCCCGGGCAGCACGCTCGTCACTGCCGGCTGGCGCAGCACCCAGGCCAGGGCCATTTGCGCCAGCGTCTGCCCGCGGGCCTGAGCCACCGCCTGCAGTTTTTGAATCATCGGCCGGTGCCGTTCCACGGTTTCCGTCTTGAGGAATATGTTGCGCGTCGCGCGCGAACCTTCCGGCATCCCGTCCAGATAGCGCTCGCTTAAAATCCCCTGCGCGAGCGGGCTGAAAGGGATGCAGCCAATGCCTTCGTGTTCGAGTACGGCAAACAGGCCCTGTTCCGGCTTGCGATCAATCATGTTGTACCGCGGCTGGTGGATGAGGCAGGGCGTGCCGAGTTCGCGCAAAATTTTCGCCGCGGCCGCGGTCTGCTCCGGCCCGTAGTTCGACAGCGCGGCATACAGCGCTTTGCCACTGCGGACGGCGTGCGCCAGCGCCCCCATGGTTTCCTCCAGCGGCGTGTGCGGGTCGGGCCGGTGGGAATAAAAAATGTCCACATATTCGAGCTGCATCCGCTTCAGGCTTTGGTCCAGGCTGGCGAGCAGGTATTTGCGCGAGCCCCAGTCGCCATACGGGCCGGGCCACATCGTGTAGCCGGCCTTGGTGGAGATGATCAGCTCGTCGCGGTGGGCGGCCAGGTTTTGCTGGAAAATTTTTCCGAAATTGCCCTCCGCCGAGCCGGGCGGCGGGCCGTAGTTGTTGGCCAGGTCAAAGTGCGTGATGCCGCGGTCGAACGCGCCCAGGATCAATTCCCGCGCCTCATTCCGGTTGCTGTCGTCCCCAAAATTATGCCACAAACCCAGCGAGATGCGCGGCAGCAGCAGGCCGCTGCGCCCGCTGCGGGCAAAGGAGATTTTTTCGTAGCGCCTGAGGTCAGGTTGATAAGGCATGGATGGGGTAAGCTGACCGTGTTTATGCCCGAACCTTCCCGCGGGAAGCAATCGGGAAATACCCCGGCCGGCTCCGCTGAAATTGGGCGTGCTAAACGCGCGCCCTTTGTCTAGAATATCCTGTCAGCCAAGCAAAGGCCGGTTTGCTGCGCGTGGTTGGCGCGGCGCTTCTTGGCTCCGACATGTCCGCGACCATCACCCGCAAAAGCAGCCACAGTGGCGTCGTCAAACAGTTCTCCGTCTTCGCGGAGAACAAGGTCGGGCGCTTGCACGACGTAATCTCGCTTCTCGCCGGCAAGGATGTCCATGTCCTCGCCCTGTGCCTCGTGGACACGACGGACAGCACCATCATCCGCCTCGTCGTGGATTATCCCGAAATGGCGGCGCCGCTCCTGTCCGCGCAAGGTTTTTCCCACAGCCTGGCCGAGGTCCTCGCGGTCGAGATCGACACGGAGGCGCGCCTGCAACAGGTGACCTCTGCGCTCGTTCAGGCCGAAATCAACATCCATTATATATATCCCTTTCTCATGCGCCCCCATAGCAAGACGGGCCTGGTCCTGCGCCTCGAGGACCCCGAACTCGCGGCCGAGGTACTCAAGCGTAATCAGATTACGGTGCTTACCCAAAACGATTTGGCTCGGTAAGGATTGCTGCTGCCAGGCGACCCTGGATCGGTTTACCCGCTGGTTGAAACCGTGAACTATTCCTCCACGCCAAACAACGCGTCCGCAAAATCTTCGACCGTAAACGGCTGCAAGTCCTCCGGCTGCTCGCCGAGGCCGACGAAGTGAATCGGCAACTTGAGTTCGCGGTGGATGCCCACCAGTGCGCCGCCTTTGCTCGTCCCATCGAGTTTGGTGATAATTAACCCGGTCAGGTCAAATGCCTGATGGAAGACCCGCGCTTGCTCGATGGAATTGACCCCGAGCGAGCCGTCGAGCACGAGCCAGCGGTGGCGCGGCGCGGCGGGGTCGTGCTTTTGGAGCACCCGGCGGATTTTTTTTAATTCCTCCATCAAGTTGTGCTTCGTGTGCAGCCGGCCCGCCGTGTCGAGCACGACGAGGTCTTTGCCGCGCTTGGCGGCCGCCTGCCAGGCGTCAAAGGCTACCGCGGCGGAATCGGCACCTGTCTGGCTGGAAATAATTTCCACGTTCAGGCGCGTGGCCCATGATTTGAGCTGCTCGTTGGCCGCGGCTCGAAAGGTGTCGCAGGCCCCGAGCACGACGCCCCGGCCCTGTTTTTGATAATAGGCTGCCAGCTTGGCCGCGGTCGTCGTTTTGCCCGAGCCGTTGACCCCAACCAGGCAAATGACCTCCGGCTGGCCGGGTTTGTATGAAAGCACCGGTGGCTTTTCCGCACCCGCCAATGCACCTTTCAAAACCGCGGCGCCAATTTTTGCGGCATCTTGCCCGCGCAAGGCGGGGTCTTTTTTCCAAGCGGCCTTGATTTCCGCCAGGATTTCCCCGGCGGTTTCCACACCGAGATCCGCACCGTAAAGGGCCTCTTCGAGTTGTTCGATGCTCGCGGCATCCAGTGAGCGTGAAAACAGGCCGCCAACTTTGCCCAAAGCCGCGGAGAACGTCGGCGTGGTGCGCTTGAGGCCTTCCGTAAATTTTTTCAGCAGCGAGCGCATGGTCGCTTAATTCTCGGCTGCTGTCCGTGACGGGCGATCGAGTGAGTCCTTAACCTTGTCCAGCATACCGTTGAGAAAGCGCCGCGAATCGGGGTTGGAGAACGTTTTGCCCAGCTCGATGGCCTCGTTGATGGTGACGACCGGCGGAATGTCGCGGCGGTGCAGCAGCTCGAAGATTCCCAGGCGCAGGATGGCCAGATCCACGCGGGCAATGCGGTTGAAGGCCCAGTTATGGGCGTTGTTTTTAATCAACTCATCTATCTTTGCCTGGTGCTCAATCGTGCCATTAATCAGCTCTTCGGCGAACGAATAGTATTCCCGCGGGTGTTCCTGGGTGCTAAAA
>JABDGR010000110.1:0-1610 GCA_013285985.1 Verrucomicrobiota bacterium
GATGGACGTCAAGCTCTCGTCCCGCGTTGACCATGAGCACGAGAAGCTCTCGCCCTCCGACCGTCGTCGCCAGACCAAGAAAATCAACGAGGAATACCGCGCCCAGGCTGACAAGCTGCGCGAGGACCTCACCGAGGCGTTGTCCAATATCCTGCTGGGAGAAAAAATCCCGCTCGACGTGCTCAATGCTGAGACGAAGGAAGTCATCATCCCGGCCAACCGTAAAATTACCAAGACGCTGCTGCGCCGCCTGGCCAGTGTGTCGCGCAACATCCAGATCGATCCTTCCCCGGTGAAGATAAAGATCATGGAGATCGTGGACAACTACCAGCACAAGTTCGATGACCTCGAACTCGAGCGCCAGCGCAAGGTGGACAGTGTGGAGAGCGGCGACCTCGTGGATGCGGGCGTCGTCAAAAACGTCAAAGTTTATATCGCCACCAAGCGCAAGGTGCAGGTCGGTGACAAAATGGCCGGCCGCCACGGCAACAAGGGCGTCGTCGCCAAAATCGTGCCCGAAGAAGACATGCCCTTCCTGCCGGATGGCACGCCGATTGAAATCGTCCTTAACCCGCTGGGGGTGCCTTCGCGCATGAACGTCGGCCAGGTGCTGGAAACCCACTTGGGCTGGGCATGTAAGAAACTCGGCTTGCGGGTCGCCACCCCCGTCTTCGACGGCATTGCGGAAAAGCAAATCCGCGCCTATCTCAAGGAAGCCAAGTTGCCCGAAAGCGGCAAGACCCGCCTCTACGATGGTCGTACCGGCGAGCCGTTCGATTTGGACGTGGTCGTAGGCTACATCTATATGATGAAGCTCAACCACTTAGTGGCGGACAAGATTCACGCCCGCGCGGTTGGCCCCTACAGCCTCATCACCCAGCAGCCGCTTGGCGGCAAGGCCCAATACGGCGGCCAACGCTTCGGCGAAATGGAAGTCTGGGCGCTCGAAGCCTACGGTGCTGCTTACACCCTCCAGGAACTGCTCACCGTCAAGTCCGACGACGTGCAGGGCCGCACCAAGATTTACGAGCAACTGGTCAAGGGCGACAACTCGCTTTCGGCCGGCACACCGCAGTCTTTCAACGTCCTCATCAAGGAAATGCAAAGCCTGTGCCTCGACATCCGTCTGGGCACCGAGGACGCCTTGGGCTTCAAAGCCGTTCCGTTGAGCGTCACGACCTAACGACCGTTCCGAGCCCGTTCCACCCTTCATCCTTCACTTCGTTTCCCGCATCGCCATGAGAACCGCCACTCCCTCTCTCTCCGAAAAAGAAGCCCGCGAACTTCTCGGAGGCGAAAAAGAGCAGTTGTTTGACACTGTCTCCATCTCCATCGCCTCGCCTGATATCATCCGTTCCTGGTCGCGCGGCGAGGTCAAGAACCCGGAGACTATCAACTACCGCACCTTCAAGCCCGAACCCGGTGGCTTGTTCTGCCAGCGCATTTTCGGGCCGGTGCGCGACTATGAGTGCGCGTGCGGCAAATACAAGCGCATCAAATTCAAGGGCGTCACGTGCGATCGCTGCGGCGTCGAAGTCACCGTCGCCCGCGTGCGCCGCGAACGCATGGGCCACATTGAGCTGGCCGTGCCCGTTTCGCACATCTGGTTC
>JABDGR010000110.1:1620-2913 GCA_013285985.1 Verrucomicrobiota bacterium
CCTCAAGTCCATGCCCAGCCGCCTCGGCCTGATGCTGGACATGACGGCGCGCAACCTTGAGCGGGTCATCTATTACGAAAATTACCTGGTGGTGGACCCCGGCAAGACGGCGCTGGAAACCAAGCAACTGCTGACGGAACAGGAATATTTGCAGGCCATTGACGAGCATGGTGAGGACGCCTTCGTCGCCAAGATGGGCGCCGCCGCCCTCAAGGATGCCATGGCCAAGCTCGACCTCGAATCGCTCGTGGTTGAACTGCAGGAGCAAATGCACGGCACCCGCTCCAAGCAGATCAAAAAGAAAGTGGCCATGCGCCTCAAGGTCGTCCAGGGCTTCATCGCCTCCAAGACGCGCCCCGAGTGGATGGTGCTGGATGTCGTCCCCGTCATTCCGCCCGATTTGCGCCCCCTCGTGCCTCTCGAAGGCGGCCGGTTTGCCACTTCCGATTTGAACGACCTTTACCGTCGCGTCATCAACCGCAACAACCGCCTCAAGAACCTCCTGCAGTTGAAGACGCCGGAGGTCATCATCCACAATGAAAAGCGCATGTTGCAGGAAGCGGTGGACGCGCTCTTTGATAACGGCCGCCATGGCCGGGCCGTCACCGGCGCGGGCAATCGCCCGCTCAAAAGCCTCAGCGACATGCTCAAGGGCAAGCAAGGGCGTTTCCGCCAAAATCTGCTCGGCAAACGCGTGGATTATTCGGGCCGTTCCGTCATCGTCATTGGTCCGGAATTGAAACTTCACCAATGCGGCCTGCCGAAAAAGATGGCGCTCATCCTCTTTGAGCCCTTCATCATCCGCCGTCTCAAAGAACTAGGCTTCGTCCACACGGTGCGCGGGGCGCGCAAGATGATTGAAAAGCGCTCGCCGGAAGTCTGGGACATTCTCGAGGAAGTCACCAAGGGCCACCCGGTGTTGCTTAACCGCGCGCCTACCCTCCACCGCCTTTCCATCCAGGCCTTCGAGCCGATTCTCATTGAAGGCGACGCCATCCGCGTTCACCCCGCTCGTCTGCACGGCCTACAATGCCGACTTCGACGGGGACCAGATGGCCGTCCACGTGCCGCTGTCCATCGAGGCGGTCATGGAGTGCAAGCTGCTGATGATGTCGGTGCACAACATCTTCTCGCCCTCTAGCGGCAAGCCCATCCTTACGCCGTCGCAGGACATTGTCCTGGGTTCTTATTACCTGACGCTCGAACCACGCCATTCGGCGGAAAAGCAGGGGCGCATGCAATTGTTCTCCAACGTGACTGACGTCCTCTTCGCCGAGGCCGAGGGCGCCGTAA
>JABDGR010000111.1:0-483 GCA_013285985.1 Verrucomicrobiota bacterium
CCTGGCTGTGGAAGCCCGACGCGAAAAACATCCTGATGCTCGGCCTCGGTGGCGGCAGCACCCAGAAGGCGATGGTCCATTACCATCCCGAAGTCAGCATGGAAACCGTCGAGATTGACCCCATGGTCGCCGACGTCGCGCAAAAATATTTCTCCTACACAACTGGCGACCGGCAGAAGCTCAACGTCCTCGACGGCCGCCAGTTCCTCGTCCGCTCCAAAAACAAATATGACGCCATCCTGCTCGACGCCTACACGCAGGGCCGCTACGGCGCGAGCATCCCGCCGCATCTCATCACCCAGGAGTTTTTCCAAATCGTGAAGGACCACCTCGCGCCCAATGGCGTGCTTGCCTACAACGTCATCACTGTCCTCAAAGGTTACAACACCAGTGACATCATTGCCTCCGTCTATCACACGCTGAAGGAAGTCTTCCCGCAGGTTTACATCTTCGAGGCCAAGACGAGCCTCAACGACGTCATTG
>JABDGR010000111.1:493-2782 GCA_013285985.1 Verrucomicrobiota bacterium
CTCCGCACTCAAGAAAAATGCTGACGCCCTCATCGCCGCAAAGAAAATGATCTTCCCAAATTTCCTCGACCGCCTCGACAGCTTCCAACCCAAGCCCCCCGCCAATTACCTCGCCGCTCCCGTCCTTACCGACGACTCCGCCCCCATCGAAAGCCTCACGAGCGGCGTTCCGGCGCGGCCCAAATCCACCACCCCATGAACTACCCCAAATCTAAATGGTTACCCGGTGTATTCGCCCTCAGCCTCCTCTGCGGCCAGGCCTTTGCCGCCTCGCCCTGGCCGGACGTCATGGAAATCCTCCTGTGGCCCAACGGCGCGCCCGGCTCCGAGGGCGTGACCGCGAAGGAAGTTTATTCCGCGCCTACCGCGCGCAGCCCGCACGGCCATCTCTCGCCGGTTCATTATCCATCCCTTTTTGTTTTTCCCGCGCCCAAGGGCAAAGCGAACGGCGCGGCGGTGCTCGTGTGCCCCGGCGGCGGCGCGAACACCCTGACCATCGACCATGAAGGCCGCGACATTGCGAAATGGCTCAACAGCGTCGGCATCACCGCATTCGTCGTGAAATACCGCCTGTCGAAAACGCCCAACTTTCCGCAATACACGCTCGATACTTCGGTGGGAGACGCCCTGCGCGCCATCCGCCTCGTGCGCAGCCGCGCTACCGACTGGGGCGTGGACCCGAAGCGCATCGGCCTCATGGGTTTTTCCGCTGGCGGCACCGTCGCCACGTATGCAGGAGTGCGCTTTGACGCCGGAAAGGCCGACGACGCCGACCCCGTCGAGCGCGCCAGCTCGCGCCCGGATTTCAATGTGCTCGTTTACACCGGCACGATGACCGCGCCCCTGACTGTTCCCAAAGACGCCCCGCCGGTCTTGCTCATCGGCTCGACGGAGGACAGCGCGCACGCCGTCAACGCCGTAAAAGTTTATAACGCCTACCTCGACGCGAAAATCCCTGTCGAGATGCACCTGTATGCCGGCGGCGCGCACGGTTTCGCCCTCGAACCCACCGAACTCCCCGTCGGTACCTGGAACCAGCGCTTCATGGACTGGATTGAGGATTTGAAGATGGTGCCGAAGAAGTGATTTTTAAAAATGATTTTATTTGTGCACTTTTTGGCGGTGTTAAGGAAAAGCATGCGGCACCTATTGCCCGGGCGTTGGGTAATGTTATTGTGCATGCTTGCGCTCCCAGCTCTCGCGCAGGATTTCCATCCGCTCGCCTATGCGCCCGCGCCGGTGGACAACCCGCTCAAGGGCTTCGTGCCTTACGCGGGGGACAAGGGCGAAGCCAACTTTCCGCACAGTCTCGAATGGTTTTATATCCCGCTCGCGGATTTGCTGCCCAAGGAAAAAACCTACGACTGGACGCCGATGGATAAGCGCCTCGCCGCCATCGCGGCGAAGGGGCACCAGGCGGTGATGCGCGTGTACCTCGATTATCCCGGCAAGACGCCCGGCACGCCCAAATTCCTCCTCGAAGAAGGCCTCAAGACCTACACCTACGATGGCCGGAAGAATAACGGCCTCAGCCTCTCGCCCAATTATGAGGACCCGCGGCTGCGCGCCGTGCTGAAGGACTTTATCGCCGCGTTCGGCGCGCGCTACGATGGCGACCCGCGCCTCGCCTTCATTACGATCGGCCTGCTCGGCTATTGGGGCGAGTGGCACACCGCCGACTTCCCCGAGCGGTTCGCCAGCAAAGCCGTTCAGACCGAAGTCATGGATGCCTACGCGAAGGCCTTCCACAAGACTAAGCTCCTCGTGCGCTACCCCGCCGGGCCGGAGGATTCGTACTACGCCGACAACCATGCGCAGCCGATGGGTTACCACGACGACTCGTTTTCCTGGGACACCCTGCCCACGGCAGACAAAAAGCCGAACACGTTTTTCATGGGCAAAATGAAACTCGCCAACGCTCTGGATAAATGGAAAACCCAGCCTGTCGGCGGCGAGGTGCGGCCGGAAATCTGGGACACGCTTTGGGACGACCTCACCGGCGCGCCGAAAGGCCAGGAATTCGGCCCGTGCCTCGAGGCCACCCACGCGACGTGGCTGATGAACACCGGCGTGTTTCGCAACCAGCTCGAAGGCGCGAAACTGGAACGCGCGCTCGCGGGTGCGCGCCGCATGGGCTACGAACTCACGGTAACCGCCGCCGCGCTCAGTATGAAACCGGGCAGCGGCCTGGGCGTGTGGGTCAAAATCCGTAATGGCGGGGTTGCACCGTTTTATTACAAATGGCCCGTCGAAATCGGCCTGCTCGATGCCTCCGGCAAACTCACGGTG
>JABDGR010000112.1 GCA_013285985.1 Verrucomicrobiota bacterium
TTACGAATGTTTTACCCAAGCTTTTCCCCGTTTGGGGTGATAGCTTTAGACGGGGTGGCGGCTTCGAGCCGAGGGATAGCGGACGAACACGACGCCACTAGCCAAAGGTGAAAAAGGGGTGGACGAGCCTTGAGTGTTGGTGCAAAAGGCTAAGGGTGGCTGTCGGCTCAGACCACGCCCGTTTACATGAACAACGAACCCTTGCACGACTGGAAGTTTTTTCGGGTGGGCGGCGTGGACCAGGTCATGTTCCGCAACGCGGCGGATTTGCTGAACCTCCAGCAACTGGACCAAAAATTGTGGATGACGCTGGCGATGCCGACGCGAGGGGTTGAATTCGACCCGAAGCGTTGAAAATAGCCCAGGAGTCGGCGCACGCGGGCCCAATCTGGATTGCCGGCGGCCTGGAGATTTACCGCGAATCGCTGCCCCTGGCCGACCGGGTTTATGTGACGGTGATTGATGCGGATTTCGAAGCCGACACGTTCCTGCCGCTGGAGACCTTTGCCCGCGCGGGGTTCACGAAGTTAATTGAGGAACATCCCGGACCGGCCGGGCCAGTGCCATATGTGTTCAAAGTGCTGGCGCGGGGAGCTTAAAAAACAGGAAAATAAACATCTTTGGCCGGGAAATCGGCGCAAAATCAGTTTAGGGCAAAGAAAATTGCTATCGACAATTTTCCAGACTCTCCAAGGATTGTCCCTGCATGGGACCACTGGAGCACCTCTTTAAACAGAACCGCGCCTGGGCGGACGCCATCCGGGCCCGCGACCCGGAGTTCTTTTCGAAACTCTCGCGGCAGCAGTCGCCCGAATATTTGTGGATTGGGTGCTCCGACAGCCGGGTACCGGCGAACGAAATCGTGAACCTGCTGCCGGGTGAGTTGTTTGTGCACCGCAACGTGGCCAACGTGGTGGTGCACACGGACCTGAACTGCCTGTCGGTGATGCAGTTCGCGGTAGATGTGCTGAAGGTGAAGCATATCATCGTGTGCGGGCACTACGGCTGCAGTGGTGTGCGCGCGGCGCTGCGGGGCGACCGGATCGGGCTGGCCGACAACTGGCTGCGCCACGTGCAGGATGTATCCGAAAAGCACCATGCCAGCGTGCAGGCCGTCCGCGGGGACGAACTGCGGACGAATCTTTTGTGCGAATTGAACGTGATTGAGCAGGTGGGCAACGTGTGCCAGACCTCCATTTTACGCGATGCCTGGCACCGGGGCCAGCAGGTAATGGTGCACAGCTGGATTTACGGCCTCACGGATGGCATCATCCGCAACCTGGGCATGAGCATTGCTGCCACCGGCGAGCTGGAGCCCCAGTATCGCGCGGCGCAGGCGGCGATTGTCGCGGGCGGGCCGTTCACCAAACCGGGAAAATAAATTTCGGGGCGATTACAGGAAATTGATCGCGGTGGTTTTGCCCGCCTCGATGGTGGTGATAATCTCCGTCTGCGGCTCGTCGGCGCTCCCGGCGGTCACTTGCGTGTTCTTGGCGCTGGAAGTGTAGGTTTCCTTGAAGGTGCCTTTGGTCGTGGTGGCGGGCACGGCGAGATCGTAGGTGTATTTGGTCGCTGCAGTGCTATTTTCCGAGGTGGTGGCCGGGCTGCTGATGGATAGCTGGCCGGAAACCGACACCGTCTGACTGTCGCCCGTGCCGGTGACGGAAATGAGTTTCATCTGGCCGGAGGCTTGGGTTTTGGCATTCGGGTTTTTCGCGCCAGGAAGAAAATCGAAGTTCGCCACCGGCCAGGTTGCGCCGACCAACACGGGTTCTTTGGGGGAAAGGGCGGCCAGCTCGGACAGTTTTTCATTGCCAGAGAAGACCAGCTTACCGATGGCTTCGCCCGCCTGCCCGACGGCGGGCTTGTCGTCGATCGTGATGAGGGAGCCGGACGCGCCGCCCTCGAGAGTGATTTTAGCGCCGGCGCCAGGCAACCCGGCAATATCGTCAACGTCGGTGTTTGCCGAAATGCTTTTCACCGTAAAACTGATTTTTTTCGGCGAACCGTTGGGAAAAACCGCCAGCACTTCACCATCGGCCTCCAACTGCCCGGCAAATGACTGGCCGAAGCCCCTTTGCGCGTAACCGGAATCACCGCGAATTTTTGATTGGGCCATGGTGTAGGTCATGGAGGCCGCGTAATGGAATTTTTGGCCAACCTTGTACGAGGGCGAAAGGTTGACTTTGACCGGCACGGGAGCATCGGCCGCGACGGCCAGCACGGCCAAAGCCATTGCCGGCAGGCAAACCATGGGGCGGAAAAACATAACGGGGTGGGAGCAGGTTACACAATCCCCGGACGGGGAAAACACTTTAAATCAGACCCGGGCCACGGATTACTCGCGACCGGGGCCGCGGCCGCCGCCGGGCGGGGGCCGGCGTCCGAAACCGCGATGCCGGCGCTGGCCACCACCACTTTGTTGGCCGCCGCCACGCTGGCCCGCGTCACCGCGACGTTCTCCACCACCTTGCGGCGGACGGGAAGAATGCGGAGCGGAGCGTTGATGAGATTCCCGACGATCATCGGGGCCGCGATGTTCCGGCGCGTCATGGGAAGGTCCTTCACGTGAATCGGCCGCCACCGGCGCAGTGTCTTCCTCGCGGAAAGATTCTTCACGGGGGCCACGATCCTCGCGGCCTTCATGCTGTTCGCCCGAGTGTGCCGAGTCATCGCCGCCGTTGTCCTCGTCGGTTTCGGAGTGGGGCGTGCGAAAACTGTCGTCGCGGGAGAAAGAGCGTTCCTCGGCCTCTTGTTCGGCATCCGGATA
>JABDGR010000113.1 GCA_013285985.1 Verrucomicrobiota bacterium
GGCGGATTTGTCTTCAGCGCGGCGTCCGCGCAAACGGCGGCGCCGGATACTTCGGCCAATCCGGTGGATTTGCCGATGACGAAAATTGTGTCCGACGGCAAGTCGCACAAGTTTGAGGCGCGCGACTACCAGTTTTGGATTGATGGTCAGCCGACGATGATTATCGCGGGCGAGATGCACTTTGGCCGCGTGCAGCCGGAGGATTGGGAGACGCGCATCAAACAGGCCAAGGCGATGGGCCTGAATACTCTTAGTTTTTATCTCTTTTGGAACCAGGTGGAAAAGAAGGAAGGCCAGTTTGACTTCACCGGCATGACGGATGTGCGCCGCGTGCTCAAGCTCTGCCAGGACAACGGCATGTGGGCCATCCTGCGCCCGGGGCCGTATTGCTGTGCGGAAACAGATTATGGCGGCATCCCGTGGTGGACGGCTAAGTACCCGGACGTGAAAATCCGCACGAACGATCCGAAATACGTCGAGTGGAGCCGTAAATACATTGAGCAGGTTTACAAACAAGTCGGCGATTTGCAGGTGAGCAAAGGCGGGCCGCTCATCATGGTGCAAATTGAGAATGAGTATGGCAATGGCCGCCCCGCGAATAATGACTACATGGTCTCGCTGCAGAAAATTTTCAAGGACGTGGGCTTCGAGTGCCAGATGTTCATTTGCGACCCCGCGCCCGAGCCGGCCTCGCGGCTGCTGCCGGGCGTGATGGCCGAGCAGAACGGCCTGCGTGGCGCGGCCAACCAGCAACTACTCGACGACTTGGGCGATTTTCCCGTCTACGTCCCCGAGGTTTATACGGCGTGGTTTGCGGGCTGGGGCCAGGAACTCAACAGCACCTACCGCAACCGCAGCCCCATGCAGGCCAACCTGAATTGGATCAATTCCCTACTGGATAATCAGGACTCCTTTTGCCTCTACATGTTTTTTGGCGGTACGAATTACGGATTTTCCAATGGCAGCATCGAATACCTGCCCATTCTCACCAGTTACGAATACGGTGCACCGATTGACGAGGCTGGCCGCACCACCGAAAAATTTCGGGCCTTCCGCCAACTGCTCAGCACGCGCTTGAATCTCAAACTGCCCGATCCGCCGCCCGAGCCTACCGTCATCGAATTGCCGGCCATCAAATTCACGGAAAAGGAACCGTTGCTTGCCACGCTCCCGGCCAAGCCCGCAAAAATCGCGGATCACACGGTTTCGATGGAAGACCTCGATCAGGATTCTGGCTTTGTGCTCTACCGCAAGAAATTCGACAACGGGCTCAAGGGCGCGCTCGAACTCAAGCAGGCGTCGGATTACACCATCGTCATGGTGAATGGGAAAATTGTCGGCGAGGCGTATCGTGGCTTGGGGCCGGAGAGCAGTAAAATTGCGGTAGATCAGGCCGGTCCGGCCACTCTCGATATTTTGGTTTACAATCTCGGTCGCGTCAGCGTGATCACCAACGACCGGAGCCAGGACCGCGCGCGCAAGGGGCTGCTCGGCGGCGCGGCGCTTGATGGCCAGGACCTGGTGGGCTGGGAAATGTATTCGCTGCCCTACGCGTCGGGGCCGGACAATTTCAAGGCCGCAGACGCCCCAACCGCCGGCCCGGCATTCTACCACGCCAAATTTATCCTCGATAAAGTCGGCAGCACCTTTCTGGACCTGCGCAATTGGAGCTTCGGTGTCGTCTGGGTCAACGGCCACAACCTGGGCCGGTTTTGGGACCGCGGTGTGCAGCGGTCGTTGTTTTTGCCGAGCCAATGGCTCAAGCGAGGCGAGAACGATATCGTGGTGCTCGAACTGCACGATACCCCGAAGACGCCGGAAATCACTGGTGTTTTGAACAATATCCAGGCCGCGGCCGTGCCGTGGCTGGTGACCCTGGACAATGCCGGGCCCCGCGCCGGCTTCCGCGGCGCGAATGGCGGCCGGGGATTTAGCCCTGGCCGCGGCGCCAATCCAACACCTCCTCCTTCCCCATGAATAAACTTAACCTAAATCGCCTCCTGAAATTTATTTTGCTCAGCTGCCTGATTTTCAGCGCGGCCGCGGCGCAATCCACGGCGCCGGCCCCGCTGCCGCTCACGAAAATTGTGCCGGATGGCCAGCCGCACAAATTTGAGGCGCGCGACCACCAATTCTGGATTGATGGCCAGCCGACGATGCTACTCTCCGGCGAGATGCACTTTGGCCGCGTGCAGCCGGAGGATTGGGGCACGCGCATCAAGCAGGCCAAGGCGATGGGCCTGAACACCATCAGCTTTTATCTTTTTTGGAACCAGGTTGAGCAGAAGGAGGGCCAGTTTACCTTCACGGGCATGACGGATGTGCGCCGCGTCCTCAAACTTTGTCAGGACAACGGCATGTGGTGCATCCTGCGCCCGGGGCCGTATTGCTGCGCCGAAATTGAATACGGCGGCATTCCCTATTGGACGCTGAAATACCCCGATGTGAAAATCCGCGTGGCGGATCCAAAGTTCCTCGAATGGTGCAAGCGCTACATCGGCGAAGTGTACAAGCAAGTCGACGATTTGCAGGTCAGCAAGGGCGGGCCGTTGCTGCTGGTGCAGGTGGACAATGAGTACGGCATCACCGACCCGCAAAAGCCCGGTGGCCCGCAAAACAATGATTACATGGTGGCGCTGAGCAAGATTTTCAAGGACGTGGGCTTTGAAACACAGCTTTTTGAATGTGACCCGACGCAGGCGCCGGAATGGACCGACCCCGCCTATCGCATTCCCGGGGTGA
>JABDGR010000114.1 GCA_013285985.1 Verrucomicrobiota bacterium
TGACGCGCCAGCGCCCGGAGCAAATCGTCAAGCAGCTCCAGGAAGACCGCGGCCTGCTCACGCAACTGCAGCGCGCCATCCTCCACGCGAAGACGCTTGATTTCGTGGTCCAGCAGGCTAAGGTTTCCACCGCGCCCGCCGCGTAAGGCCCGCGCTATTTTTTTAATCCCGTGACCTACGTCCTTCCCAACGTTGTCGAGCGCGACGGCCGCAGCGAAAAAAGCTGGGACGTTTATTCGCGCCTGCTCAAGGACCGCATCATCTTTCTCGGCGTGCCGATTTACGACCACATCGCCAACGACATCGTCGCGCAGCTCCTCTACCTCCAGATGGAGGACGGCAAAAAAGACATCCACATCTACATCAACTCCCCCGGCGGCAGTGTCACCGCCGGCATGGCCATTTACGACACCATCAATTTCCTCTCCTGTGACGTCGTCACCTATTGCGTCGGCATGGCCGCGAGCATGGCCACCGTCCTGCTCGCCGCCGGCACCAAGGGCAAGCGCTACGCCCTCCCCAACAGCCGCGTCATGCTCCATCAGCCCACCGGCGGCGCCACCGGGCAGACGTCCGACATTTCCATCGCCGCCAAGGAAATCCTCCGCTGGCGCCGCGTCATCAACGAAACTCTTTCCCGGCATTCCGGCAAGGCCATCGAGCAAATTGAAAAAGATTCTGACCGTGATTTCTATATGACGGCCCAGGAAGCCCTGGCCTACGGCCTCGTCGACCACGTTGTCGTCAAGCCGGAGAAGAAGTAAACTTTTCGTCAAATTGGGCCGGTTTTCTGCCCTCCTTTTGCTTTGCTTTGTCAGGGGGAATCGTGCTTTAATACGCCTTTACGCATGGCTAAGTCCACCAAGATGACTTTCTGCTCCTTTTGCGGAAAGTCCCACAACGAGGTCCGGAAAATGATCCAGGGCCCCGCCGGCGTTTACATTTGCGACTCCTGCGTCACCGTCTGCAAAACCATTATTGACCGCGAGCTCCGCGCCGGCGGCTCGCCCGACCCGCGCACCAACTTCAAGCTCGTCAAACCCGGCGACATCAAGAAGACGCTCGACTGCCACGTCATCGGCCAGGAGCAGGCGAAGAAGGTTTTGTCCGTCGCCGTTTACAACCACTACAAGCGCCTCATGGGGCAGGGGAGCAACCCCGCCATCGCCGAATCCCGCGCCCTCGGCCCCGAATTTTCCGAAGTCGAAATCGAGAAGAGCAACATCCTGCTCGCCGGCCCCACCGGCTCCGGCAAGACCCTCCTTGCCCGCACCCTCGCCAAGCTCCT
This sequence comes from Verrucomicrobiota bacterium, assembly GCA_013285985.1. Lineage (GTDB taxonomy): Bacteria > Verrucomicrobiota > Verrucomicrobiia > Opitutales > JABDGR01 > JABDGR01. The sequence continues at coordinate 1,289 of JABDGR010000114.1, forward strand.
CGACGTTCCCTTCGCCATGGCCGACGCCACGACCCTCACCGAGGCCGGCTACGTCGGCGAGGACGTGGAGAACATCGTCCTGCGCCTTCTCCAGAACGCCAATTACGACGTCAAGAAGGCCGAGTGCGGCATCATCTACGTGGACGAAATCGACAAGATCGGCCGCAAGACCGAGAACGTCTCCATCACCCGCGACGTCTCCGGCGAAGGCGTCCAGCAAGCCCTCCTGAAAATCCTCGAAGGCACCACCTGCAACGTCCCCCCGCAAGGCGGCCGCAAGCACCCGAACCAGGAATACATCCAGGTCGACACCACCAACATTCTCTTTATCTGCGGCGGCGCCTTCGTCGGCCTTGAGAAAATCATCCAGTCTCGCGTCGGCACCAAGGTCCTGGGCTTCAACCTCGCGGCCGACAATTCCCACGCCTTCACCGCCGAGGAAATCATGAAGTCCGTCCAGCCCGAGGACCTCATCCGCTTCGGCATGATCCCCGAGTTTATCGGCCGCCTCCCCGTCGTCTCCGTCCTCGACCCCCTGACGCAGGAGGAGCTCGAGCGCATCCTACTCGAGACGAAGAACGCCCTCGTCAAGCAATACGCCAAGCTCTTTGCCATGGAAGGCGTGAACCTCAAGTTCACGCGCGACGCCATCACCGCCATCGCCGCCAAGGCCCTCGCCCTCAAGACGGGCGCCCGCGCCCTCCGCTCCATCATGGAAAGCATCATGCTCGAGCTCATGTTCCTTATTCCGGACCAGGCGGAGATTGAGGAAGTCACCATCAACGCCGCCGTCATCGAAGGCAAAAAGAAGCCCCTCCTCCGCCTCCGCCGCGAAACCACGGACTCCGCCTCCGACGAATCCGCCCCCGTCACTACGGACACCCCCGACGAACCCGGCGAGACTTCCGCCAGCCACGCGGCGTGAGTGGGTCTATTCGGTTAGGGCTGGTTGAATAGATTGAAAGAAAGTGGGCTGTGGGTTTTTAATCTCCCGCGTTTTTACGCGATTGCCGCACAAATGGCGTAGTCGGCGCGTAGGCTGTCTCCAGCCTCACTCCTGAGGCCCAAAAGTCCAACCCTCCAATCCCCCGCCACTATGTCGCACGAAAACAAAATCGAGCACCACCGCAAAGCCGCCGGACACCACGAGCACGCCGCCCGGCACCATCATGCCGCCGCCGAGGCCCATGAAGCCGGCCACCACGAAAAGGCCGGCCACCACGCCCATGTCGCGCATGCCCACCATGCCCATGCCGAGCACCACCTCCATGAAGCCGCCAAGCTCCACGCCGAACATCACGAGCCTGCGGAGCATCATGCGGGCCATCATGCCCACTAATTGCGGCTTTTTGCCCGGTTAGCAACGACCCGCC
>JABDGR010000115.1 GCA_013285985.1 Verrucomicrobiota bacterium
TGCGATAAAAGCGTCGTCGAGTTTTGATAATTTGCCACGGTGCACTTCCAGCAGGCGGCGGACTTCCGCCACAACAACGTCACGGGGAAAGGCGACATTTGTGCCTTTGAAATATTTGGCCGAAGCTGATTTTTTGCCATGTGGGTCAAGGCCAAGGTAGGCGCAGACAGTTTCGGCCATCGTGTTTTTGCCGTATTCCGCCATCATTCCTTTGGCTTTCTCCACTTTTTCGGTATCGTCGGTTGATTCTGCCTCATCGCGGGCCCAAGCGGCGTTGCCATCGTAGCCCCGGTTGTGCGCATACCAGCGTAGAACTGCCCACAATTCCGGCCAGGAAAGTGTTTGCTTGCCACCCGACGCAAAGATTCGTGCGGCAAATAGCCAAGGGGCGGAGTGCGGGGATGGGTGTTGATTAAGCTGTGCTTCCGAGATGACGCCAAGGTGACCTAACAAGGCTTTTAGTCGCTTAATCCGATTGCGCGTAGCCGCAATGTGACGGCGTTGGCGCCGAAAAAGTGCGCGTTGGGAGTTTAGGCATTCATCGGCAGGGAAAAGCACCACACCGCAACCAAGTAATGAGGGATTAAGTCCTTGCTTTGCCGCTGACTGTAGAACCGCCCACCCGATGGAAGAATGGCCAATATCAAAGGCAAGGTTAAGTTTTGGCGTTGTCATGATACGTTGTGTCTTTCATGATTTAACAAAAATGAAAAGCCCGAATTCCTCCCGGAAGAAATTCGGGCCACCAGACAGGAACCAAGGCAAAGCTAAAAGAACCATATACATATTGTGCAATGATGCCCTTAGAATGCATGACCAACGGCTGGATTGCGCCCGCCAGTCTGGCGATGACGAAGCGTTGGATACCGCGATCATTAGAATAGCTATAAAGGTTCTTTTAAGAGTAACAATCTGAATTTACTAGGTATTATACCTTATTTTAAAATCCGGCAGAAATGAATACAATGGAGTTGGAATCAAGACAAAGTTGGTAACGCAGGCGTATGGCCTCTGGTTCGCAATGCGACCACGCCAGCTCAAGACAGCGTTTACTACGGTGATTTCGTAGAGAAGGGCCTCCCGCAAGGGAGGCCCTTTTTTCTGGGGTTGTTTTCCATAATCCATCCCGACATCTTGGCAGCGGCTTTCCGCCACGCATGAAGGCGCTGCTGGCCGGTGGCTTGCCGTGTGCGGAGGTCACCTTTCGCACCCCCGCTGCGCTGGAAGCCATTCGCGCTATCGCCCAAATTCCGGGTATGCTGGTCGGCGCGGGCACCGTCCTCAAACCCGAGCAGGCGCAGGCCGCAGCGGATGCCGGTGCGCAATTCATTGTCACCCCGGGTTTCAATCCCCGTGTCGTCGGCTCCTGTGTCAGCCACGGCATTCCGATTACGCCCGGCGTCAGCGACCCCACCAGCATTGAGATGGCGCTCGAACACGGGCTGGACGTGGTAAAGTTTTTCCCCGCAGAAGCCTGCGGCGGCCTGCCCTATCTCAAGGCCATCGCCGGTCCCTACAGCATGATGCGCTTCATCCCCACCGGCGGCATCGAGCCGGGCAACCTCTGTGATTACCTCGCCTTCCCCAAGGTGGTCGCCTGCGGCGGCACCTGGATGGTCAAGGCCGATTTGCTCAAAAACCGCGACTGGGCGAAAATCACCACGCTCACCCGTGAGGCCGTCACCCTGGCCAACTCCGGCAAGAAATAAACTCGCCGGCCATTTCCATGCTCAAGCTTGATCCAAAATTGTCGGCCAAAGATTTGCGTCCCGCCCTCGGTCGCTTCTGGAAGCTCTCGGGCGAAAAAATCCGGCTCATCGAAAAAAAATTCGACCCGGCCCGCGGCGCCCCCGTGTTTACCGCCGCCGGCCGCTACACCGCGCGTGGCTGGACGGAATGGACGCAGGGCTTTCAATACGGCTCCGCCATCCTGCAGTTTGATGCCACCGGCGAAAAGGAATTTCTCCGCCTCGGGCGCGAAAACACGGTTGCGCGCATGGCGGCGCACGTTTCGCACACCGGTGTCCACGATCACGGTTTCAACAACGTTTCCACCTATGGTAACCTGCGCCGTCTGATGCGCGAGAAGCGCATCCCGCACCACGACTGGGAATTGAATTTCTACGAACTGGCGTTGAAAATTTCCGGCGCGGTGCAGGCGGCGCGCTGGACGAGGCACGCGCGCGGCGGTTTCATTTATTCGTTCAACGGCCCGCACTCGCTGTTTGTGGACACCATCCGCTCCTGCCGCTCGCTGATGCTCAGCCATGCCCTCGGGCACGTTTTGTGCGGCGAAGGCGACCGGCGCATCAATTTGCTCGAGCGTGCGCTGGCGCATATTCGCTCGACTGCCGAGTTCTCCGTCTATTATGGCGCAGGCCGCGACAGCTACGACCTGCGCGGGCGCGTTGCGCACGAATGTATCTTCAACATTAACGACGGCGCCTTCCGCTGTCCGAATTCCCAACAGGGTTACACCGGATTTACTACTTGGACGCGCGGCCTCGCCTGGGCGCTATTGGGCTTTGCCGAGGAACTGGAATTTCTGGCCGCGCGCTCCGACGCGGAACTGAAACCGCTCGGTGGCTGGCGTACGCTGGAGGCGATGATGCTCAAAGCCGCCACTGCCACCGCTGACTTTTACCTCACCCACACGCCG
>JABDGR010000116.1 GCA_013285985.1 Verrucomicrobiota bacterium
GATGGTTGTTGTCCTCGTTATGGCGGTGGGCCTTTGGTGGCTCATGCGGCCGATGTCAGTGGTGTCTACGGAGAAGATCTCGGTTGTGTCTCAGGCGGGCCCAGCGAAGCCCAACCTGGCCGCACCTGCGGGCCAAATCGTTGCTCCAAAAATTGCGCCTGTTGCCAAAACGGAGAATTCCGCCACCGCAGCCACGCCCTCAGCAGAGTCCTCCGGCGACCCTCGGGCCAGTTTGAAAACCGCCATCCCGGACATCGTGGGTTTGATTCGAGCCGGCCAAGAGATGACGCTTTTGCAAACTTATACCCGACCGGAAAAGTTGGGCATGTTTGACCTGTCGCAAATTCAAGCAAGTTATGACGGATGGAGGAATGACTCCGATCCATATATGCAACAGTTCTATCGGCAAAGGAATGCAGACAGTGCTTTGTATTGGGAAAGCCTCGAAACTCAAACCGCGACCTTTAATGACGCGGGCGACGAAGCCACTTATACGTCTGATGTGGAAGGCGCACTCTTGCACGCCTATCCCGTAACTTTTGTCAAAGTTAGCGGCAAGTGGTACTTGAAGGGAATGGTATACTTGGCTCCCCTGCAATTTCAACTATAGCCCTGTCGGGAGAAAGAGGAATCGGTACGATTAACCGAGCAATTTCTTCAACACCTCATCCACCGTCTGCGGGTTGGCCTGGCCTTTGGTCTGCTTCATCACCTGGCCTTTGAGGGCGTTGATGGCGTTGAGCTTGCCGCCTTTGTATTCGGCGACGGGCTTCGGATTAGCGGCGATGATTTCCGCGCAGATTTTCTCCAGCTCACCGGTGTCGCTCTGCACGCGCAGGCCCTTGCGGTCCACGACGGCCTCGGCGGTTTCGCCGGATTTGAACATCTCGAGGAAGACATCCTTGGCGATCTGCTTGGAAATCACGCCGCCTTCGACGAGCTTGACCAGCCCCGCGAGGGTCTTCGCGGTGATTTTGCACTGCGTAGCTGATTTGGGCGATTCACCGTGGGGCGCTTCCGCCGCCAGCTCGCGGAGCAAATCATTGGCGATGTAATTGGCGACGGCCTTGGGCTGCCCGCAGAGGGCGACGGCTTCCTCAAAATACGCGGCCAATTCGTGGTCGTAGCAGATGACGGAGGTGATGGTGTACGGCAATTCCCAGTCCTTCTGGTAGCGGCGCTGTTTGTCGAAGGGCAGTTCGGGGATTTCCTTCCGCAGCTTTTCAATCTGCTCGGGCGTGGTGCGCACGGGCATCAAGTCGGGGTCGGGGAAATAACGGTAGTCGTGCGCCTGCTCTTTCGAGCGCATGGACTGCGTCACGCTTAATTGCGCGTCCCACCGGCGCGTCTCCTGCGCGATGCGCTCGCCTTTGAGCGCACATTGGGTTTGGCGTTTAATCTCATGCTCGACGCCGTTGCGCACGCCGGAAATCGAATTCAGGTTTTTTATTTCAACCTTCGTACCGAGTTTCGTCTCGCCCTTGGGGCGCACGGAAACATTCGCGTCGCAGCGCATCTGGCCCTTTTCCATGTCGCAGTCGGAAATCCCCGCGCTAATGAGGCACATGCGCAGCGCGGTGAGGTAGGCGAAGGCCTCGTCTGCCGAATGCATGTCCGGCTCGGAGACGATTTCGATAAGCGGCGTGCCCGCGCGGTTGTAGTCAATCAGGCTGTCGTGCGAAAAGTGGGTGAGCTTGCCGACGTCCTCCTCGAGGTGAATGCGCGTCAGCTTCACGACGCGGTGCGCGCCCATGACGTTGCGCGACGGGCCGGGCAGCTCGATTTCCACGCCGCCGCCGAGGCAGAGCGGCTTATCGTATTGCGAAATCTGGTAATTCTTCGGGCTGTCGGGATAGAAATAATTTTTGCGGTCCCACTTGCAGACCTCGGCAATCTGGCAGCTGAACATCAGGCCGACCTTGATGGATTTGCGCACGGCCTCGGCGTTCATCACCGGCAGCGTGCCGGGCAGCGCGAGCACGACCGGGTTCGTCAGCGTGTTCGGCGGCTCGCCGTAGCGGTAGGCTACGCGCGTGAACATTTTCGACCGCGTCTTGAGTTGGACGTGGACTTCGAGGCCGATGACCGCTTCGTATTCCATGGTTCGATTGTTGAATTACTAAATTGTTGAATGGTTGCGTGCTCTGGGTGGCGGATTTTTTAGCAATAAAACAATTTAACAATATAACAATTCAGATTAGAGTTGGGCCCGACGAGTATGATAATCATGGGCAGTCTCGAATAATTTCCCCATGGCTAAGAGATCCGCTTCCGCAAACGGCCGGCCAATGAGTTGCAGACCAATGGGCAGGTTGTTCTTCGTAAACCCGCAGGGGAGGGACAGGCCCGGCAGGCCGGCGAGGTTCACGGAGATGGTGTAAATGTCACTTAAATACATCGCGAGCGGGTCGTCGGTTTTCTCACCGCGCTTAAAGGCGGCGGTTGGCGCAGTGGGCGTGAGGACGGCGTCCACTTCCTTGAAGGCGTTTTCAAAGTCGCGGCGAATCAGTGTGCGCACTTTTTGCGCGCGGAGGTAATAGGCATCGTAGTAGCCGCTGCTGAGCACATACGTGCCGAGGATGATGCGGCGCTTGACCTCGGGCCCGAAGCCCTCGGCGCGGC